>CALWMK010000005.1 GCA_944381825.1 uncultured Clostridia bacterium
CATCACTGTTTGAATTAACATCAGTTTTGCTTGCAAATGACTCCGTCGCTTGCAGACAAAACTTCCGATAATATAAAATTATAATATGTAGGTTGTTTTCAAAATTGAGCTTTAATTTATTTTTATTATTTAGGGATATATGAAACAAACAGATTATAATAAAAAATTGAAAATTAGAATGCTTTGCAGTGTAATTGCAACTTTTTTTGTTGCAATTTTTGTTTTTATTGCTTTTGAAATTGTTGGAACTAATAGTGTTTTTGATATCATTTCATCTGTTACACCTGTGCAAAAAAGACAACTTGAATTTGGAACGGATGAGGATGGATATTCATATATAAAAAACGACACGGCCAAAGAACTTGTGGTATTGCAACTGTCGGATATACATTTAACTTGTAGTTTTGTTTCAAAAACAAAAGATGCTCTTGCTGTCAACGCAATAATTAAATTGGTAAAAAATATTTTACCTGATTTAATTATTTTAACGGGTGATACATTATACCCCTCTTTTATGTCAATGACTATTAATAATTATAATTCTTCTAGAGCTATAGGCAAATTGTTTGAGGCATTTCAAATTCCTTGGGCAATAGTTTTTGGAAATCATGATGCCGAAAAGTTTGCTACTGAAAGTAAAAGTGAACTTAGTGAATATTTTGAATCATTAAAGTATTGTTTGTTTAAACGGGGACCTAAAAATATTACAGGGCAAGGTAATTATGTTATTAAAATTTTAAATGCTGAAAACGACTTGATTAGCACAATTTTTTGTATGGATAGCAATTCAACTATAGCGCCACTTAAATATGATAATATTCATGATGACCAAGTGGCATGGTATGAAACCCAGGTTCAAAGTTTGTTGAATAAAGAGGGAAAGCGGGTGCCGTCACATCTTTTTATTCATATACCTCTTAATGAATATAATGATGCTTGGAAATTATATGAAAGTGGTGACGATAGTGTTAAATACCATTTTGGGAAAAAATGTTGGTGGAGAATATGTTGTCCTGCGAATAGAGGTAAGATTTTCGAGTCGATACTAAAATTAAAAAGTACTAAATCGGTTTTTTGTGGGCACGACCACACAAATAATTTTTCTTTAACTTATAAAGGTGTTAGGTTGACTTATGGTATGAGTATTGACTATATTGCCTATCCAAAAATCAAAAATAGTAATTGGCAAAGAGGTGGTACGATTTTAAAGATATTTAATAATGGTGATTTTACTATTGAACAAAAGCCTCTTTCCAGTTGTAATTAGAAATAGCTGTTTATAAAGTTTTTAATTTTATCTTAAAATATCCAAAACATTTTTTAAATTATGTTTTGGATATTCAATTTATTTTTTTATTAATTTATTAATTTATTTATTTATTTATTTATTTATTTATTTATTTATTTATTTTTCTGTAATAATTATTTTTTTTAAGCTTTTTGTTCTTCATAAATGTGATGAGAGATAAAATTAGCAATAATATAGGCTGCACTATAGGGGCAATTGCAATTGAATAATGAGTTGCATATTTTGTTTGAATTTCCATATTGTAGTTTTTATCTAAAAAATTATTTCTATTAGCAATGAAGCCAAAATTTAAACATAAAACAATAATTGACAATATGAGTAAGATAAATGTCAAAACTAAGCAAATGTCATTTAAATTTAATTTGCCAATTTTTAAGGTAATATTTGTGATATTAAATGCATTTAATAGATTAATTAAAGAAAATATAAATAAAATTATAATGCAAACTAAACACAGAATTTGGAAAATGGCCAAAAAAGCTGCAATAACATTTTGAAAGTTTGTCAACATGTGAAAGCCTGTAAAGGAATGTTTAAATTTTGACAAACTGTTTTCTCCAGGTATGATTGACCACATTGTTATTTGGTTGTAGGGAAATAGATAAAATAAAAAACAAACAATTGATAATAGAAAATATAAAAGACTAATGGTTTTTTGTTTTTGCATAAAAACTCCTTTTTCTTTTAATGTTGTATGCAAAAACTATTAAAAAGGTGTGCATTTTTTATAAAGGCGCCTATAATTTATGTTTAATATACATTTTAAAATTTTAAACAAAAATTGGTTTACATTTAATAGATTTTAATTAAAAATATCAAAAACATCCATTTGAGATGTTTTTGATAATCATGATGTTTAAAATAAGGAATAAATTAAAATATATATTTTCAAAATTTATTTGTGAGTTTCTAAACTGACTTTAAAAATCATTGTTTCTTTTTAAAGATGTACAGATTTCATCAACTTTGAGATACCAAAAGATTAATCTTAGTTGTAATGTTAGGATAAAGTTTTATAATAATAGCAAAATTGCCAATTGATTTAATTGGACTGTTAAGTTCAATTTTTCTTTTGTCTATTTTATATCCTAATTTTTCTAATTCTAATGATATTTCTTTAGTGGTTATACTTCCAAAAAGTTTTCCATTTTCACCACATTTTATTGTTAAAAAAATGTCTTTATTTTCAAGTTCTTGTTTTATTTTAAGCGCTTTTTGTCTTTCTTGCTCTTCGTGATAGGCTTTTGAATTTTTCTGTTCTTTATTTTGTTCTAATGCAACTTTATCTGCAAGAATGGCCAATTTATTTTTTAACAAATAATTTTTTGCATAGCCGTCAGCCACATTTACAACATCTCCTTTTTTCCCGCTACCCTTAACATCAACAGTCAAAATTACCTTCATATTTTTCTCCTCTTATTATATTTATAATACAGTTGTTGTTTTTTTGCAAGTAAAACAACTTTAACCGCTTTTAAAGTTTTCAAATTATTTTAATAAAAAGCAGTATATTAACCCAAAATTAGAGCAAACTAAAATTTGAGGGAGTTAGCTATAATGGATATTAGATGTAGAAAAACAACATGTTTTTATAATAATAAATATACTTGTACAGCAAAAGAAATTTTAGTGGGGAGTAACATGGTTTGTACCACATATAAAAAAACAAATAAGACTGAGCCAGATACAAGTAAAACAATGTTTGAAAGAGCTCCAGAATACGCGCCCCAAAGAGATAGTAAAACTTTGGATATTGGGTGCAAGGCTCATTGTATTTTTAATAAAGAGGGGGAGTGTATCGCAAATGGTATTACTGTTAATGCTATTGCTGAAAAGCCTTATTGCATGACATTTGTAACGCGTTCATAAATTTAAATAATGAACCTTATTAAATAAAAAATATTAGAAGATTTTTTAAAAAAATATCAATTGTTGTTATTCAACTTTTTTTGACCAAAGACCATGTTTGTTACAGTATCCATAAATAATACTATTTGGAATATATGGGAAAACTGCCACGGCTTTTTGGTCTGGCTTAAGTTTTTTCTTGCCGAATACTTCTTCGGATTCAAGAGCTACCCATTCAATAAAATGGTCTTGCTCCATAACATGGTTCACTTTTACAACTATATAATTTCCTACAATTTCATATTCTGGCATATGTTTTTCAAAAGCAAATTCGGTTTGATTTTTTGGAAGTGTTGACATGTTTTCACCACAACATTTGATTCCGCAATCTTGGCAGGTGCACTCTTGCAGTACCTCAATCATTGCGCCACATTTATTGCATTTTTTAATTTGCATTTTATATCTCCTTTTTATATTATATTTTATAATGTACAATGTAATTGTACTACTGTAAAAGTTATTTTGCAAATAATTTAGATGTATTGCGTTAGTTTGTTTATAAAAATTTTTATTTTTGTTACCAAAATAAAAAACCATCACCCTTTTAGGTGATGGAAACTTGCGTTGTTAAGAATAACCAAAAATTATTCAGCTTCAGCTAACGCTTTTTCGTATTCTGCTATGATAGCATCACGAATCATTTCTCTTGTTGGTGTGTTGATTGGATGAACAATGTCTTTGTATTCACCATCTGGAGTTTTTCTACTTGGCATAGAAATAAAGATACCTTCGGTTCCTTCTATAACTTTAATGTCATGAACTACAAAGCAATCTTCAATTGTGATTGATGCAACAGCTTTAAGTTTGCTGTCATCTTTCTTTACCAATCTAATTCTAATGTCTGAAATTTTCAAGTGTTTATACCTTCCTTTTTTGTTTTTGCCTTTTGTATTTGCGACTCTATTGTACATAATTGTAAAACAAAAAGCAAATGTTTTTACAAAATATTATAAAAAATCATATAAAATATTGTGAAAAACTTAAAATATCATTTTATTGGGATTGGTGGGGTGAGTATGAGCGCTCTTGCCAGAATCTTAAAAAGTCAAGGGAATTATGTTTCGGGTTCTGATATTCATAATAGTTCTTTGCTTGAAAAACTTGCGATGTCGGGTGTGGTTGTGTATTTCTCTCATGCTGCAAAAAATGTTGAAGGTATGGATATTGTTGTTTATAATAGTGCAATATCTCAAGATAATGTTGAACTTGCAAGGGCAAAAGAACTTGGAATTAAAATTCTTTCAAGAGCACAACTTTTAAAACAAATAAGTGAAGAATATAATCACATAATTGCGGTTAGCGGTGCTCATGGAAAAACAACCACAACGGCAATGATTACAGAAACATTTATTTTAGCTGGATTATATCCTACCGCGCATTTGGGAGGAATATTAAAAAGTCAAAATACAAATTTGATACTGGGCAAAGAAAAATTTTTTATTACAGAGGCTTGTGAATATAAAGATAATTTTCTTTCTTTAAGTCCAAGTGTTGGCGTTATTCTGAATGTAGAACCTGAACATTTGGATTATTTTAAAACTTTTGAAAATGTGTGCAAATCTTTTGAAAAATTTGCTAAAAATTCTAAAGTTATTGTGGCAAATGATAAATTGGATATTTCTCTTGATAATCCCATAAAATTTGGTGATTGTGGCTATCGCGCTAAAAATATAATTCCTTTAAAAAGAGGAAGATTTAAATTTGATTGTTATTTTGAAAATAGAAAATTGTTTAGTGTTAAAATGAATGTAATTGGTAAATATAATATTTATAATGCTTTAGCATGCATTGCTGTTTGTAAATATTATAATATTGACAATAAAATCATTAAAAGAGCTATAGAAAAATTTCAAGGTGTTAAACGCAGATTTGAATGTAAAAGCAAACGACCATTTATTGTGCACGATTATGCACATCATCCATCAGAAATAAAATCGGTAATCGCAGCAACCAAAAGCTTTATTAACGGCAAACTTATTGTGGCTTTTCAACCTCATACATATTCACGCACAAAGTTGCTTATGCATGAATTTTTAGAGGCTTTAGAACTTTGCGATGAAATTTATGTGATAAAAACTTATTCGGCTAGAGAAAAACCAATCAAAGGTGGAACAGCAAAAGACTTATTTAACAACTTAATTAAAAAGAAAAAAAATGTTGAATACTTTGCAAATTTGGATTGTTGCTACAATTATATTTTAGAAAATTTGAAAAAAAGAGATACTCTTTTAATTTTAGGTGCAGGAGACATTGATGAACTTGCAGACCGTTTTTAAAGTGCCAAATTTTAATATGTAAGTTGAAAAAGAATAATTAAAAAACTAGGCAAACTACCTAGTCATCTATTGTTTTGTCTAAAAGTATGAAACATGAACTTAACTGACATTATTTAAACAAAAAACATAAAAATTTTAATTTTGAGAGTAGGTTGGCATAAATTTCAACTCTCTAGTTTTAATTAATTCAAGTTGTCCAATTATTCTAACTTTTTTTAGAAGTTGATTTTTTTGCATTATCTAGCTTTTGAAATTTCCCATCTTTTTTCTTAACAGAAAGATTGATTTGATTATGAGAAGAAAGTTTTTCTATTGTTTCCATTGCTTCTTTTTTAGTTTTACATCTTTTTGTTGCTCGTTCGCTACCAGCTTTTTTAACCACCCAATCTTTTTTATCTTTATCATAAGTTACACTATATTTAACTTTTGCAGTAGAAGATTTTAATTTTTCAGAATTGTTTGACTGAGTTTCTTCTTTATTTTCAGATGTTTTTGAACTTGTTTGATTTTCTTCTTGATGTTCTTTTTGATTCTTTTCCAATTTTGGTTTATTTTGATTTTCGGTTTTTTCTTGAGTGGATTCTTCTACAGAAGATTCTTTTTCTTCTTTTAAATTTTTATTTAGCATTTCATCTAGTTCCTTATCTTCAAGTTCAAGTTTTTCAATGCCAGATTTATTTTTTTTCGAATTGTGGATTTCAATAGCCCAAAAAACTATCACAACAACAACTAAGAGTGCTGCAACAATAAAATACCAATATGTTTTTAAAAATTCTAACATAATTTTCTCCTTAATTTAATTATAATCTATTTTTCGACAAATTTCAAGTTCTTTTTGTTGTTCATTCTATATTTTCTTCAATTATTTTATTTTTATTTTTAAGCTTCAATTTTTCTTCCTTGGTCAATTTTTTTTGTGGAATTGCCTTAGTGACTCTGTGTGCATAGTCATAGAGAGTTTCGTCAAAATGTAAAAATTCTTTGCAATATTTATCAATTTGTTGATTGAAATATTTAAAAGCTGTCATGTATGTGTCCGGGCAATCTAGTGAAACATTAAGCAGTTTAGTTGAAAATTTGCGTTTTGTTTCTAGATTTTTAATTTTAACATCTTTGAAAAGCAAAATTGCTTTAAATCCGCCACCACTTAAAACATTATATTTGAGTATGTCATAAGTTAAAATTATTTTAGGCGTAATGTTTTTTAAAACATTTTCTAGGTCAATTGTAAACTGAGTGATGAAAAGAGATTTAATACCATCTACCAAATAAAATGCATGGTCTGAAACTTTGTCGCGCGCGCCAACTTCGTGTATAAAAACCTGTTCATTTCTTCTTGAAAATGTTTTAGGCAAGAAAGATTGTCTTTCAACCATAAAATATGTTTTGTCAGGGGTGTTTATTTTGCTCAAAACAATTCCAGCCTTTTCCAATAAATTTGTGTTTGTGTCATAAAAAACTTGTGACGAACGATATTTTTTAACAAAACTAAACCGATGTAGACTTATTTTTTTTTCTATAGCCAAAACTTTTTCAAATGGTTTTTCAGTTAATGCTATATAATCACATTGTCCTTCTTTAGAAACATTGACAAAATTTCCCATATTTTTTTCCTTTTTTGATAATTTTAAAATAAATAATTTAAAAATGCAACTAAAGTAGTATGCTTTATTAAATTGTTATTATTATTTTATTAAATTTTTATTGTTCAATTATTTATAATAAAAGTTTAAGTTATTTGCACTATAAAATTTATTTTGATATAATAAAAAAAATAAGGGAGGGAAAGTGAAAAAATTTGTTAATGCCCTTTTGGTTTTTGTGTGTTGTTTTTTTATGGTTGGATGCTTTGAACAATCAAAAAACCCTCAAAAATTAATTACAAAACAAACCTCTTATGATATTTGGCAATATTACTATGATTTAGAAAACTCAAATAATTTTGTTTTGGGGCAAATTTCTAAGCAAAACGATGAAAAAATGATTGTGTTTTTAAATAATGATGAAAAAATGCATTTTTTATCAAATGCACTTAGAGATACAATTGCAACTATAGATGTTTTTAATAAAGGTGAAACTATTGCACTTTTCCAATATGACAGTTTAAAAGATTATAAAGTAACACAGCTTATTGCTGGAAAAAAATATAATGTTTCTTATTTGGATTTTTTTAAAAGAAACTTAATTGATAATGCGGATTCAGATGTTGAAAAATCGATATTTGAAATTGGGCTTAAAGTTAATAATGAAATAACTATAGAAAAATCAGATGGAGGGGTTTATAGTGCTCGAATTGTACAAAAATGCACTCTTTCAGATGATATACAATCAGAAAATCAAAGTTATATCGATGCCGAGAATAATAAGATAACTTTGTCTAGACAGGTTTCACAATTTGAAGTTGGAAGCGGCACAAATGCTTACACAAAGACAATTATCACAGCAAGCAAAGAAATTAAAAATTCACAAGGAAATGTAAAAAAATATGTTCGCGAGATTGAGTTTTTTAAACAGTCTAATGTAAATTATATGAAAGATTCAGTAACTGCAGAAAATGTTACAAAAACACAAACTTATAGACTGGATAATACCTTTAGTTCTATTTCCATTAAATTTGTTCCTGAAATTGGATATCTATGCTATGAAATGCAATATAATTTAAATGGAAGAGTTAAATTATATGGTGAATCTTATTTTCAGGGTATCGGAAGTTTTATACAGAAGATTTTTGTGGAGATACTTCAAGGTGAGCCTTTCGGTATTGAGAACTCTTTTACAATTGAACAAAATATTAGACAAAATGATTTTGAAATTAAAGCTATTTTAAAAAATGCGAAAAATTTTGATTTAAGAGAACAAGACATACAAAAATTTGCCAAATACAATGGCGAAGAAAATTGCGTATGCGTTAAAAAGGATGAACAAAAATTAAGTGTAATGGTTTATAATTAATTTTATAAAATTGCCTAGTTTAAATTTGTATCATTAGAGGAGAAAAATGCAAGAAGAACAATATTTACAAGAGGTTTTAAATGCATTAGATAATGCAATTGCTAATTCTACAAAATTAATTGATGCTTCATTAAAAAAAATTGAATATATCCAACAAAACATACAAGATGAACGATATGGAATGGACGCAGAGGAACTTGCGTCACATTGGCTAATAGTAGACGAAGAAGACGAAAAATTAAATAGAATGGAAGCTATTAAGCAAAAATTAATAAGACAGCGCAACAATCCATATTTTGCAAGGATAGACTTTGCTGAAAAAAATTGTGATTCTAAATCTTTTTACATTGGAATTGGCGCTGTTTTTAAGCAAAATGATTTACTTGTTGTAGACTGGCGTGCACCAGTTAGTTCAATGTTTTACGATTTTGACAAGGGAAGTGCTTTTTATAATGCACCTCAAGGTAAAATTGAGGGTGAAATATCTTTAAAAAGACAATATAAAATTGAAAATTCTATTTTGAAATATTATTTTGATTCAGATATAAAAATTGATGATGAAATTCTACAACAAGAGCTTGCCAAAAATGCCAATACAAAAATGAAAAACATTGTTGCAACAATACAAAAAGCGCAAAATCAAATTATTCGAAACGAAGATTTTGATGTGGTAATTGTTCAAGGTGTTGCGGGCAGTGGCAAAACTTCGATAGCTCTTCATAGAGTTGCATATTTACTTTATAAATATAGAGAAACTCTTAAATCTGAAGATATTTTAATTATTTCACCTAATAATATTTTTTCTAGTTACATTAATGGAGTTTTGCCAGAGCTTTGTGAAAATAATATTTCACAAATTTCTTATGATAATTTTTTAAGAGGCGAGCTTGAGGGAAGAGTAAACTTTTCTAGTTATGAAGAAATGGTTGAAAGGGTTTTAACAAATGAAAATGAGGAATTTGTTGGTCTTGTAGCTTATAAAGAAGGATTTGAGTTTGCTCAAAATTTGCAAATTTATTTGAGTTTGTTTGCTGAAAATTGTTTTAATGCTCGTCAACTAAAATTTTTAAATCTTGTTATTGACAAAAATGAACTTGATAAGTTGTTTTATCAAAGTTATAAAAACAAACCAATTTATCTTAGAATACAATGGATAAGTGAATTTATTTTAGACAAACTTGATATGTCACAACAAAAACAAGAACTTGTGCTTCCAAGGCTTAAAGAGGTTTTGTATGGCATGCTCAAAACTTGTGATATTTTGACAATATATGAGGACTTTTTGTATAGCATAGGAATCCCATTTAAACGAGAGAATGTGGGGTTTGAAGATGCAACTGCATTAGTTTATATTAAAAACCAAATTTTTGGTATGCATCTTCAAATGAATGTCAAACATCTTTTAATCGACGAAATGCAAGATTATTCTCCACTTAGTTTTATGCTGTTTAATGAGGTCTATAAATGTAAAAAAACCGTATTGGGCGATATTAATCAATGTTTATATAAAGATTTAGATGAAAATTATTTGAATCTTTTAAAGTCCTTGTTTGTAAATTGTGGTTTGGTGAATTTAAACAAGGGATACCGTTCTACTGTTCAAATTAGTCAATTTGCTCAAAATATTATTGGTAGGCATTTCGAAAATGTTTTGAGAAATGGTGATGAAGTTGAAATCATAATGGCAGAGGATTATAAAAAACAACTATTAGAGAAAATTGAAATTTTATCTTCTAAATTTGAGAGTATTGCAATTATTGCGCCAACAAAAAGTTTGTGCGATAAACTATATATGTTTTTGGGTGATATTGAAGAACTAAATTATGTTGATGGAAAAAGTGATATGCTTGCTAAAATTAATTTAATTCCATTATGTTTTGCTAAGGGTTTGGAGTTTGATGCGGTAATTGCCGTAATGAACACTCCAACAAATAAACTTGAAAAAAATGCACTCTATCTTTCTTCTACTAGAGCTCTTCATAAGTTAATTGTATTTAGTTCAATAATTTAATAAATATAAAAATGAATGTAAATATTTTTGTATAAAGTTTTATAATATTCTAAGGTGTAAGATGTTTCTTCTATGATTTTCAAAATTAAAAAAATATTAAATTGAAAATTATCTCAATTAATTTGAAAAATGTCTTTTCAAAAATTTAAATTTGTTTTATAATTTTGTTATGAAAAAGTTAATGACATTGCTTTTAATTGTTTTATTTTTTCCAGTGGGAATTGTGTTTGCTGACGATGCCTTTCCTTTTGAGGGTAGAATTATATATAATACTGCCAAAATATACTCCACAACAGAGATTTTTTCTCTTTCACAAACAGAATTAGAGGATGTGACATTAAGAACCCTTTCTTTACACGAGGTTGTTAATATCAATGGTGAAAGTGGTGACTTTTATACCTTAGAAATCGATGGACAAACTGGTTACATTTTAAAAACACTTGTTATAAATAATAATGAAAAATCACCAGTTAAAGTATTAGAAACCAATGCTGAGATTGCTGCCACTTGCGACCTTTATAAAACAACTGATGATTTGACACCTATAAGAAGTTTGGAAAAAGGTGTTAAAGTGAGAATTTTAAATGGATTTGATAATAAGAGAGAATTTACACAAATTAGTTTCCAAGAAAATGGCACAATCTATACCTATTATGTAAAGACTTCAGCTTTAAAGGTTAAGGGGGTAAATTATACCACTATTATTGCAGTCACTACCATTTTGGCGGGTATTTCAATTGCTCTAATTATTATAAAAATCGTTAAACCTAAGCCAATTATTAAAGATAAAAAATAAATTAAAAGAGCATTTAGTAAACTCCAGACTGAAGACAAAAGTCTTCAGTCTGGTGGGAGGACACAACCAATGAACGAGCAAATAATGCTCTAGCATCGGCCTCCCTTTTTCTAACGAAAAATTCCCTCTTTCCAACAAATTTTGCCTCTCACCGAGTCAAAATTATCAAGGGCCACACACTTTGGCACATGTCCAAAGTGTGTTCCATATTTTAAATTGCTATTTGTCTACAAGCTGGAGCTTTTAATAAGCTTTTTTTATGTAGTAGGAAATATCGCCAAGCGCGGAGCATTTGGCAGGATTTCCGCCCGTACCAAAAAGCATTGCTTTTGCGATAAGCAAAAGTTGTTTGTTTTAACAAACAAAAAATTGGAACAATTTTCAATGCTATTTTATAAACCAATTATCATATTTTTATCATTAATATAATTCTATTTAATTAATTTTGTATTTGATTGCAAATTAAATGTTAGTTTAAAATAAACTGAAAACATATTTTGGAGCGACTTGGTCGCGGTCAGGGCGACAGCCTCGAACCCGTGGGGTTCGATTCCAAGAAGAAGAATAAAAAATAAACCCAAAGATTAAGGTTTATTTAAATAGATTTTTTTGGCAGGGGCGGAAGGAATCGAACCCTCAATAATGGTTTTGGAGACCATCGCTATACCGTTTAACTACGCCCCTAAAAATTTGCGCAAAAATATAATAACCTCTTTTGCATGTTTTGTCAAATAATATGATTGCAAAAAAATTTAATTTCAGATATTTTTTTTTGTTAGCTTTTGTATTAATTTAAGTGTTTTTTCGTCTTTAGTGTTTTCAGCAATATATTTTAATAATTTAAAATTATTTAATTTTAATTTTTCTTGAAAAAGTTTAAAAGCATCTATATTTAAAGGATTTGCACAGTTTGGACAAAAATTCATGGTAACTTCAACTTTACAATTACATTTTATGCAAAAAGTGCCATTTTCATTGTTTCTAATTCCAAAATCCATATTAACGCTCCCTTTCTTCAAAATTTTTCTTATTAAAAGGTGTGACCAACTGAGATTGTTCTTGGTGTTTTATTTCCTGTACCATATCACGAAGATTTTCTTCATTGATTTCTTTAAGAATGTTTTGAATATAATCAATAAGGAATTGAGCATTGTGTTGATTTATTTTTTTAAGTTCCAAATATTTTTGAGTTATATTATACTCAGATTGTGAGGTCTGCGAAAGATTGAGATCTAAACGATCCACCGTAATTTTATAAGGTGTTTGTGAAATATTGTTTTTGCCCTTAATATTGTTGGCATCAAGATTTTTCACAACTGCAAAACGATATAATTTGTTGTCGACATAGGCAGGGGTATTTGAGCGAATGCGTTTTGAAAGATAGCCAGAAGTGGAGATTAGCACAAAATTTTTAATTAATTTTTGTTCTGGGTTCGAAGAGTCAACCAATTCACTGCATTTGGAAATCATAGAGTTTCGATATCCACTTAAGATATAGGCATCATAGCCATTTTTTTCTTTTTGCAACTTAATTAATTTATCTAATGTGCTTTTAAATGTTTCACCAAGACCATAACCATTTGTGCAAAGAATGCAAATTTTTTGATTGGTATGGTTTGTATATTCATTATTTAAATTAAGTTCTATTTCAAAATTTGCGGATGATTGATATTTATTTTGCAAGCCTAACATTTTTGACAATATGTATAGGGGGCTTACATTAATAATTGTTTTCTCTTTGTTCTTTTTGTTAGAATAGATAATGCAAGAATTTTTGATTTTATATTGTTTTTCATTATATCCATCACAAATAGAAATAATTTTTGATTTATATGGTTTTAATAAGGTATAGAGCGCGCGAAGTTCAAGATTTAAATCTTTTTTTTCTGTGGCAGAAAAGTGTTTAAAGATATTGCCATTAATTATTATCATTGCATTTGGATAATTTTGTTCGATTATTTTTAAGTGTGACTCTAAAGTGGCGAGGCATGAAAGATTTTCATCTTTAAGTTGTGATTTTGCTTTTGCCTTTTCATCGGTGATTCCTAAAAAAAGATCTGAAATGACAAAGATTTCGGCATAATTTTCATCAGTTTTGCTAACAAGCATATATTTTGGAGCAAATTTTTGCCTTTCTTTTTTGCTTTCAATAGATTTTTTTAATTTCTCAAGAGCATTATCAGCCATATTTTATTCCCCTAAATTAAAATTTTTTGAGCCTATTCCTTTGTGCTTGTTTATTTCATTTGATTCTTTTAAAACTTTTTTTATTGTAAGTGCTTGGTCATTTAAAATTTTCATTGAACTATAGGTGCATTCAAAATTTTTATTGTAATATTTTATTAATTCATCAAATGTTGGACTTTCAATTTGTATTTCACTGAAAGAAAATTCGTAAGAAGGGAAATCTTTTCTCATGGAAATAGGTATTTCTTTTAAAGATGAATTAGGTGCGATGGAAACATGCAAAATTGATGGTTCGGTATTTGAAAATGATGCGGCTGAACTTGCAACATAATTTGCGTAATTTATAAAAGAATTTGAAGATTTTATATATACCTTTTTCCACCAAGTTCTTTTAATTTTTGAGTTAAAATATTCCATTGCCATTTCACCGGCTTGATTTGCGTGATAATGCCCAGTTAAAATTATATCTGCATTTGCATAAACTCTTGTTCCAGATAGGGTTATGTCAAGTGGAGATGAGCCCCTTCCGTCTCCATGTCTTGAAAAGCATTTTAGTGTGACAGGCTCTTTTAAACCAAGGGATGCGGGAGGGGTTATTTTAAATTGTAATAAGCACATGTGATCTGCAGTAAGTTCATAAATTCCTAGTGCGGTTGTAATTAAATGAGAAGGGTTTTGAAGATTGTCTTGAGTTCTATCGCCTCCTTCATGGTTTCCGCTAATATAGGCAACAATCATGTCTAAAATTTCTGGGTCCGAACCAATTTTAATCATAATTTTTGGCTGTTCTGCTGTGTTTGCAATGTCTTCCAGCGGATTGGATTTGCTGTTTCTTGTTGCGAAATTTAAAATGTCACCATTGAAAATGATGTAACAATTATTTAATTGTTTAAGTTTTTTAAGACATCTAATAAATTTTTCTAGGTCACAATTTGGATCACCAATATGAACGTCTGAAAAATCTGCCAAAACAATTGAAGTATGCATGCGAGCATCTATGTTTATAGTTTTAAAATATGAAGGATCATCTGCTTTGCTTTTTGTTATCGTGGCTTCAAGAAGGGGATCATTACTAACATTGTCTAAATTTAATTTTTTTCTTTTTTCTTTAAGCCACTCGGCATGTTGATTTTTCGCCATAGCTTCCTCTCTTTGTTTTCATTTTAAATGAAAGCTCGAATTTTGTCAATAATGGGAAGAGAATAAATTTAAATGTAAAACAATCGCAAGCCTTTTGTTTTTTTATAGTTAGTTTGTAGCTAAGACATGATTTATTTTTACTTTATTTTTTTAATTTGGTATAATGTTTGCACATATGATTAAAAGCATTAGAAAGTCAAACACTCTTTATAATCCCAAAATAGTAAAAAAAACAAGATGGGATATTTTGCCAAATATTTTTTTGTTTTTGGCGGGTTTGTTTTGTTTTACTTTTATAATGATAAATTTTTTTACTTATTCTTATTTTATTGTAAAAAACAGTTCTATGTCACCAACATTAAATACAAACCCTAATGGTATTAATGACGCAGTATATGTTAATCGTTTTGCAAAAATTGAAGTTGGAGATATAATAGTAATTAGAAATGAGCAAACATCTTATTCAGTTATTAAAAGGGTAATTGGTCTTGGCGGTGATAAAATTGGTTTTATTACAAAAGTGGAAGATGGCGAAATTATTAGGAAGTTAGTCAGAATTCCTAAAGGATTGCAAACTTATTATGAAATTAATGAAGACTATTTGGAAAATCCAATGGTAAATGAATACGCATTTGAAAAGTTTCAAAATTTAGTTTCAAAAAAAGACAATGTTGAAATTGTTGAAGGAATTGCTTTTTATGTTGTTGGAGATAATGAAATTTTTTATGTAGGCGATAATAGAACTGCTAGTTTTGATTGTTTTAATTATGGTTCCGTTAGTGAAAACCTTTTAATTGGAAGAGTTGATGTAATTATCAAAGAACAAAAGTTTTTTATATTTCAATACTTTTTATATCTATTCGGAATTAAAAAAATTTAATTTAAGGAGGAAAATTATGAAAATTGCTGTTTCAGCGGAAAGTACTTGCGATTTGTCTAAAGACCTAATTGAAAAATATGATGTTAAAATCATACCTTATCATGTGATATTAGGAGAGGAGGAATATCAAGACGATGGCTCTCTTTCGTCACAAGAACTTTTTGAGTTTGTTGACAAAAATGGAATTTTGCCTAAAACGGCGGCTCTGACAGTTGGTGAATATGAAGATTATTTTAAAAATATTTTAAAAGATTATGATGCGGTTATTCACATAACCTTGTCTTCTAGAATTACAAGTTCTGTTGGAAATTGCGAAATGGCAGCAAAAAATTGTCAAAATGTGTTTGTAATTGATTCAAAGAGTCTTTCAACAGGAATTGGATTGTTGGTGCTTTCATGTGCCGAAAAAATCAAAGCGGGTTTGGAAGTTAAACAAATAGTAAATGAACTATTACAAGAGGTTGAAAGAGTCCAAGCCTCTTTTGTTGTGAATACACTAAAATATTTGCATAAAGGAGGAAGATGTTCTGCCATAGCACTTTTAGGTGCAAATCTTCTTAAGATTAAACCAAAAATCGCTCTTATTGACGGAAAAATGGAGGTTGTTAAAAAATATATGGGCAAATTAGATGATGTTTTAGTGCGATATTGTAATGATCTTTTAAATGATAATAACCCCAACCTAAATAGAGTTTTTGTTACCTATTCGTCAAGAGTTGCTGCAACGGATAAGATTATTCAAATCTTAAAAGATTATGGTTTTAAAGAGGTTTATGAAACTCAAGCTGGTTGTACAATTTGTTCCCACTGTGGAAGAGATACACTTGGTGTATTATTTCTAAATAGAGAAAAAGATGCGATTAAAGGTTAGTGATAATTTAATTAAATTTGCAAAATTGGTGCAAAAAAAGGCCGACATGTTTATAGTTGGTGGTTTTGTGCGCAATTCTATTTTAGGTTTAAAAAACAGCGATATTGACTTAGCATCTAAACTAACTCCAATTGAACTTGAAAAACTTTGCAAGGGCAGTGGTTTTACAATCAAAGATAAATCAAAAAAGTTGGGGACAGTACTTGTTTGTTGTGATAATGAGATATGGGAACATACAACATTTAAAAAAGAGGCAAATCCTATTGGCGGCGAACATTCTTCATCTAAAATTAAATTTACTACAGAACTTCAAGAAGATGCAAAAAGAAGAGATTTTACCATAAATGCTATTTATTATAATATTTTAAAAGAAGAAATTATTGACATTTATTCAGGAATGTATGATTTAAAAAAGAAGAGAATTAGAACATTGGAAAGTCCTGACTTTGTTTTTGAAAATGATGGGCTTAGAATTCTTAGAATGATTAGAATTGCTTCTGAACTAAACTTTTCTATTTCAAGAGAAACTCTAATGACCGCAAAAAAAATGGTTTATAGATTAAATGACATTTCTGGGCAAAGAAAATATGATGAACTCATGTTGATTTTAAATAGTAGTGAGAGATATAAAAGTTCTTCTAAAAATGCCTATCTTCGAGGCTTGAAACTTTTAAATTATTTGGGAATTTGGCCAAATATATTTAATAGTGTAAGCCATATTAGATATAGAATGGTCAAAAAGGTTAATACTAACCAACGATTTGAAGGGCTTTTGATTGATCTTATAAATTCGCTTAATCCTGACTGCATTTCCTATTATCTTGCTTCACAGTTTTCTCAAGATGGGCTTATGTTGTCAAAGATGAAGTCAAAAAAAATCATTGATGTTGTTTGTGGTTATTTTGATGCATTAAATAAAATGAACAACAAAGAATTTTTTTTCCGTTATTATAATAATTTTGATGAAATTTCAAAAATTTTAATAAAGAAAAATAAATTTGTTTTTTTTAAATATAATTTTTTTTATAAATACATAAACAAGTTCAAAATTCCTATTCAAATTAAAGATTTAAAAATAAATGCCAAAGATTTAAAAGAAAATTTTCCAAAATTGGCGCAAAAAAAATATTCTGTTGTTTTTTCAGAGCTTTTAAACAAGGTATTTGAAGGCAAAATAAAAAATGAGCGCGAAGAACTTTTAGCGGAGGTTAAAAATGAGTTTTTGGGAAATAGTTAGTGTTTGTTTGGGTTGTATTAACTTATTGTTATTGATAGTTTTAATTTTACTTTTTAAAAATGGAAAAGGCAAACAACAAGATTTAGCAAAACTTCAAACCGCTATAGAATTGCAAGCTAATTTAAATAAAAATATGTTTGAACTTATGCTTAGTTCAATTAAAAATTATAATGACAATGTGATTAATAGCCTTTCACAAGTTGCCTCTTTGAATAGAGAAAACAATCAACAACAAGTGATAAAACTTGAGCAAATTTTAAAAAGCAATGAAGACCGTTTGGAAAAGGCAACAAATGTGCTTTCAAGTGGAATAGAAAAATTACAAAAAGACAATGAAATAAAACTTGAACAGATGAGGCAAACTGTAGATGAAAAATTAAATGTAAATCTGCAAACAAGGCTAAATCAATCATTTGAACTTATTAACAAACGATTGCAAGAGGTTTATGAGGGATTGGGAGAAATGAAATCTCTTGCCACAGGAGTTGGAGATTTAAAAAAAGTTTTATCTAATGTTAAAACACGGGGTATTTTTGGAGAGGTTCAACTCGGAAATCTTTTAGAACAAATGCTTTCTCCAAATCAATATGCAAGCAATGTGGCAACTGTGTTAAATAGTCAAGAAAGAGTTGATTTTGTTGTTATGCTTCCTGGAAAAGATGACAGACAAATTCTTTTGCCGATTGATGCAAAATTTCCAATAGAAGATTATCAAAGATTGGTTGATGTTAGCGAAAGGGGAGATTCAATTCAGGTCGAACATTTTAGCAAGGCTCTTGAAAAAAGAGTTAGAGATGAAGCAAAAAAGATTAGTGAAAAATATATAAATCTTCCCAATACAACTGATTTTGCAATCATGTATTTAGCTCTTGAAGGATTATATGCAGAAGTTTTGCGAAAAGCTGGTTTGGTTGAGGAAATTCAAAGACAGTATAAAGTTATAATTTGCGGACCTACCACTCTTTCAGCTTTGCTTTCTAGTTTGCAACTGGGATTTAAGACCCTTTCAATAGAAAAGCGCTCATCTGAAATTTGGTCTTTGCTGGGAACATTTAAACAAGAATTTGGAAAATTTGTTATGCTTTTACAAAAGACCCAAAAAAAATTAAATGAAGCTTCAACTACTATTGATTTTGCAACCAAAAAATCTAAAACTATTGAAAGAAAGTTGCAAAATGTTTCCACCGAAGATGTGCTATTAGAAAATTTAATTGAAGAAGGAGAAGAAGATGAATAATATTTTGTTTTTTGCCTTGCTTGGCCTTGCAATTTTGTCGGCAACACTTTATATTATTTGGCAAGATGAACAAAAACCATGGTGTTCACTTTGCTTAAAAAGCTTATCAAGTTTATTATTTAGTATTTTGGCAATTGTTAGTATATTTTTAAATCGTGATTTTAGCAATTTTTCCTTATTTATGGTAATTGGATTAATTGTAAGTATGTTTGGGGATGTTTTTTTAGCAATGTTGGAATTTAATCCTCCACAAAAATCAATTGTAATTAAAACGGGAATGATTGCATTTTCTTTGGCACATGTATTTTTTATTGTGGGTTTAAATTTTGAAAATGATTTCAATTTTTTCTATATAGCTCTTGCTAGTGCTGTCATTATTATGTTATTGGTGATTTTTGGAGAAAAATTACTTAAATTAGATTATGGAAATTGTAAGGGTTTTGTAGCAATTTATTCATTTTTATTGGGCGCTAGTCTTATTCAATCACTTGTAATTGCAATTTTATCTAATTTTGCTTTGTTTTCAATTTTACTTTTAATTGGATTTGCTTTTTTCTTTGCTTCAGATTTAATTTTGTCTTTCATTTATTTTGGAAAAACTTGGAATAGAAAGTTATATTATCCAAATTTAGCTTTGTATTATATTGGTCAAATTCTAATTGCTTCCTCTTTATTTTTTGTTTAGGTTGACATCGATATGGTTTTGTGTTATTTTTTATAAAAGGAGATTAAATGAATTTTTACGACTTTTTATTGCGTTCAAATGATGAATTTGATGACAATTGGAAGACTTTTGACAATCAGAAACAAAAACAAAACTTTATTGATGAACTCGTTTCAAACATGACAAATGAACTTCAAACACAAATTTTTCAATCAGGGATAAAAATTTATTCAAAAGAATTGGCAAGTTTGACTACAAAAGAATTTGCTGAAAGGCTGGCATTTTTAAACAGTAGCAAAATCAATTTCAATTCTATTTTATCCAATGCGAAATTGGCTTGCAAAAATAAATTTTTGCTTCAACTTGTGGCAAAAAAATTAGGTTGTAATGGATTTGCATGTTTAGAAAATGAAAATTCGCCTATTTATCCTTATTTGAATTTTACTGAAAATTTAGACATAGATGAAAAATTAATTTTCAGCAACGAAATATTATTCAATGCTCTTAATAATGGAACAAAAAATTTAGAACAAACTTATGAAAATGTTAAAAGCAAGTTTATGCTTTTAAAACAAAAGCTAGAAGCTTTGGCTGAAAAACAAAATGATCAGGATAAAAATTCTGATTTTATAACATTTTGTAATCTCAAGAAAAAAATAGATTTTATAAAAAAAGAAATCGAAATGAAAAAGAAGATTAAAAATGAAATTTATGCTAAATTAGAACTTTTTAAGCTTTCAAAAAAAGAGAAAAAGATTTTAAAAGAATCATATAAAAATTTGGATAATAGTATAAAAACTCAAACTAGGCTTTTAAATTCATATTTAGAAGAAAAAGACAAATTTAAAGATTGTAAATTTATAGAAGATCAAGTTTTTGTAGAGAAAAAAAATCAAATTGAAGCTCAACTTCAAGAATTAAAAATAGTAAAAAACACTTTGAAAACTTATATTGATTTTTCACACCAAATTTGTAGACATGCTCAAAAAGAAAATAACTTTAATTTTTAATTGTTATTAACACATTGCTGATTTAAAAGTGATGTGTTTTTATTTTGTTTGAAAAATGTTTTTAATACATGTTTGATTAATAATTATTGATTTGCTATAATTTTTTTAGGAGATTAAATTTATGGTTACCCTTTTAATTTTAGATGGATTTGGTTACAGTTTGGAAAATTATGGTAATGCTATTTTGCAAGCTGGAACTCCATATTTGGATAAACTTTTAAAAATGTATCCACACACACTTTTAAAATGCTGTGGTAAATCTGTTGGGCTTGAAAGTGGACAAATGGGAGGAAGTGAAGTTGGGCATTTAAACATTGGTGCAGGAAAAATTGTTGTTCAGGAACTAACTAGAATAAACACTGCTATAGAAAATGGAAATTTTTTTAACAATAAAGCTTTTATTAAAGCAATAGAACATTGTAAAAAATTTAACAGTAGTCTTCATTTAATTGGACTTTTGTCGGATGGTGGTATTCATTCTAAAATTAAGCATCTTACTGCTTTGGTAAAACTTGCAAATATGCATGGTCTTGAAAATGTTTATATTCATGCTTTCATGGATGGTCGTGATACCCCTAAAGACTCTGGGCTTCAAATTGTTAGTCAACTTGAAAGCAAAATTGAAGGCAAGGCTAAAATTGCAAGCTTGTGTGGACGAATTTATGCCATGGATAGGGAAAAAAGATATGATAGACTGCAAAAAGCTTATGATATGTTGGTTTTGGGAAGAGCAGAAGGGTATTACCAAAATGCTATTGATGCTTTAGAGGAAAGTTACAAAAATAATATTTTTGATGAATTTGTTGAACCCTCTATTATTGGAAAAGTAAAAAAAATTCAAAGTAATGACAGTGTTATATTTTTTAATTTTAGAGCTGATAGAGCAAGAGAACTAACACAAGCCATAGCGGAACAAAACATCAAGCAAATGCAACTTGTAAATCTTAAAAATATTTATTTTGTTACGATGTGTGAATATGATGAAAATTTTAAAAATGTTGATGTTGCATTTGAAAAAAATATTATAAAAAATAATTTGGCAAGCATTATTTCAAAAAATAACATGAAACAGTTTCATATTTCTGAAACAACAAAATATGCGCATGTTACATTCTTTTTAAATGGTGGAATTGAAAAACCTTACGAAGGTGAGGAAAGGTGTTTAATTGAATCATATGATACTATAGATTTTTCTACTGTTCCACAAATGAAAGCATTTGATATAACAGAAAGAACCATGGAAGCCATTGCTTCGGGAAAATTTGGTTTTGTTGTAGTTAATCTTTCAAATGCAGATATGATTGGGCATACAGGAAATTTTGAAGCTACTAAAACCGCTATAAAATGTATTGACAAATGTGCATATGCCATTGCTCTTGCAACACTTGCGGTGGATGGCCATTGCATTATTACTGCTGATCATGGGAATGCAGAAGTTATGCTTGACAAAAATGGTGATGTGGTGACTAGTCATACAATGAATCCAGTTAGATTTATTTTGGCAAGTGAAAAGTATAAAGATGTTGAACTTAAAAGTGGAGGTGCACTTTGTAATATTGCTCCGACAATTTTGAAATTGCTTGATATTGAATTGCCTAAAGATATGGAAGAAAGTCTTTTTTAAAATTGTTTTAAAAAATCCTTCAATTTAAATTTTAATTATATTTTATTAAAATAAAAAAATAGCTCAAAAAGTTAGCTATTTTTATTTAAAATATTAATTATTTAATAATTATTATATTTTAATTTTAAATAATAAATATATATTTTTGCTAATTTAAACTTGCATATTCACTATAAGAACAAGTTTTATCAACAAATGTGTTTTCATTTTTAATGTCAATTATTCTATTTGCAACTGTTTCAACAAGTTCTTGGTCATGCGAGGTGAAAAGAATTGGACCTCTAAAATTAATCATTCCTTTATTTAATGAGGTTATGCTTTCAAGGTCTAAATGGTTAGTTGGTTCATCAAACAAAAGAAGATTTCCTGCTTCAAGCATCATTTTTGCAAACATACAACGCACCTTTTCTCCACCAGACAAAACCTTGACTTGCTTTAAAGCCTCTTCCCCAGAGAATAGCATTCTGCCAAGCCAACCGCGAATGTACATTTCTGTTTGGTCTTTTGAATACTGACGAAGCCAATCAACTATTGAAAGACTGTTACCCTCAAAATAGTCATTATTATCTTGTGGAAGATATGAAAATTTTATTGTTTTTCCCCAATGAACTGTGCCACTGTCTGCTTGAATTTTGCCAGTGATTACATCAAACAATTTTGTTATAATCAAGCTGTTTGAACATAAAAATGCAATTTTGTCACCATGAGAAACATTGAAAGAAAGGTTGTTAAAAAATCCCTTTAAAGTCAAATTCTTGACAATTAAAATTTCTTTTCCAATTTCTTGTTCAAACTTAAAATCAATAAATGGATATTTTCTTGAAGAAGGTTTAATATCCTCAATAGTTAGTTTTTCAAGTTCTTTCTTTCTTGAAGTTGCTTGTTTTGATTTTGATGCATTGGCAGAGAATCTTGCAATAAAGTCTTTTAATTCTTTTGCTCTTTGTTCTGCCTTTTTGTTTTGGTCTTTAAGTTGTCTTTGCATCAGTTGACTTGTTTCGAACCAAAAGTCATAGTTTCCTAGCATCATGTTAATTTGACCATAGTCAACATCGCAAATATGAGTGCAAACCTTGTTTAAAAAGTGACGATTATGGCTCACGATGATTACTGTATTTTCGAAATTTAAAAGAAAATTTTCAAGCCAAACCGTTGTTTTGAAGTCTAAGTTGTTTGTTGGCTCATCTAAAACCAAAATATCTGGATTGCCAAAAAGTGCCTGTGCTAAAAGTACTTTAACTTTTTGTTTTGGATCAATTTCACTCATTTTAGTTTCAAAAAATTTGTCGCTTATGCCAATAGAAGAAAGAAGGCTTTTTGCTTCGCCATCAGCCTCCCATCCTCCTAGTGAAGCAAATTCTGCTTCAAGTTCTCCCGCTCTAATTCCATCTTCTTCAGAAAAGTCTGACTTTAAGTAGAGCGCATCTTTTTCTTTTCCTATTTCCCAAAGTTTTTTGTGACCCATTAATACGGTTTCTAAAACGGTGTGTTCATCATAAGCATTTTGATTTTGATTTAAAACACTCATTCTTTCGCCTTTGTCAATATAAACTTCGCCCTTGTTTGGTTCAAGTTCGCCAGTTAATATTTTTAAAAAGGTAGATTTGCCACTTCCGTTTGCTCCGATAATGCCATAACAGTTACCTTTTGTAAATTTTAAATTTACATCTTTAAAAAGCACTCTTCCACCAAATTGAAGTGAAACATTAATAACTTGTATCATTTATTCTCCTAAAGAAATTAATCTTTGTGAGTATATCATAAATATTTTTTCTTTTCAAGTGAAAATAAACTTGATTTAATTATATTAAATAAGTATACTTAAAACACAATATTTGAATCTAAAAAATTAAAGGTATCAATTTAAACTTGGTGAGGAAAATGGAAATTACTAGCAAACAGTTAAGGCAAAAATGGCTAAATTTTTATACTGAAAGAGGACATGTTGACATCGGTGCGGTTTCACTAATTGGAGATGGAACAACAGGTGTTATGTTTAATGTTGCGGGAATGCAACCTCTTATGCCTTATCTTCTTGGTCAAAAACATCCTAAAGGAAAAAGACTTTGCAATGTTCAAGGCTGCGTTAGAACTATTGATATTGATGAAGTTGGTGACGAATCTCATTGTACTTTTTTTGAGATGATGGGGAATTGGAGCTTGGGAGATTATTTTAAAAAAGAAAAAACCGCTTGGACTTTTGAACTTTTAACAAAAGAATTTGGTCTTGATAAAAACAAAATTTGTGCTACGGTGTTTAAAGGTGATAAAAATGTTCCAAGAGATGATGAAACGGCAAATTATTTATTACAATTAGGCATTAAAAGGCAAAATATTTTTTTTCAAGGCAAAGATGACAATTGGTGGGAACTTGAAGGAACTGTCAACACACCTTGCGGACCTGATAACGAATGGTTTTATCCTCTTGTAGATGAAAAATGCAGTGAAAATTGTGACATTAATTGTAAATGTAAAAGATATGTTGAAATTGGTAACGATGTTTACATGCAATATGAAAAATTAGAAGGTGAAAATTACAGAGCATTAACAAACAAAAATGTTGACACAGGCTTTGGTTTTGAAAGAATGCTTATGTTTTTAAATGGATTAACCGATGTTTACAAAACAGATTTATTTGCTGAAGTTATTAGTTTTATAGAAAAACAAATAGGTCAAAAATATGATGACAACGAACAGATTACTCGTTCAATGAGAATTATTGCAGATCACACAAGAACAAGTGTTATGCTAATTGGTGACATTAATGGAATTTTGCCAAGCAATGTTGGTGCTGGATATATTCTTAGAAGAATAATGCGTAGGGCAATTAGACATGCAAAAAAAATAGGCTTAGATAGTGATAAATTAATAAATATTGCATCTATTTTTATTGATGAAGTTTATGCAGAAGCTTACCCTTTGATGAAAGAAAAAAAAGAGTTTATTGTTTCAAGTTTCAAAGCGGAAATTGAAAAGTTTGCAAAAACAATTGAAACTGGCAACAAAGAATTTGAGAAATTGGCAAATGGCATTGAAAGAAAAATCGAATTTATGAGGTCAAAAGATTCAAATTATGATGAGTCTGTTGACAGAGTTATAAGTGGGAAAGCGGCTTTTAGATTATATGACACTTATGGTTTTCCAATTGAGATGACCATTGAAATGGCACAAGAAAAAGGTTTAAAAGTTGATGAGGAAGGTTTTAAAATTGCTTTTAAACAGCATCAAGACCTTGCGAAAAATGCTAGTGAAAAGGCAAAGAGTGGGCTTGCCAGTCATGGAGAAATTGAAACAAAGTTTCACACTGCAACTCACTTGCTTAATTCAGCATTAAAAAAAGTTGTTGGTGCTAGTTCTCATCAAATGGGCTCAAACATAAATAGCGAAAGATTGAGATTTGATTTTGCTTGTGATCATAAACTTTCAAAGGAAGAAATTGCTCAAGTTGAAAAAATTGTAAATGGGTGGATTGAACAAGGTATCGAAGTTACAAAACAGGAAATGAAAAAAGAAGATGCGGTGAAAATTGGAGCTGAACATCAGTTTATTGATAGATATCCAGACATTGTTTTTGTTTATACTATTGGTGATGCATCAAAAGAAATTTGCACAGGACCTCATGTTCAAAACACAAGGGAACTTGGACATTTTAAAATTATAAAGGAAGAGGCGAGCTCTAGTGGGGTTAGAAGAATTAAAGCTATTTTAAATTAATTTGAATAAAACCAGAATATTTGCAAAATATAATATTGCAAAGGAAAAATTCAAACTTTTTGAACATTTACCTTTGTGATAAGGTCCACAGGTTGAAAATATTTCAAGTTGTGGATTTTTTTATCACAATAATTAATTTGTGGTTGAGATATTCGCTCATGAAAAAATTGGTGGATGAACTGACTAAAATCGTGAGTTTATAATTTTATAAAATCTTTTTAATATATTGAAAATTTTTTTATTTTGAGTTAAAATATTAAAAAATTTGAGGTGAGATTTGGAACTTGATTTATCTAATATAAATGACGAGGGTAGAGTTGTCGTAAATGTTGAAAATTTCGAAACATCCTTGATTGCAGATAATAATGATAAATTTCAATGTTGGATTAATTGTCAGCCAAGATTTTTGTTTAAAGCTAATAAACTTGGAACAAATGATGAATGTGAAATTTTGGCAAATTATATTGCAAAAGAAGTTGGCGTTAGTTCGGTTAATGTTTTTCCCGCTGTTTTTGTTGATGAGCATGGGAATTGTATTGAAGGAATTTTATCGGAGGATTTTATTGAAAACAGGCAAAAAGATGAAAGCATAAAATCTTCAATGATTATTGGCAAAGGTATTGGTAATGTGGTTTACAATCATGTTAAAGGTTTGCAGATTTTGGCATTGAAAAGCATTAAACAAAATAAATTTTTAGAAATTGACGAATATATTGAAACCGACCTTTTAAAAATGTGTTTGTTTGATTATTTGACATTACAAAAAGATAGGGCAAAGCGAAATATTGAATATATAGTTGAAAAAGATGGTTTTGGTGGAAAAATTAAACTTGCGCCTTTGTTTGATAATAGTTGGATGTTTTATGCTCATCATTCTTCTATGTTTAATGAAATTTATGCCCAATTAATGGAGTGTAAAAATAAAGAAGAAAGGCTTGAATTTTTAAAAGAAAAAACTTTTAATTTTAGTTTTGAATTTTCAGTTAAATCTTCAACATTTATAAGAGGCTCGCAAAAAACCATTTTGGCTAATGAGTTGGCTGCCGAAATTGTTAAAAACAATGAACTATATGATGTTTTTACAAAATTTAAAGATTTAAATTTATATGAGTTGCAAAAAAAAATTCAAAAAGAAGTAAATTTTAAAATTGACGATGATTTAATTTTTGTGGCACAAAACCTTTTTGAATTTCAATATAATAATCTTGAACAAGCTTTAAACATGAGGAAAGAGGCAAATTTAAAAAGACAAGCTTCTTTTGATTTTTAGGAGTTTATATGAAAATCGAACTTTATTATAATGACTTGCTTTTGGGCGAGTTTGTTCAAAAAGACAAACAAATGTTTTATAGTTCTAACTCGGTTGGTGAAAAAGAGTTTTGTGAAAAATACTATAATTCTATCTTTTATAATTTGAAGTCTAGTGCTAATATAAAAATTAATGAACTGCCAGATTTTTTAAAGGAGTTTGAGGAAGCCCTTTCAAATCCAAAGTTTATTAGATTAGCCAATTTAAATAATAAGGATTCATTATATGAAAAACTTTGTAAACTAAGTCAACTTAATTTCGATCATTTTAATTATCATTTAGAGTTAAAATAATTTAGGAGGTTTATTATAAATAATTTAAAGGTAAAAAAAGCAGTTGTTCTTTTGGCTGGATTTGGAACAAGGTGTTTGCCGTTCACTAAAACACTGCCAAAGTGTATGATTCCTATTGTAAATAAACCAGTTATTGAATACATTATTGAAGAAATTTATGCTTCTGGAATTGAAGAGGTGATTTTTGTTTTGCCAAAATATTGTAAGTCAAGCATCGTTAAGAAACAATTTAAAAAAAATAAAATTTTTTCAAAATTTCTTTTAAAAAAACAACTTTATGAATTGGATAAAAAGATTAATTCAATTAATAATTTGCTAAAAATTAAAACAATTTACACTGCAAAAGCAAATGGAACTGGTGGCGCGGTATTATCAGCGAAAAAGTATATTAAAAATCAGCCTTTTGCGGTGCTTAATGGTGATGATTTGTTTTTTTCTCAAAAAACAGTTCTTAAAAGTTTGATTGAAATTTATGAACAAACAGGGAAAGATGTTTTATCAGTTGTTGAAGTTCCAAGGGAAAGTGTGGTTAACTATGGTGTTTGTGAATGTGACGAAAATTATGAAGTAAAAAAAATAATAGAAAAACCAAACTTAAACCAAACTCAAAGCAATTTGGCGCTTGTTGGACGATATGTTTTAAATTCTAAGTTTTTAGATTATTTAAAAAAGACAAAACCAGAGCCTAGCGGAGAAATTTATATCACGAAAACCATGCATGAAAAAGCTGTAGATGCCAATGATGTTTTATGTTATAAAACAAACTGTGTAAGAATGGATTGTGGCAATAAGCTTGGGGTTTTAAAAGCTAATGTCATATTGGGTTTGGAAGATGAAGAAATTAAAGAGGGATTAAAAGATTTTTTAAAAAAAATAATTGAAAATTGAAATTTAATAAAGCTTAACCAATTGGGTTGGCTTTTTTTTAAATGAATTATCGTCGAACGAATGTTTGAAAATATTTTAATTTAAATTTATTTGAAAAATATACAAAGTTTATTTTATTTAAATGTATTTTAAATTTATTTTATATATGTTATAATTAATAATAAAAATTAGTTTTTTATAACTTTTACTTTTAGGAGAAATTAATGTGCAATAGGGTGGTTTTGAAAACTGGTGATACAATATTTGAAGATGGCATATGCTATGATGCATGTGTTTTTAATGGGATAAAATGTAAAATTCTAGAAGATGGAAGAGGAAAAAGAGCAAAGTTTTGGATAATAACCCCAACTAAGGATAAATATTTGCTAAAATACAATGACAATGATGTCAACACTTTAGAAAATGCAGGACAATTTATTATGGATGGAATCTTTGACCAATTGTCGCAAAATCATGCAAAATATTTGGTGGTTGATTTTGAAAAAGATGGTGTTAAGTATGATGCAATATTATCAAAAAATTTTAAGTTAAACGACTTTAGAGAACTTTCAGGGTTTACAATTAATAATAAATTGGCTAATTATCTTTATGACAATGAAAATGGATATAATATTAATTTTCATCATACAGTTGATTATTATTGTAAGGTTTTTCAGTTATTATATTCCAAAAATCCGATTGATTTAAGCGGCATTAGATTTGAACTTTTAAAGTATTGTTTGCTTCAATATGTCTTTGCAATGTCTGATTTGCACTATTATAATTTATCTTTTATGTTTGATGAAAAATTGGGGCATAAATCTTTAAGTGTTACTCCTTTTTATGATTGTGGCAACATTTGTGGGCTTAATCTAAGCCAAGCTAAAGTTAAATCTAATTATGAAAACTTTTTAAAAACTGGGAAAATTGATTTTTTATTGGAAAGAAAACTTTTGGAAGATAAAATGCCACTTTTTGGTTTAAAAAGTGAAATGAGCAAATTTCAAGTGTCACAATCTGGAAAGATTTTGTGTAGACCTTTAGGAGAAAATTTTAGTGGTGAACAAAAAATTGAGTTTAATAAAAACATTATAAAAACTCTTAGAGATGAACTTGCTGTGGAAATTGTTAGAAATGAGCAACTTCATAATTTTTATCAAAAAATAAAAAATATTGATTTTGACAAGATTCTGAATGACTATAACCAAATAAAAGAGGGAACAATTCCTTTGTATTGCATGGAAGTTGTGAAATTATATTATACGAGTGCAATTAAAAAATTGGATAAACGAATAAAATATGCTCAAAGTTTAAAAGAAAAATATGGTTCTTTTTTGAAAGGGGAGGAGTCTAAAGATGCTAGCTTTGTGTTTTAAAAATTATATTTTGGGTGTTTTAGAATTTGATTTTATTAGTAAAGAGTTTGTTTATACTTCTAATGTTGAACAAGAAAATATTGCTGAAAGAGAACATAAGATTTCTGATATATATCATCTTTTTAACTCCAGAAATTTGCGATCTGAAATCATTTTTTCAGAATTTTGTGACTTTTTAGATGCAACATCAAGAAAAGATATTGTGAAAAAGGCGGGGATTTTGGTAAATGATAATTTATATACTAAACTAGAAAAAATTTCTAATTTAAATTTTGACCAATCTGGTCTTTATTTAAAAAAAATGAATGAGGTGGACACATGAACATTTGGAAAGATATTAATGAGTCAAGAATCAAACCTAATGATTTTGTGGCTTGCATTGAAATTGAGCAAGGTAGTAAAAACAAATATGAACTAGATAAAGAAACTGGGCTGATTATTTTAGATAGAGTTTTATATACTAGCACTCATTATCCTATGAATTATGGATTTATTCCACGAACTCTTTCTGGAGACAATGACCCATTAGATGTTTTTGTGCTTTGTAGCCAGCCCATTGAAAAAATGAGTTTGGTTAGATGTTATCCTATTGGAGTTGTTTTTTTGACAGATAAGGATGAAACTGATGAAAAGATTATAGCAATTCCTTTTGGTGACCCACAATATAATTCTTTTAAAGACATATCCAATTTGCCCGCACATATTTTAGATGAACTAAAACATTTTTTATCCGTTTATAAACAACTTGAAAATAAAATTGTTAAGGTGATAAAAACCGGTGATAGTGAGGATGCAAAACGGGTTATTGAACAAAGCATTTTGTTATTTGAACAAAATGAGGATAAATTATAATCTTCAATTAAAAAAATCTAAAGGTTTAACTTTAGATTTTTTTAATTTAAACATTTCAACTACGAACAACAAGAGTGCCTCTTTAATAAAGAATTAAAAATTAAAATTTGCTTGCAACGCAAAATTTAAATAAACTTTTTTAAATTAATTAAAATCAAATCCTTGTTCCTGTTTTTTCTTTTCAAGTTTTGCTTTTTTCTTGCGAATGTAGGCACGATATTCGGAAAAAAATGATTTTATCTCTTCATTGGCATAGTCGCTTAATTTTTCTTCATTTTTTTTAAGGTCTTTTAAATATTTTGCCATATCATTAATTTTATAAAGATAAACTTGGTTTTTATACAAAAAAGCATAAAAATCGCGTTTTCCAACCTCAGTTTCAACACTTGTTTGTGCCTTTATGACCTCACCGTGTTTAGATAAGCTTTGGTCTGTAAGTTCGACAAATCTTAGTATTTTATGATTTAAAGATTCAATAGTATAATATTTCCCATTATCTAAGGCGACAGGACAGATAAACCCAGAGTCCTCATTGCATAAATTTATTGCAAATTCAAAAGTCATTTATTCCTCCTTGAAATCTAGTTTTAAAATAGATTAGATAGATAATGCTGATACAAATCAAGTTTAAATGTTAGAAGAATATTAACATAACATATCTATAATTATTATATACTATAACAATTTTGTTTTTGTCAAATTATATATGCACATATTTTCAAATGTTCAATTCCACATATAAAAGGAGTGGGTAAAACTTGGTTAAATTGAATTCATTTTAATTGTTTTGTAATGCTATGTTTGCATGACTAATATCTTAAATCAATTTTTAACAATTGATTACATATTGCAATAAAAAAATGTGCCGAAGCACATTTTTAGTAAATAATATTTAAGTTTTCTTTTATTAAATCTTTTATGGTTTGTTCTGTTTCCGTGTAAGTATATAAATGGGTTGCCGAACTTTGGCATGAAAATGAAATTCCTGCAATATTTGAAACCAAAGTATATGAATCTTCTCTCACACATCTAATTATTCTGCCTGTTTTTTTACTAATAGTAAAAGTTAAATTGAGATAATCAAATTCAAGTCTTTCAACATAGCCTGTTGTTTTTGTCTGTGCAGTAATATATGGGTCGTTCATGTTAATTTTAGAAGGATACATTGAAACCTTTATTTCATAATTATTTTTGTCGCTTTTGTCAAAATAAACAATTTTAGAATTTTGCTTGTTTACAGTTAAATAAAAATTTCCCCAATCTTTAGTTTTGTCAGTAATTAAATATTCACTAAACTTGTCATTTCCAGAAATTGAATCACTGTCAATAAATTGATATGTTTGTTCTTTTCTATTATATCTTGTTGTGTCACGAACATATCTGTCACTAGTTTCTTCGCAATTTGTATAGGCAAATCTAAAAAAACTCCCCCTTTTTTTAGCAATGCTGCTAAATCCTGGAATGCTAGCATCAGTATCCGACCAAACTAGCATTAAGTCATGATTTTTATTTCTATAGAGTTTTTCATAGGCTTCCACTTTAACATAATCCGCTGAAATGGTTGTATTATAAAATTGATAAATGAACGGAATTCCAGAATTGATTATGTCCACTGCATATTTTATTGCGTCATGTCCATTGCTAAAAACTGGTGCTTGTGTAACACCATCTGTGTTTTCATCTTCAGTATCATCTATTGGAGGAACATCGGGATTTGTTATTGGAGGAGTGGGATTATCAGGATTGCTTGGAGTGTCTGACCAACTTTGAGAATAAAAAGATGCTGTAACAAAATATACTAATCCAATAAGGATAAGCATGACACAAATGATTATGTTATACTTTTTTGAGTTAAATTTCATTTTAAACCTTTATATTTTATGTTTTTTCTTTAGATATTATTTTGATTATTTAATTAAATAACATATAATTTTTGTTCTTACTTAATTATTCATGCCTAATCATTTTACAATTTTTGTCTAAATTTATAAATAGGCATATATATATTACTATAGTTTTATTCATTTTGCAATACTCTTTTGCTAATTGAGCATATAATTATTTTTGCATTTTTATATTAAAAAAAATATTATAATAACATATGCACATCTATACAAATTATTTTTTATATGTTATAATGTGCACATAAACATACATAGAGGATATTTAAGAAGAGATGAAGTTCGTAAAAGAGGTTTGCGAAGACTTTGGTGTGAGGATGCATAAGGGTCAAAAGAAAAGTTTTAGAAACTTTGTGCAAGAAAAAGCTGGCGAAATGGGTTATGAGAGTAAGATTGAAAAAAGTCTGTTTGCAAAAAATGTTGTTGTTGGAAATCCAGATGAGGCAGAGGTAATATTTACCGCGCATTATGATACTCCTCCAAGACTTCCAAAATTTTTTGTTAAACATATGTTACTACATAGTTTTGTAACTCTACCGTTATTAATTTTTTCACTTGGTAAGATTATGGATATTTTATATAAATTTGAACTTTATGATGCGATGATTGTTTATTCAAATTGTTTTCTTACCGCTCTTCCAATTTTGTCTTGTGCCTTTGTTGGATATTTGTTTGGTTTTTTAGGAGGGGCTAATAAAACTAACTTTAATGATAATTCAAGCGGTTGTTTGGCGATGTTGAATATCATGGATAGATACAAAAATTTGCCACAAAATTTAAAGAACAAGGTTGCTTTTGTGTTTACTGATAATGAAGAAAAAATGTTGTTAGGGGCTTTTGCACATAGAAGAAAACATAAAAACTATAAAGAAAAAACCTTTATTAATTTAGATTGCGTTGGTAGAGGCAAAAATTTTAATTTATATCATTTTGGGAAACCAACTAAAATTGTTGAAGAGTTTTCTAAAGTTTTGTCACAAACAACAGGATTTCAAGCAACTGCAAAAAAAAGCAATTTTATGTCTATGAGTGACCATTATCCTTTTAGAAAGGCAAATCATGTTTGTCTTTTAAGTACAGAAATTGGAAATGACAAATCATTATTTAGTCAAATTCACTCATCAAATGACAACATAATAGAGGAAGACAACATTGAGGCAGTTGTAAATTTTGTTTCTAAACTAGAAAATTTTGCTTTGCTAGAAAACGAACTAAAACAAAGCCAAGAAAAATCTCAAGTTTATGAGCTTGAAGAAGAGAAAAAACACTTGTTGTTTAAAAAGAAGGCTTTGAAGAAAGGCTTAATTGATTCAAAAAATCATGACAAAGAAAATATTTTATCCACATGATTTTTGTTAAAAGAATAAGAATTGACAAATGCAAAATTTTGAAGAGGTTTATATTAATAAATATTGAATAAGGCTTAGGATGCCTATATTAACGGAAGTTTTGTCTGCAAGCGACGAAGACATTTGCAAGCAAAACTGATGTTAATTCAAACAGGAAGTGCTTGATTTATCAAGCAGATTGCGTTAGCAAAAGTAAATGTGAGTGAAACGAACATTTAACTTCCTATGTTTATATTAACGGAAGTTTTGTCTGCAAGCAACGAAGACATTTGCAGCAAAACTGATGTTAATTCAAACTGTGATAAAGAAAAAACTTCAGTTTTTACTTGTTTTGTGTAAACAAAACTTAAATTTTGATGCAAGCAAAATTTAACATCACGTAGTTTGTATTGCGTATTATTTAAAGTGGTCTATTTTTTTTCCTTCTTTAAATGCATCACCAATTTTTTTACCAACAACATAATAACTATTGTTAATAGGATTGAAAATAATGGGTTTTAATTTTTCTAAAGAAATTTTGTTGTTTTCCAATATTTCTTCGGAGGCGGAAATATTTATTATTTTTCCCTTTAAAATTTCGGTTTTTTCATCATAAGACAAAAATTTGCATTCTAAGGTCATTGGAAGTTGATTTATTATTGGTGCATTTACAAAATCACTTTTTTTTGTTGTAAAATTAATTTTTTCTAATTTATTTGGTATGTTATGGGCAGAAACTATTCCCACATAATCACACTCTTTTACAAAGTTTTCTGTTGCGAATGAAATCGTGAATGCCTTTGATAATAAAATATTTTGAGTTGTTTTATGCTCTTTACTAATGCAAATTGAAATCTCTTCATACTCTGAAATTCCACCCCAAGCGGCATTCATTGCATTCGCCGTTCCTTTTTCATCATAACTAGCAATTATTAAAACAGGCATTGGTACAAGCCAGGTTTTTGGACCAAAGTTTTTTCTCATTTTTACTCCTTTTTTCATATTATACAAATTTTAATAGCCATTGTTATCTTTTTATTGACAAAATATTAATAATGTATTATTGTATTAGTAAAGTAATACAATTTGAGGAAAAATATGGGATTTGATTTTGATAATGATAGACCAATCTATTTGCAGATTATTGAATATATAAAAAAAATGATTGTTTGTGGATATTATTTGCCAAATCAAAAATTACAATCTATAAGAGAGTTTGCTGAGGAATTAGGTGTCAATCCTAATACGGTTCAAAAGGCATTATTTGAGCTTGAAACAATGGGATTGGTTTTTACTGAAAGAACAAATGGCAAATATGTAACAGCAGACGTAAAAGTTATTGAAAATGTCAAAAATAACCTTTTAAAAGATCGTGCAAAAAAATTTTTTTATGAAATGAAAGAAATTGGATTAAATGAAAAAGAGGCTATAGAATATTTGTTAAAAAATGGAGGGAAAGAATGAGTTTATTGGAGATTGAAAATGTTAGTAAAAGTTTTGGAAATAAAAAGGTTTTAAACAAGGTAAGTTTAAAGCTTGAAAAGGGAATGATTATGGGACTGTTAGGAAAAAATGGCAGTGGAAAGACAACTCTTTTAAAATTAATAAATGATCTTTTAACACCTGATGAAGGTAAAATTTTAGTAAATGGCAATGAAGTTGGGGTGTTAAGTAAAAAAGATATTTCATTTTTGCCAGAGCGAACCTATCTGGAGCCTAATATGAGGGTGGAAGAGGTTTTGAATTTTTTTAAAGAGTTTTATGAAGATTTTGACATTGAAAAAGCAAGAAAACTTTTGGAAAAATTGGACTTAGATGAAAAAGCGCGACTTTCAAAAATGTCTAAAGGAATGAAAGAAAAGGTTCAACTTGTGCTTGTTATGAGTAGAAAGGCTAAGTTATACATATTAGACGAGCCATTGGGTGGAGTTGATCCCTCTACTAGAGATTATATTTTAAAAACAATTATAAGCAATTTTAGTGAAGATTCAAGCCTTTTAATTTCAACACATTTAATTAGCGATGTTGAAAAAATCTTGGACCAAGTTGTGTTTATTGACCAAGGTCAGATTGTTTTGCATGAAAAAGCTGATGAACTCAGAGATAAAAATAATTGTTCGGTAGATGAAGTTTTTAGGAGGATGTTGAAATGTTAAATAAACTAATGAAATATGACCTTAAAAAAATGTATAAAGTTCTGGTTGTTTTTTATTGTTTAAGTCTGATTTTGGCGATAATTTGTAGAGTTTTTAATGAACTTGGAAACATTTTTGCATTTAGAGTGCTTTATATAATTTTTTCTTCGATTGAATATGCAATAATTGCAAATGTTATAGTTCATGCTTTTGTTAGAATAATTTTAAGATTTAACAACAATTTTTATAAAGATGAAAGTTATTTAACTCATACCCTTCCAGTTTCAAAACAAAAGTTGTTACTTTCTAAATACTTGTCTAGTCTGATTGTAATTTTTTCAAGTGTAGTTATTGTGTTTCTATCTTTTTTTATTATGTTTTATGATGCTCAAACAATAGAAGCAATTTCAAATTTTTTAACAGCATTATCAGGGCAATTTAATTTTTCTGTTGCAGGATTTATAAGTCTAGTTGTTGTTAGTCTTTTTGTACAAATTTGTTCAATTATTTCAATGACTTTTTATGCTATTGTACTTGGGAATAGAGCAAATGAAAAAAGAGCTTTAAAAAGTTTGCTGTGGATTGCATTATTTTATATTATTAGCATTGTTTTTTCACTATTGTGTATTTTTGCTGTAAGTGCAATGTTTAATGTTGCTAATGAAATTTTTTCAAATGTTGTGTCAGGTAAAACCCTTTTAATTGTTTTTGTTTTGGCAATAATTTTATATTCCACTTATTCAATCTTTTTTTACTTTTTATCTAATAGAGCTTTTAATAATGGAGTAAATGTGGATTGAGCATTTGTTCATGTCATTTTTGTTAAAACACTTGATTTACAAAAATTTTTATTGTAAAATAACTTTGCTGTGCTAGGTGGGGAGTTAGTGGTTCCCTGTACCTGCAATCCACTATATGCAGGACTGACGGTTTGGTTTGAGGTTTAGATGACGCTATGTTTTTTATGCGTTTTCATCGTTGAAGTCAAGGTCCATTGGGGCGGAGGATTCGTGAACCGTGTGAGGGCTTGACGGCAGCAACACTAAGCGGAACACTTGGTTGCCAAAGGGTTGCTTTGATGGAGATGAAACTCATAGAGGACTAGTGCTTGTCTACTCCGAAGCAAACGCACAGCTTTTTTTATTAATTTCTCACCAAAATACTTTAAAAGATTGTTTGGTAGGATTTTTTTATATTAGAAAATATGTAAGCTTAGAATGTTTTGTGCAATTGTCATATTTTCAACTGATTCTAAAAAAATCAAAATATACATATTGGAGTTTAATTTTAAATCTAATATTAATGAGAATATGCGACTTATTATTAGAAAACCACTACTTTTGACAATTGATGAGCATGTCAATATGTAAGAGATTTAATGAAAAAATCCAAGCAAAAGTGAGCTTTTAAAGCATGGATTTTTTTTAATTAATATTTTGCCAAAACTGAACCTGTAATGGGGTCGATTATAACACTAAATGTTGAACCGTCTTGACCTTTTACTGAAAAGAACCAATAGAATAGTTTGCTATTTTGCAATGGATTGTTAATAATTTTTAGATAGCATTCACCCTTAAAACTACCTCTAGAAGTCAAATTTTTTAGTTTTTCTAGTGTGTTTTCTATGCCAATATTTAGAGCTTTTTCATAGTTTATTGAAAAATCTTTGCTTTTGCAGGTGAGGTCAATTTGTTTTTCATTGAAAGTGAAGAAAATATGGTCAGAGGCATCTATTGATTTTTGGAGATCAAACATAAATGAAGATTTAAATGGATTTTTTTCAAGTGTTATTTGATGGGCTTTGTCATTTATTGTAATTTGTGCATCTATTTCGCTAAGAGATAGGTTGTTTTTAAAAACCACATCTATAACACAAAAATCAACGCTTTCGTTGCAAACACCATCATATTCAAAGGGTTGTTCTCTATAGCCTGATGTTATTGTTACATATGCATCATCGTTTTCACCAAAAAAGAGTTCTTCTGCCAGTTCAGAAATGTTTTGTTTTACTTTTGTTGCTAGGTTAAAAGTGCATGCGGAAAGTGTTAGTCCACTTATTAAAAAGAATACAATTAGACAAAGCGAAATTTTAAATTTTGTTTTCATATAGTATTTTTATGATGTGTTTGTACATTTAAGAACTTTTGTTTTATTTTTATTTTTTTATGTGTTAAACTAAAAAATATAGGAGTTTTTATGGTTGTTAAAAATTTGTATTATGATGCACTTTCTAAAGGATATGCAATAGGAGCTTTTAATTTTTCTAATTTGGATGTTTTAAACTCAATTATAAATGTTAGTGAAAAAATGAAATGTCCGATATTGGCTTGTGTAAGTGAGGGCGCTTTTAAATTTATGAGGGAATATCTTGATGGAATTGTTAAAGCGGTAAAACAAAGTCATAAAAATATATACTTTCATCTTGACCACGGGAAAAGTTTGGACATGGCGAAAAAAGCCATAGAAAAAGGCTTTGAATCGGTTATGATTGATGGTAGTTCCTTGTCATTTGAGGAAAATGTTGAACTAACAAAAAATGTTGTTGATTTTGCACACAAATTCGATGTTCAAGTGGAAGGGGAACTTGGAATGTTAAAGGGAATTGAAGACGAGGTAAGTTCAAATCAAAACATATACTCAAATCCAGATCAATGCTTGGAATTTGTAAAAAGAACAAATGTTGATTCGCTTGCTGTTGCAATCGGCACCTCACATGGAGCATATAAATTTGATGGCAAAGCAAAGCTTAATTTTAATCTTCTGGAAAAAATACAAAACAGACTTAAAAATTTTCCGCTTGTTTTGCATGGCGCATCTTCGGTTGATAGGCAAGATGTTGAACTTTTTAATTTTTATCATGGCGCATTAAAAAATGCAAAAGGAGTTGATGAAGAACTTTTAAATTATGTTGCAACAAAAACCAATATTATTAAAATTAATACAGACACCGACCTTAGAATTTGTTATCTTGCTAATTTAAAAAAAAGTATGTTCGACAATCCTATTGAAATTGACATGAGAGTACATAGCAAATTTGCAATAAATTGCTTGGAGAAAAAAATAGAAGATAAATTAAAAATTTTCGGTTATTAATTTTCTAAACCTAAAAGATAATCAACTGTGACCTTAAAATATTTTGATAGAATTATAAGTGTGTCGACACTTGGATTTTTCTTTTCGTTTTCCCATTTGTTGACAATTGAAAGACTGACATTTAACTCTTTTGCAAGTTGAGCTTGAGTTAAATGTTTTTCTTGTCTTAATTCTCTTAATATATCTTTAAATTTCATTAATTTTAGGTTAGCACTTTATTAATTGATTTAATTGGCATAAGCACTATGGTGCTTATATAATTATTTCATTAAATTTCTAAATTATAATTGGAGAACAATCTTTGGCTGAATTTTGTTTAGAGTGTTTTAATGAACTTAATAAATGTCGTTTAAGGCCGTTAGATGTGCGTTTGTCTAAAGAATTGGAATTTTGTGAAAATTGTGGTTAGTTTACATTGTAAAATAAAAAAAAATAAAAAATAATTTAAAAAAATATTGACCTTTTTTTATTTTTAAAATACAATAAAATAAATAAGAAATAATTGAATTAAAATGGGGTAAAAATGGTCGAAAATATTTTTTATTTGGAAGCTAGACAATCAATTGAAAAATTTATTAATGAGGAATTTTCATCTTTTGATTTGGACATGAAAGACCATTTGTTAAATTATTTTTATAAATTTTTAAACTATGAAGAAGAGGGAAGTAAAATTAGACCCACAATTATTTTTTCTAATAACATTAATTTTGTTTCAAAGTCTATCCCCAATGTTTACAAGTTGGTGTTTTATAAAGATGTTGATGCTTCGAGGTTTAATCATAGAATAAAAACATTAATGGCTTTTTGTAGAAATGAATGGGCAATTAGTATTAATCTTACTAATGGATATATTGAATATGGATTGATTAAAGCACTCAATAGTCTTAAAGAAAAAAACATTAAAGAGTTAATTTTTGAATCCACAACATTAGAAATGATTAAAAATAAGTGTTCGCTTTTTACTTTGGAGGTTATCAACAAAAGTTTAATTGTTTTAGAAGGCATAAAAGGCAATGTTAATAATATCAGTTTTAGCTTTAATGAAGACTCAATTGCGAATTGGAATGATGTCATTGCTAGCTTTGTTGAAGAGAGTGTTTCGAAGCTTAAAACTACAAATAGAAAGTTGAAAGAAATTAAAATTTTATATGAAAATATTTTTAAAAAAGTCTTTAAAAATTTGCATGGTGCTATTTGCCTTGTGGTTGATAAAGAATATAAACCTGAAAATGACTCAACTCTTGCGGATGGAACTTGGCTTGAGCAACCAATTGAGCTTAGTAAGTTGTTTTTGCAGTCTAAAAGTTATAGTGAAGCTAAATTAATTGGTATTAGTGATTTAATAATATCAATGCTTAATTATGATGGAGCCACCATAGTGGATAATGCAGGAAGAATTAGAGCATACAATGTTTTCGTTGAGATAAAGGCTAAAAACAGCATAAAACCTATTGGTGGGGCAAGAAGAAGGGCGGCTCAAAGTTTGATTGAAAATAAAAATAAAAAATTTATTGGTGTTTATTTTCAATCGCAAGACGGGGAATGTTTTTTTAAATTTTGTAATGCTAAAAAGGTTAGAAGAAAAAAAGAAATTATAATTGAAATAGATGAACCTGTTAAAGAAAAAAATATTGTTGAAGTGCCAAATTCTCAATCCTCTCAGATTTCTATATCAGAATATTTAATGGATGAAGAGTTAAATAAAAAAGTTAAAAATTAGAAATTAAAGCTCCTTATTTCGTTAAAAAAAGAAAAGCCATAAGCTTTTCTTAATTTTTTATTTAACATATAAATTAAAGTGTTGGTTCCTCTGATTTCTTTTGAGCTTTTTTTTCTTGCTTTGCAAGTTCTTTCTTAGCCCGTTCTTTTTCTTTTTCTTGTTTAGTCAATTTATTGTTCATCAACTTCATCATGCTTTGAATATAATCTTTTAATTTTGTTTGAAGTGTTGCTCCTTGACTGTTCAGTTCAAAATTTTCAAATAGTTCTGCGTTTGTTTTAAAATTATAACAAGATTTTAATTTATTTTCTTCAAAATATGTGTTTAAAAATTTTTCTTTTTTGTCGACTAAATTTTTTGCCAAAATTTTTGCGTAATCATCAGCGGTTAGATTGTTTGAAAATCCTTGTTTTAAAAGGTCATATTGTTTTTGAGTTCTTGTTTCATCAAAATTATTTAATTTTGAAATGCTGTAAAACGATAAAAAACTTTCAATAAATTTATTATTTTTGTCTTCGCTAGCAAGTTTTGCTTTAGATATATTCTCTTTTGAAAGCGCGCTTATATTTTTTTTGCTTAGGGATGTTAAGGCTTTTTCTAAAGCAGAAGTGAAAGCTTTATTTGCGGAATTTCTAGAAAGTGTTTTTAAGCTTTTTTTACTTTCAAACTTTTCCTCAGTTGATTGAGTTTGAATTTCATTGTTATCTTCCACATTTGTTTCAACATTTTCGTTCTTTTTTTCTAAAGCTAAATCTAATTTTTCTTGAAGTAGTGCTGGATTATGTTTGGCAAACATAACTTCATAATAGGTAGGAATTTCACTTTCTATAAATAATGGTTTTCCAATTCTATTTGAACCATCAATAATATCTTGAGGAGTTTTTCCCATTTTTTCTAAAATATATCCCGTTGCTACGGCAGATGCTTTGCAAGCTTTTTGAACATCAACATTTGAGCCCATTGAAGCAATTAAATTTGAAATCTGAAGAGAAAGTGAGTCTGACACCTTTTTGTCAACTTCGGTAGAGCCATAGCTGTTTGCTCTTGCAACATAAAGCGTTGTTAAAAGTTGGGTTAAAAATAAGGTTTTGTCGTATTCATTGATTGATTTTTTAATTTTCAGTTGTTTTATCGCAAGTGAAGATGCTCTTTTTGAAATTTTGCTTATAATGCTGGTTAATTTGTCGACCTGAGAAAATTGAGTTGCGTTTATTCTATCATATTGCCTTAAGTAAATTGTTCCAAATTTAACTTTGTCTAATTTTGTCCCTTTGTATTTTTTAATGCCAAAAGTAAAAATTGTTTTGCAAAGTTTTAAAGCTTTTGTTGAATGATATTTCAAAAATCCTTTAAACTTTTTATTTTTTAAGAAAGAGATAGAATCTTTGTCTTTTGTATATTTTTTTTCTTTTTTTGGCTTTTCTAAAATTTTGATTGAAAAAGCAGTAGAAATTGAATTTTTAACAGCTTCATAATTTGAACATAAAAATTTATCTTGTTCAATCTTGTTTTGGTTTGTTAAAAAGGAAATAATTGGATATTTGATTTTTCCAATTTGTGATGAATTCATCACCAAAGCAAATGGTGTGTATTTTCCATTTTTTGTATAAGAAGGAACATTATTTAAAACAGGCCTAAAAGTTCCAGTTTGCAAATCGCTTACCTTTTTAGGTGAGCCAAAACTTTTTAAGTTTGTTGTTGTTTGAAATCTTGTTATAACTTTTTTGGTGTCGGAACAATTTTGCATAAGATAAAAAGGTGTTTCACCATTTGATAAATAGTCTAGAAAATCTTGTTTGGTTTCTTCTGATAAAGATGATGTAAATGAATAAAATTTTTCTAATTTATTTTTTTCCATGTTTACTCCTTTATATATCAAAAATTTATATTAAGTATATGAATCAAGAACATTTATTAATAATAATAATTTTTAACTTAGCAAAGTATAACATTTAGTTTAGCAATTGTCAAGATGCATATTTGTGGATTTTAAATGACAAAACTTTTATTTTGTGGAAACATTGATGATTTAAACAAATGCTTTTTTTGATTGAGAAAAAGAATTGCGCAAAGATATAAAACAAAGGATTTTGAAATCTTGTTGAAGAACAGAAAAGATAAATTTTTAGGGAGTTTTGTGTGAAAATGAAAAGCCATTCAAGCAAAACTGATGTTATATTTACAAACAAAAAAATAATTATAAATTAAAAAAATTAGTTGACAGAATTAAGTGTGTGTGATAAAATCTTCGTGATGCTCAAAAAAGGGCATATTTTTTTAGGAGATAAAAATGGCAAATCCATCAAGAACAAAAATTATAGTAGCTTGCACAGAATGCAAAGAAAGGAATTATGCTACAACAAAAAACAAAAAGACAAATCCTGAAAGAATTGAAATCAATAAATTTTGTAGTCGTTGTGGAAAACATACTCTTCACAAAGAAACAAAATAGTTTTCATTTTATTTAGGAGTTTATTATGTCTAAAAAATCAAATGTAAAAAATGCCAATGAACTTTCTAACGAAAGCGATAGCACAAAGTTTGAACAGCCTTCTGCTTTGGATGAGGGACTGGCTGGCGCTGAAAATAAGGTGACTCAAAAAAATGATGAAGCTGAAACTAAAAAAAATGTGACAAAGGAAGACAAGGCAGGCAAAAACAAGAAAAAAAAGAAGGAAAAAAAGCCTTCTAAAATTGCCAAGAAAGTTAGAGAAACCAACTCAGAACTTAAAAAGGTTACATGGCCAAGTTTTGCGACAGTGGTTAAAAAGACTGGTGTTGTTATTGCTGTTGTCATTATTTTTACTGTTATCCTTTTTGGAATAGATAGACTTTTAAGTTTGCTATTCAATTGGTTTACTTCAAGTTTGGGTTAAGGAGAAACACATGGAAAACAATGAAGCTAAGTGGTATGTTTTGCACACATTTTCTGGTTATGAAAATGTAGCCAAAGAAAATCTTGAAACTGTGGTTGAAAAATATAATCTTCAGGATAGAATTTTTGATATATTGATTCCAATGGAAGATGTTATCGAAGAAAAAAATGGCAAGAAAAAACTTGTTCAACGCAAAATTATGCCATGCTATTTACTTGTTAAAATGATTTATGGTGATGACCTTTGGCATAATGTTACTAGAACCAGAGGAATAACTGGATTTGTTGGTCCAAAGGGAAGACCTCTTGCATTAACAGAAGATGAAGTAAAGAAAATGCGTCTAGAAAAAATCAATGTTCCAGTATCTTTGGAAGTTGGTGACAAAATTGAAGTTATAGACGGCCCATTAAACACCATGATTGGGGTTGTGCTTAGTGTTGACAACGAAAATCAAAGGGTAAAAGTTAATGTTGAAATGTTTGGAAGAGAAACCCCAGTTGATTTGGAATTTGCTCAAATTAGAAAGATCAATGATTAAGGTTTTAATGCGATTTTCGCTTTAAAATATAGTGGATAAATTCCACAAATGTGGGAGGATTGTAAAATCCATATAACACCACTTTAAAAACTTTATAAAGGAGAAGAAAAAATGGCAAAAAAAGTATCGGCAGTGGTTAAACTTCAACTGCCAGCTGGTAAAGCAACACCTGGACCTCCTGTGGGTTCTTCACTTGGACCACATGGAATTAACATTGCTGCTTTTACAAAAGAGTTCAACGATAAAACTCAAGCTCAAGTTGGACTTATCATTCCTGTCGTGATTACAATTTATCAAGACAGAAGCTTTGATTTCATTTTAAAAACTCCACCTGCTGCTGTTTTAATTAAAAAGGCATGTGGAATTGAAAGTGGCTCAGCAAAACCAAACAAAACAAAAGTCGCAAAAATCACAAGGGCGCAAATAGAGGAAATTGCAAAACTCAAAATGGCAGACCTTAACGCAACATCTCTTGAATCTGCTTGTAGCATGATTGCTGGCAGTGCAAGAAGCATGGGCGTTGATGTGGTTGATTAGGAGGAAGATTATGGCAAAAAGAGCTAAGGCTATAAATCAAATGGTAGATTCTTCAAAACTTTATGAACCACTTGAGGGAATTGAACTTGCAATTAACACCGCAAAAGCAAAATTTGACGAAAGCATTGAACTTCACTTAAGACTTGGTGTCGATGGCAGAAATGCTGATCAACAAGTTAGAGGAGTTGTTGTTCTTCCTAATGGAACAGGTAAAAACATTAAAGTTTTGGTTATCGCTAAAGGTGATAAAGCAGATGAAGCTGTTAAAGCTGGAGCCGACCATGTTGGCGCAGAAGAAATTATTTCTAAAATTCAAAACGACAACTGGCTTGATTTTGATGTTTGTATTACAACGCCAGATATGATGGGACTTGTTGGAAGAATTGCAAGGGTGCTTGGACCTAAGGGTCTTATGCCAAATCCAAAAAGCGGAACTGTTACAAATGATGTGACAAAAGCAATCAATGAAGTTAAAGCTGGTAAGGTTGAATATAGACTTGATAAATTTAATAATATTCATGTTGTTTTTGGAAAGGCAAGCTTTGGAAAAGATAAGTTGTTTGAGAATTATCAAACCATTATGCAAGCAATTTTAAAAGCAAAACCAGCAGCGGCAAAAGGACAATACATTAAAAATGTTACTATTGCCAGCACAATGGGTCCTGGAATTAAACTTAACGACAGAACATAATCTTAAAAAAAAGAGTAAACATTTTAGTTTACTCTTTTTTATTTCACAAAATTAATTCTAATTATAAAACTAAATATATGCTATATGATAGCAATTTTGATTTACTCATGTGTTAGTAAATTAAATTTAATACGATGTTTTTATTAACGTTAGAGACAAAGGTAATAAACAATATTTTTATGAGATTATTTTTAGATAATAAAAAGTCGCAACCAATTAAGCACGAAGTCCTGAGTTGCAACTTTTATAATTATAATATACTCAACTAAAACAAAAAAATCACACTTTTAAGGAGAAAATATGAAAAAAGAAGATGTTCAATATTACAGAGAACCAGAAGATTTTGAAGAATGAGAAAACAAGTTTCCATGTAATACCCAATAAATGGTGTATAACCCCTTTTTACATAGATATTTTCTTACAATAGAAGGTTTGGCTCATTATGGTATTGATGCGGAGAGAAAGTACATAAGTGATAATAAAAACAAGATTAATGAGCTCATCGAAAAAACTAGTAAAAAGGTTTATGATTACATCAGATATTCAAAAGTGCTATCAAATAAAGTTTTTATGTTGCATTTTTTTATTGATTGCCTAAAAAGTTAATTCATTTGAATTTAAAATGTCGTCACATAATGATTTTTTATTTTCAATTTCTTGAAGCATGTGTTTTATAATAAGTGGAACGTATTCTTTAAATTTTGATGAAAATAAATTTGTTATAATTAATTCCCCTAATTTATTTGAATTTGTTGCATAATATTGACAAACACATTTTGATGAAAAAAAGCCTAATAATTCATTAATTTGAGCAAGGAAAGTTGAATATCCTTTTGATAAAGTGTAATTTTTATCTTTCATTGAATGTAAAATTTTTTGCATCATTGGTGTTTTAAAATATGATTCATAAAAAGTTTAGTTTTTTTATCAAAATTTTTCACTAATTTTAAAAGTAAATTTTTTTTTAAGATTATTTTACATAAACTTATAAAAAGCAATGCTTCTTGAGACGGTAATTTAGTTATAAAATTAAATAAATCAGTTTGAGATAACACTTTTTTAATTTTATATTTATTGCAAACGAATCCATCCACCATGTCAATTTCATAGTCATTAGGTTTTGCATTTTGCAATTCACATTCAACTTCACAAACTATGATTTCTTTGTCTTGAACATTTGAGATATAATTAAACAATCTTTGATATTATGACAAAAATGAAAACCTTTGTTGCCATATTTTAATTCATCAAAAGAAATTTCAGAGTTAATATCCAAATTAGTTGCTTTGTTGGATTCGCAAATATGATTTAAATTTACAATATCAAATAAACAATCATTTTCAAAGACAAAAATTTTATAACCGCTAATTTTTCCCTCTTTGACTTCAGAGTTTTTTATCATTGCAAGTTATTCTCCTTACTTTTGTTAAACTAGTTTAAAATATATATGTTGTTTTGTCAATAATCAATATTGACAAATTATTGCATTTTGATTATACTCAAGGAAGTTGATGACAAGCATTGCAACGCGATATTTGTCAGCAACTGACGCCCGATAAAAGGAAGGAAGCCGAGCGAAGCGAGGGGTTTTGTGTAACAAAAAAATTTTTAATGCAATTAAAATTTTACTTCCATTAACTTATACTCATTCATATGTAAAATAGCGGAGTTGATTATGAAAATTAAAAAGAAAAAATTTAAAACTAAAGATAAGGAAGATATTTATAAAGAAACTTTAGTTGATGAACTATTTTTATCTTTAAATGGGTTAAAAATTCAAATGAATAATGGCGAAATTAAAAATATAAGCGAACATAATTATTTTTATTTGCTGTCCAATGACATTTGGCAAGCACTAAATGCTTCAGAAAAACTTTATGCGATTAAGCTTTTTATAAAAAATAAATTTAATATAGAAAATTTGTTGGTTTTAACATTGGATAATGATTATAAAATTACATTTCAAGACCAAATTTTAATGATTGATTATGATTTGCTTAACAATAAAAACTTAAGAAGTTTTGAAATCTTAAAAAATATTTCTTTAAAAATTATGAAATCTTTGGAGAAGTTTGAGTGTAACGAAACAATTTTAAGATGCTTTTTGCAAAACAATTTTAATAAACTTATAACTTTAAAAAAGAGAGCTATTATTGATGCCAATTTTTTTAAAACCTTAAAATCATATAACCCTAACATGATTTTTGAAAATAAAAAAGCTTTTGAGTGTTTGGATAATGAATTTGAAAAGACATGGGCATTTGGTGAAAATAATTCTACATATGAAAGTTATAATGAATATAAAAAACAACATTTACAAAAATTGAGTAATTTACAGTCAAAGATTGCTCATGATTTAAATTTAAAAGGTTATAATGATTTGGAAAAGAAATATCTTTATTACTTTTTTAAATTTTATCTTATAAAAGAAATAGAACAACAAAAAAAAGAATTAAATTTTAATTTTTAAAATTATTTATTATTCAAAAAAATAATGAAAAAACTATTATTTATTTTTTTTTAAATAAAAAAATATATTTATGTTAGAATGTTAGCATTTTAAAATTTATGTCATAAATTTTAAAACTTGCTTGTAAATTTTTTTATTAAGTAGTACTATAGTATGCATTTAGTAATGAAAAATTTTTTCTATGCAAAAAAATACTATTTTTTAAGATTTGAAATTAAAATTGTTTAGCAAAATTTTAGCATGTTGCATAAAAATTACTTAGCTTAAAAGGAGAGTTACTTTGTTTAAACTACTGAAAAATTTGAAATTAAAAGATGTTTTATTATTTTTGTTAGTGATAGTTCTAATTTTTGCACAAGTGGCTTTAGAACTTCAATTGCCTAAATTTATGACCCAGATAGTAAATGGAATCACTGCCGAAGACATCGGAGAAATTTTGTCTACAAAAGAAATTTTGTCATTGGGACTTAATATGATTTTAATTTCGTTTGGGAGTGTTATTTGCAGCATTGTAGTAGGATATGTTGTTGCAAGAATTGGAGCAGGATTTTCTAGAAATGTAAGAGCTAAATTTTTTAAAAAAGTTGAAAGTTTTTCAATGCAAGACATGAATGCTTTTTCCACATCGTCACTTATCACTAGAACTACTAATGATATATCTCAAGTTCAATCGCTACTTACAATGGGAATTAGAATTTTAATTACTGCACCTTTAATGGGTATTTGGTCCATAATAGAAATTGTGAAGGTAAGTTCCTCTATGTCTATTGCCACTGCAATTGCAATCTTTGTTTTAGTTACCTTGATAGTAACCATATTTGTTATTGCAATTCCTAAATTTAAAAAAATTCAAACATTAACAGACAAAATAAATTTGGTGACAAGAGAAAATTTGACGGGTTTAAGAGTTGTAAGAGCATATAATAGTGAAGCTTTCCAAGAAAATAGATTTGCAGAGGTTAATTCAAATTTAACAAAAACCAATCTTTTTGTTAGCAGAATAATGTCACTTTTAAGTCCAGTATTAATTTTAATCTTGAGTGGTTTGACCTTATTTATCTATTGGTTTGGTTCTTCTTTAGTGTCAAAACAACTTTTAAATATTGGACAGTTAATGGCATTTGCACAATATTCTATGATGATTTTATCCAGCTTTTCCATGCTCACAATGGTTTTTATTATGCTGCCAAGAGCTAGTGTGTCAGCGAAAAGAATTAATGCTGTTTTAGACACAAAAAATGTTATTGAATATCCGGCACAAACCTTGAATAAAACTGAACTTAGTGGCGAAGTTGAATTTAGAAATGTTAGTTTTAAATATCCCGATGCTGAAGATTGTGTTTTAAAAGATATATCCTTTGTTGCAAAAAAAGGTCAAACAGTTGCATTTATTGGCTCTACTGGAAGTGGCAAAAGCACTTTGATTAACTTGGTTCCAAGATTCTATGATGTCACAGAAGGTCAGGTTTTGGTTGATGGTGTTGATGTTAGAGATTATTCAAAGACCGACCTTGTAAACAAAATTGGATATGTTCCTCAAAAAGGCATGCTTTTTAGGGGAACGATTATGTCAAATATAAAATACGGAAAAGAAGATGCAACAGAAGAAGAGGTCAAAAAGGCTTGTAGCATAGCTCAAGCAACAAACTTTATTGCTAGATTTAAAGATGGTTATGAACATGAGATTTCTCAGGGAGGAACAAATGTTTCTGGAGGTCAAAGACAACGATTATCTATTGCAAGAGCCATTGTCAAAAAACCTGAAATTTTTATATTTGATGATAGCTTTTCGGCTCTTGATTATAAAACGGATAAAAAACTTAGAAAGGCATTAAAAAAAGAGGTTTCCGAAGCAACTAAGTTGATTGTTGCTCAAAGAGTTGGAACAATTATTGATGCCGATCTTATTATTGTTTTGGAAAATGGTCGAATGGTTGGAAGTGGTACACATGAACAACTTTTAAAAACATGTACAGTATATAAAGAGATTGCTTCATCTCAGCTTAGTAAGGAGGAAATTTGATATGGCAAAAAACAACAGACAATCAGTTAAAGCAATGAACATGAATCAAGCTGGGAATAATGGTCAAAAAGCTAAAAATTTTAAAAAAAGCATGAAAAACTTATTTACTTTTATTAAGCCTCAAATTTTACTCTTGTCGATTGGCATTTTTATTGCTATTGCTAGTACACTTTTGACGGTTTTTTGTCCAAAGCTTTTAGGCGATATCACAAATGAACTTCAGAATGCTTTGGAATTTAAAAGGGCAATAGATTTGGCGCTTATTGGAAAAATAAGTCTTGTACTTTTAATATTATATATTTCTAGCGCAATAACTGACTATATTACAGGTTGGATTATGTCATCTGTTTCAGCAAAAGTTGGTTTTAGATTTAGAGAAGAAATAATTAAAAAAATAAATAAATTACCTTTAAGTTATTTTGATTCAACAAATAATGGTGAAATTTTAAGTAGAATTACAAATGATGTTGACACTGTTACTCAAACACTTAATCAAAGCTTGGCGAATATTGTTTGGGCAATAACCAAAGTTATTGGAGTGTTAGTTGTTATGTTTGTAATTTGCTGGCAAATGACTTTAATTGCTTTAATATCGGTTCCAGTTTCAGCAATCTTGATGATGATTATAATCAAATATTCTCAAAAGCAATTTTTAAAACAGCAAACAAGTTTGGGGGAAATGAATGGGCATATAGAACAAATTTATTCAGCTCATAATGTTGTAAAAGTGTTTAATGGTGAGCAAAAGGCGGTAGATGAATTTAATAAAATTAATGAGCAAATGCATAATAGTGCATATAAAAGTCAATTTCTTTCTGGAATGATGCATCCTATTACACAATTTATTTCTAATATTAGTTATGTCGCAATTTGTATAGTGGGTGGGGCACTAGTTCTTGATGGAGCAATTATGGTTGGAGCCATTACAAGTTTTATGTTATATATTAGACAATTTAACCAGCCTATAAGTCAAATTGCCTCAATTGCAGGAACTTTGCAGTCTACTGCGGCGGCGGCTGAAAGAGTTTTCGAATTTTTAGAAATTGAAGAACAAGACAATGAGGAACATAAATCATTGAGTTTATTGCCACAAGATGTTAAGGGAGAGGTTGAATTCAAGCATGTAAGTTTTGGTTATGTTCCTAATAAAATTATTATTAAAGATTTTTCATTGGTTGCAAAACCTGGGCAAAAAATTGCAATTGTTGGACCTACTGGAGCGGGAAAGACAACACTTGTTAATTTATTGATGAGGTTTTATGAAATCAATAGTGGAGATATAACAATAGATGGAATTTCCATCAATAGTTTGAAGCGAGAAAATGTTAGACAGTTATTCTCAATGGTCTTACAAGACACTTGGCTTTTTGAAGGAACAATAAAAGAGAATATTGCTTATGGAGATAAAAGTGTTTCAGATGAGGAAATTGAAAAAGCATGCATATTAGCAGGAGTAGACCATTTTATTAGAACTCAGCCAAATGGTTATAATTTTGTTATAGATGAAAATGCATCGTTGTCGCAGGGTCAAAAACAACTTATGACAATAGCGCGAGCCATGGTTCAAAATTCTCCTATGTTAATTTTAGATGAAGCCACAAGTTCGGTTGACACAAGAACTGAAATTGCAATTCAAAAAGCTATGGATAATTTGATGAACGGAAGAACTAGTTTTATTATTGCGCACAGGCTTTCAACAATAAAAAATGCAGATATAATTTTAGTTATGGATAATGGTGACATTGTAGAACAAGGAACACATGATGAACTTCTTGCAAAAAATGGGTTTTATGCCGAACTTTACTATAGTCAATTTGATGATGCAAAAGCAAATGTTGGCTAATATTTTGTTTTTTTTAAAAAATTTGATAATATAAACTATGTGATGTTAAATTTTGCTTGCATCAAAATTTAAGTTTTGTTTACACAAAACAAGCAAAAACT
>CALWMK010000006.1 GCA_944381825.1 uncultured Clostridia bacterium
TCACTGTTTGAATTAACATCAGTTTTGCTTGCAAATGACTCCGTCGCTTGCAGACAAAACTTCCGATAATATAAATTATTAAAAATCTAATGTCAAAGGTTATGTAAAAAAGCGCTTTTAAAATAAAAAATACAAGAGGATAAGATGAAAAAATATTATAAAAAAAGTCCTTTTAAACATTTAAAAAGTTTTGGTTCGATATTTGTTAGTTTGTTTTCTGATATTGAAGTGGTTAAAGGATTTAAGGAAAATGGTGGATTAAAGGGAATTTTAATGGCTTTTCAAGGAAAAACAGCGAGTGAAATAAAACAGCAAGAAATATATGATAAAATAAAGCTTGAAGAGACAGTAAGAGCCAAAATAAGAAAAGATTTAGAAAATGAAAAATAAATTCAATTAATATAAAACTTTTAAGAATAAAATTTGACACTTTGTCTTTAATTTCAAAAAATCCAGCAGTTGCTGGATTTTTTGAAATATAAAATTTGTTTTATCAGATGATTACTTAGTTTTTTATTTTTAATTATTTTCCATTCATCATTATCATAAAAATAATGTTAAGTATGATTGTCAAAATGGAGAATATCGAAAATAATAATTTTAAAACTCTTTGCTTTTTTCCTATACAAAAAGAAATTATGTTTAAAATACTAGAAATTGCTCCAGATATAAGACTTGGCAGTCCAAAATAAATAAAAAATACAACCATTCCAAGGGCACTGCCTAATTTTTCGCTTTCAGTGGCTAAATAATGTTGAATTACAGAACTACCAAAAAGACACATTAAGATGAAAGAAACTACAAAGAAAATACTACCAATAATGAATAAAACATTACTCGTTTTATTTTTTTTAGAAAAGTTAATTTGTTCAATCTCAATGTTTGGCAAAGCTTCATTTTCAGAAGTTGTTTGAATTTTGTTGTTATCTTTCATAATAAAATCCTTTTATAAACTCAAATAAATTGAAAAAATTTAGTAAATAATATTCTTTTAAATTAGCAGTTATAAGAATTTGCGTTCTTAAAAGTGATACTTAGTTGTTTTTGGCGGAAAGGACAGGATTTGAACCTGCGGTGGCTTTCACCACACACGCTTTCCAAGCGTGCACATTAGACCGCTCTGACACCTTTCCAAATACTTTTTGTAGAATAACATATTTTTTTTTAATTTTCAAGTGTTTTAAGCATTTAGTATTATAATATAAATTTAAAAAAAATAGATGTTTGTTAAGTTTAAAGTTTGAAAAAATTAAAAAATTTGTTATACTAAATTTATGGACAAACTAAAAATATTGAAAATTGCTGAAAATCAAGATTGCGAGGCGTTATATTCTGAGGATTTTGATGAACCAACTATAAATGAAAACTATGAAAATTTTTATAATGATTTAAAACAACCCTCGAAATATATCAAAGAAGATTGGTGAAAGTGTGTTTAATTAAATTTATTGGTTAAAGGTTTAAAATGTCAAAAGTATTTTTTTCAAGAAAGCTTACTAGCGAAAATCTATGCGAAATGTTTAAGGTTTTAAAATTTGAGTTAAAGGGAAATGTTGCAGTTAAAGTTCATTCTGGAGAAAAGGGAAACCAAAATTATTTAAAGCCAGAATTTATGAAACCTCTTATTAATTTTGTAAAAGGAACTGTTGTAGAATGCAACACAGCTTATGATGGCGAAAGAAACACCTCTATAAAACACAAAAAGCTTATTTCTGAACATGGTTGGACAATTTTTAATGTTGATATTTTAGATGAAGAAAGCCCAGACATGGTTTTAGAAATTCCAAATGGAAAAACAATAAAAAAAGATTTTGTTGGCAAAAATTTAAAAAATTATGACTCCATGCTTGTTATATCGCATTTTAAAGGACATCCAATGGGTGGCTATGGTGGAGCTTTAAAACAGCTTAGTATTGGTGTTGCTTCATCCTATGGCAAGGCATATATTCATGGCGCTGGAAATCCAGAGAAAATGTGGGATACTGAACAAAATCTATTTTTAGAAGCTATGTCAGATTCAGCTAGTGCAGTCCACAACTATTTTAAAGGCAACATAGCCTATGTTAATGTGATGTGCAACATGAGTGTTGATTGTGATTGTTGTGCGGTTGCAGAGGACCCATGCATGAAGGATATCGGAATTTTATCTTCTCTTGACCCAGTTGCCTTGGATCAAGCTTGCATAGATTTGGTTAAAAATTCAAATGACCCGGGGAAGGAACACTTTTTAGAGAGAATAAATAGCAGAAACGGAATTTATACAATTGAATGTGCAGAGAAATTGGGCATAGGTTTAAGAAAATATGAACTTATCGTTTTAGATTAAAGATTATTAAATTTAAATATAAACAATTTGTGTAACGCAAATTGTTTTTTTAATTTTTGTTGAAAGGAATTTTATTTTCACAATTATTCTTAAAATACGAATTTACAAAGAATATCAAGAAAAAATCAAATATAAATTATAGGATAATTTAATCATTTAAACGATCATAAATGTCAGCGAAAAAGAATACATTTTATTATGCTTTACTTATCAAATTGTTTAACTGGAGATAAGGTAATTGTGGCTGGCTTTAAAAGTGAGATGCCACAAAATATAAAAAAAAGATTATGCCAACTTGGCATTTTTTCTGGCACAGAAATTATTTTTGTTCAAAAATCTATCCTTAAAAAGGTGATTTTAATTGAGGTAAATTTTTATATGCTTTCCATAAGATTTGATATTGCTTCCATGATAGAGGTGAAACATGCATAAATTTTTACTTGTTGGCAATGCAAATACCGGCAAAACCACACTTTTTAATTCTTTATCTAAAAGTAATGAACATACAGGTAATTGGCACGGGGTGACAAATCAAGAAAAGGTAGCAAAATTCAAGTTCGAAAAACAAATTTACGAAGTTGTGGATCTTCCAGGCATTTATTCCATGACACCTCATAGTTTTGAAGAGAAGGTGGCAACCGATTATATTTATGCAAATTTAGATTGTCCAGTGATAAATATTTGTGACTTAAATAATATCCAGCGAAATTTATTTTTAACCTTGGAATTGATTGAACTAGGTATGAAAGTTTTTTTAGTTATCAATCAAATGGATAAAAAGCCGTTTAATAATGTTGATGTTGATTTATTAAAAAACGAACTGGGTTGTCCTGTTTTTTTATTGGATGCAAGTAATAAAAAACAAGTTGCTAATCTTAAAGCAGAACTTTCAAAAATAAATGAATTCGAATTTAAATTACCTTATAATTATATAGGAGATGTCGATTATAATTTACATATTAAAAAGCAAAATGTTAAAATTAATAAAAAATACTTGATTATTAAATTATATGAAAATGACAAATACTTGATGGAAAACTATTTGGCAGAAAATGTTAAAATTCCTGATTTATCTGAAACATTCGCAAAAAAAAGATATGAATTTATTGCAACACTTAAAAGTATAAAACATGTTGATAAAAAGGTATATGGGTATAGCGGTCTTGATAAAATTTTATTAAATAAATATTTAGCTCTTCCTATTTTTATTTCAATTTTACTATGCATATTTTATTTGACGTTTTTTTCTTTAGGTGCATTTATAAGTAATTTTTTGCAATATTTGATTCAAGATTTGTTTGGCAGCTGGTTTATCCATTTTATTTCTTCATTTGTAAAAACACAATGGATAGTAGATCTTTTTGATGTTGCACTTATTGGAGGAATTGGAAGCATCTTATCTTTTTTGCCTCAAGTTACACTACTATTTTTTTTCTTGGCAATTTTAGAAGATAGTGGATATCTTTCTAGAGTTGCGTTTCTATTCGAAGACATTTTTTCAAAGGTAGGATTGTCTGGAAAGGGTGTTTATACTCTATTAATGGGGTTTGGCTGTAGCGCAAGTGCAATTTTAACTTCACGCAATATGGAAGACAAAAATGCAAAAATAAAAACTGCACTTATGACCCCATTTATGAGTTGTAGCGCAAAGCTTCCAATCTATGCAGTTTTAGGCGGCGCTTTTTTTGGGGCTGGAAATGTTGTTGTGGTTTTAGGGCTTTATTTACTTGGAGTTGTTTTAGGCTTAACATTATGTTATATTTTGGAAAAGACTAGTTTTAAAAGCAAACAACAATCTTTTATTTTAGAATTTGCTCATTTGCGCTTTGCCAAGCCTAATCGAATTTTCGCCATAATATTTGATAATTTAAAGCAGTTTTTAATTAGAATAGGAAGTCTTTTAATTTGTGTCAATGTTATTATTTGGCTATTATCTTCTTTTAGTTTTAGATTTGGATATGTTCAGTTCACTGGTGAAAAAAGTATGCTCCAAGTTTTAGGAGAATTACTTTGCTTTATTTTCAAACCTTTGGGCTTTGGAAACTGGGGTGCAACTTCTGCGCTTATTGCTGGTCTTGTTGCAAAAGAAGTGGTTGTTTCTTCAATTGCAATATTTAATGGTGTGAGTGGCGGAGAAAATCAAATTTCAAAAAGCTTAAGTTCTCCAAGTTCGGTGGTATTTTTTACTCCAGCATCTGCTCTAGCATATATGGCATTTTGTTTGCTTTACACTCCTTGCATTGCAACTTTAGGAGTTTTAAAAAATGAAATTGGAACAAAACTCATGTTATTTTCAGTAATTTTACAATTTTCAATCGCCTATTTAATTGCTTTTTTGGTATTCAAAATAAGTTCATTCATAGAATTGCTTGGAATTTTCCAAACAGTATTAATTGTTTGCGCAGTTTTATTCATTGTATTTTGTATTATATTTGTTTTGTCAAAAAAAAGATGTTTAAATTGTAATTACTGCAAAAAAAAATGTAAAAAAATTAAAAAAGACATTTAAAAAAAACAATTAAAAACATGTAAAAAAACTAATCTTTTTATATAGGCATGAATAACAAGTTTCAAAATTTGACAGATGATTTATATTTTGATAACCTTATAACATGAATTTTGAAATTTTTGATGATGATTTCGAAGAAAATAAATTGGCTTTTAAAAAAGAAATTTCCTCTTTTTCGAAAAATTTAGTTAAAAATAATTTAGAAAAAGAATTTGAATTGTTTGTTGATGAAAATTTGAATTGTACAAGAAATTATTACATCATTTTATTTGCGCTAAAAACTACTCAAAATATTTTAAATGGCGAATCATTTGAATTGGCTCCATTTAATGCTTTCAGTTTTTTGCCTGATGTTACTTTTTTTCAAACAATGTGCATGGTTTGTAAAAAATTCTTAAAAAAAGGTGAGGAGTTGGCAAAATATTATAATATTGAAATTGAAAAGCCAAATCATAAGCAAAAAGTGTAACACAAAAAAAGGTTGATGGCTAAAAGCTAATTAATTTTCTAAAAGCTCATCAACTGAAATTTTATAAAATTTACAAATTTTTATTATTGTTGCCAAATTGGGTTCGATTTTGTCTGCTTCCCAATCAGATATAGTTCGGTTAGAAAAGTTGAGATTTTTTGCAAGTTCAACTTGAGATAAATTTTTTTCCAATCTTAACTCTTTTAACTTTTTCCCTAAACCCTTCATATCTTCAAATAAAACGCAATCATTTGCAATCCTTATATTTACCATATTATATTTTGTTAAAAAATTCTTTAACTTCCGTAAAATACGGATTTTGTGGTAATCAAAAAAATAAGTGAAAGAAGATTTATTAATTTTCTATTCCTAGGATATAGTCGCTTGAAACTTTGTAAATTTTGACAAGTATAATAATTATATCCAAAGAAGGATAAGTAATTCCTCGTTCCCATTTACTTACACATGATTGTTTTACATTGCATAACTTGGCTAGGTTATCTTGACTTAAGTCATGCTCTAAACGTAACTCCTTTAATCTTTTGCTTATAATATTTCCCACATATATATTTTAGTCTTAAAAAGACTAAAATGCTTGACTTAGTCTTAAAAAGACTATATAATTGAAAAAAAATATAAGATAAAGTTAAATCTCATCCTTGCCAAGGAGATAATCACAAGAAACATCAAAAATTTTAGCAAGACAAACTATCATATCTGTGGATGGTGAGGTAATTCCTCGTTCCCATTTACTTATGCAAGATTGCTGAACATTGCATAGTTTTGCAAGCTCATTTTGATTTAAATTATTTTCTTTTCTTAATTCTTTAATGATTTGATTTATTCTCATATTTTAATATTAGTCTTTTTAAGACTTATTTCATAAAATAGTCTTATACAGACTATTATCATTATTTTTTTATATTTTATACATTAAATTTAAATATTTTCTTAATTGAGGTGAATATTATGATTGATGTTTCTAACTTAAGAATTTATGAGCTTAGAGATTATGCAAGACTAGTTGGTGTTAAAGCGCCAACAACTAAAGTTAGGGCGCAATTAATTGAAGAAATAAATCTAATTTCTTGTGGTGAATTAAAACCATGTGAAAATCTTTCATCAAAAGGAAGAAAACCTTCTAATTCTTTTATTATAGAAGAAAAAACTAAAGATTTTTTAAATAGAGAACTAAATGATTTAAAAAAAGAGGTGTGCGAAAAAATTGATGCCTTATATAATAAAATAAATCAATAAATAGATTGTTGTTTAAAAACCTTTTAATTTATAATAAATTTTGATATAATCTTCTCTATGAGGCGATTTTTTGTTAAAAAAGAAAATATTTTTGATGATTATATTGTTGTTTGCGACAAGGATTTTTTTCATTTAGCCAATGTTTTAAGATTGAAATTTGGAGATGAAATTGTTTGCTTTTGTGGCGATGGATATGACTATGTTTGTAAAATAATTGAAATGAAAAAAAATTTTGCAAAATGTGAACTTTTAAAAAAGGTTTTAAGTGACAAAACTCCAAGTGCAAAGGTCACTTTATTTCAAGGTGTTACAAAGGGTGAAAAATTAGAATTGATTATTCAAAAAGTGACTGAACTTGGCATTAGTGAAGTGTTTTTTTTTAAAAGCGAATTTACTTCTAGAAAAATGTTAGAATGTAAAATTGATAAATTAAAAATAAATAGCATTGAGGCTTCAAAACAATGCGGAAGAAGTGATACCATGCAAATTAATGGAATTTTATCATTCCAAAACCTTGTTGAGAAACTCAAAAATTTTGATTGCGTGATTTTTGCATATGAAAAACAAAGTTCAGTTGATTTTCCAAACATTTATGGAAAAGTTGCAATTGTTATTGGCAGTGAAGGTGGCTTTTCTGAAAATGAGGCAGAAAAGTTATCTTCTTTAAACAATGTTTATTGCATTTCTATGGGTAAGAGGATATTGCGAAGTGAAACTGCGAGCATTGTTTTGTCGGGTATTGTCATGGAAAAAATGGGGGAATGGAAATGATTGTTGTTTTTACTTTGGGTTGTAAAGTGAACAAATATGAGAGTGAATTTATAATTGAAAAACTTAATAAAATGGGATACGAAACAAGTGAAAATTTACAGTGGGCAGACTATTATATTATCAATTCTTGCGCAGTGACAAATGAAGCAGAGCGAAAATCAAGACAAGCAATTTCAAGAGTTTTAAAGTTTAATCCCAATGCCAAAATTTTTGTTTTGGGCTGTGCATCTGAAAATAATAGAAATCAATTTCAAAGTAAAAATGTGGTAAAAATTTATGGATGTGCAGATAAATTTGATGTTCTTAAATATTTTAAACCACAAAATGATATATGTGAAAAAACAAATAAAACAAATAGGGTTAGGAAATTCATTAAGATTCAAGATGGTTGCAATAATTTTTGTTCGTATTGTTTGATTCCATACTTAAGAGGAAGAAGCATAAGTAAAAGCTTTAATGAAATTATTGAAGAAGTTTCTGCCTTAACTCAAGAAAAAGAAATTGTTTTAACGGGCATAGATATTTCGGATTTTAAAATCAATGGTCAACCTTCACTCGCAGAACTTGTTGAAAACTTAGATTTTTTTAAAGGAAGAATTAGGCTCGGCTCTTTGGAAGTTGGTATAATTGACGAAACATTTTTAAAAAAACTAAAAAAATGTGTTAATTTTTGTCCACATTTTCATTTGTCGTTGCAAAGTGGAAGTGATACCGTTTTAAAACGTATGAATAGACACTACACAACTAAACAATTTGAAGAGGCTGTAAATTTAATTAGAAAAATTTTCCCCAATGCTTCAATAACAACAGATATTATTGTTGGTTTCCCAATGGAAAGTGAAAAAGAATTCGAACAAACCTACAATTTTGCAAAAAAGATAGCTTTTTCTGATATACATATTTTTCCTTATTCTAAAAGAAAAGGCACTAATGCTTTGAAATTTAATAATTTCGTTAATGGTGAAATCATAAAACAAAGGGTTAAAAAATTAAATGATTTAAAAATTTATTTGCAAAGACAATTTTATCTTGAGAATATAGGCAAATCGCATACTCTTTTGATTGAAGAAATAGTTGACAAGATAGGATATGGTTACACAGAAAACTATATTTATGCTAAAATAGAAAATGAATGTTATTTGGGACAATTTGTTGAAGGTGAACTTCATGAAGGGAATGTTTTTGTTGAAAATAAAAATTAAAACTAAAAGATTTAAATTAATTTTGAATTGTGCTACAATAATTCTAAATTACTTTAGAGTAAACAAAAGGATAAGTTACAATGAGAATTTTAGGCATAGACCCTGGATATGGTATAGTTGGATTTGGAATTATCGACAATAATTTGGGTGAGATTAATGTGGTTGACTATGGGGTTATTGAAACTGACAAGAGTTTAAGTTTGCCCGAACGACTTAATATTATTGAAAAAGCATTGATTGAAATTTTTGAAACTTATTCCCCTCAAGTTGTTGCTGTTGAAGAATTGTTTTATTTTAAAAATCAAAAGACAATAATTCAGGTAGCAGAGGCAAGAGGAGTTATAATACAAACATGTTACAGCCGATGTAAAAACATTTTTGAATATACCCCTTTACAAATTAAACAAGCTTTAACGGGTGTTGGTCGTGCGGAAAAAGCACAGGTACAATTTATGACAAAAACAATTTTAAACTTGTCATCAATTCCAAAACCAGATGATGCGGCTGATGCACTTGCTGTTGCCATTTGTCATAGTCAAATAAATTCTGCATTGAATGAAAATAGAATTTAAAAGGAAATAACATGATTGCTTTTATAGAAGGAAAATTAGTTAACAAGCAAGAGGGCTCAATTTTGCTAGAGTGTGGAGGAATGGGCTTTGAAATTTTTGTGTCAAATAACACTCTTTGTGGTTTGCCTCTTCAAAATGAAAATTGCAAGATTTTCACCTATCTTCATGTTAAAGAGGATGAGATGTCATTGTATGGTTTTTTGGACATGGAAGAAAAATCTTTGTTTATGAAACTTCTTGAAGTGTCAGGAATAGGTCCAAAAGGTGCTTTGTCTATGCTTTCAGGAATGAAACTTACCGATTTAATGGTTGCAATCGCAAATCAAGATATTGTGTCTTTAAGTAAAATAAAGGGGTTGGGCAAAAAAACAGCTGAAAGAGTTTGTTTGGAACTTAAAGACAAAATTGGTTTTGTTTCATCTTCAATGTCTAATGAAATTATTGTTAATAATAGTGTTATTCAAGATGCCATTGAAGCACTTTTAAGTTTGGGTATGGCTAGACAAGATGCCAATGCCTATGCTTCAAAATGTTACGAAGAGGGTGACACCGTTGAAGACTTGGTGACAAAAGTTTTTATTAATATGGGGAGATAAAAATGGACAACAGATTTATAACTAGCACAAAAAGTCCGCAAGACGCTGAAATTGAAACCTCACTAAGACCAATTTCTATGAATGATTATGTTGGACAAAGTAAAGTAAAGAAAAATTTGGAAATTTATATAAAGGCTTCAAAAGCAAGAGGAGATGCTCTTGACCATGTTTTGCTTTATGGTCCTCCTGGACTTGGAAAAACAACACTTTCGCATATAATTGCAAGTGAGCTTGGTTCGCAAATCAAAATAACATCTGGTCCTGCTATTGAACACGCAGCGGATTTGGCGGCAATTTTAACTAACTTAAATAAAAATGACGTTTTGTTTATTGATGAAATTCATAGGCTTAACAAATCAGTTGAGGAAATTTTGTATCCTGCAATGGAAGATTTCGCTCTTGATTTTATTGTGGGCAAGGGACCATCTGCTAGAAATATGCGTTTAAAAATTAAACCATTTACTCTTATTGGAGCAACCACAAGAGCTGGAATGTTAACAGGACCTTTAAGAGATAGATTCGGTGTTATTTGTAGATTGGAACTATATTCAACCGAGGATTTAAAAAACATTATTATTCGCTCGGCAAAAATTTTAAATATACAAATTGAGGATGAGGCTGCAACTGAAATTGCAAAACGCAGTAGAGGAACTCCTAGAATCGCAAATCGATTTTTAAAAAGAATAAGAGATTATGCTCAAGTTATGGGAAAAGGTGTGATAACGCTTGAAATGGCAAACAAAGCTCTTTCCATGCTTGAAGTAGACGAATTGGGACTAGACCATATCGATAGAAGAATCTTATCAAGTTTAATTGATAAATTTGGTGGTGGACCAGTTGGACTTGACACACTTTCTGCCACTACTGGCGAAGAGGCTGTTACTATTGAAGATGTTTATGAACCTTATCTTTTACAACTTGGTTTTATTGCGCGAACGCCAAGAGGTAGAGTTGCAATGCCTATAGCTTATAAACATCTTGGAAAATTTTTAGATGATGAAAAAGCACAAATATTAAAAAATTATGAGGTGCAAAATGATTGATTACGATAATCTTTCTACTTATGATTATGAACTGCCTCAAAATCTTATTGCACAATCTCCTTTAGAAAAAAGAGATAATTCTAAGCTTTTGGTTTATGATAGAAAATCAAAACAAATTTTAGATAAGCATTTTTATGATATAACTGAATTTTTGAAAAGTGGAGATGTTTTGGTAATAAACACCTCAAAAGTTTTGCCAGCAAGACTATATGGTATCAAACGAAAAACTAACGCTAAAATAGAGATTTTGCTTCATAAAAGAATTGATGAAAATTGTTGGGAAATAATTTTAAAACCCTTTAAAAGAGTTTCGGTTGGAACATTAATAGATTTTTCTAATGAGCTTTCTGGAACCATAATTGAAAAAAAAGAGGAAGGAGTTTGCAAAATAAAATTTGAGTTCAAGGGTATATTTGAAGAAATAATTTCAAAAATAGGCGAGATGCCTTTGCCACACTACATTCATAACAAATTGAAAGATGCACAAAGATATCAAACAGTTTATAGTAAACAACTTGGCTCCAGTGCCGCTCCAACGGCTGGTTTGCATTTTACAGAGGAACTTTTAAAACAAATTAAACAAAAGGGTGTTACGATTGTTGAGGTAATATTGCATGTTGGGTTGGGAACATTCAGACCAGTTAAAGATGATAATATTAAAAATCACAAAATGCATTCCGAGTATTTTGTATTAAACGAGGAAAATGCAAAAATTATTAATCAGGCGAAACAAGAAGGAAGACGGATTTTTGCAGTTGGAACAACCTCAGTTAGAGTATTGGAATCTTGTGCGGATGAAAATAATAGAGTTGTTGCAAAAAGTGGAGAAACATCAATTTTTATTCATCCGCCTTACAAATTTAAAATTGTTGATTGTTTAATAACAAATTTTCATCTTCCTAAAAGCACTTTAATTATGCTTGTGTCTGCATTTTCTTCTTTGGATGAAACACTGAAAGTTTATAGACATGCAATTAAAAATGATTATCGTTTTTTTAGTTTTGGAGATGCAAATTTGATTTTATAATAAAAAATATTAAAAAAATGTTCATTTTATTATAAAATTTAATAATATTTAAATTATTAATCATATAAACAACATTTTTAATTCTAATAAAATAATGATTTACTTAAAAATTATGATAATTGTATTTAAAAATTAAATTTTAAATAAAAAACAAAAATATAAAAAAAGGTTAAAAAAATGAATTTTAGTTATGAAATTAAAAAAATATGCAAACAATCTGGCGCAAGAATTGGTGTTTTAAAAACACCTCACGGAGAAATTGAAACTCCGGTTTTTATGCCTGTTGGAACATGTGCAACTGTTAAGGGATTGAGAAGGGAAGATTTAATTAATCTAAATGCTCAAATCATTTTGTCAAATACCTATCATTTGTTTTTAAGACCAGGTGAAAAAATTGTTGAACAGGCGGGTGGTTTGCACAAATTTATGAATTGGGAAAAACCTATTTTGACTGATAGTGGTGGATTTCAAGTATTTTCTCTTTCCTCGCTTAGAAAAATAAAAGAGGAGGGGGTTGAGTTTTCATCACATCTTTCAGGTGAAAGACATTTTATTTCTCCTGAAAGATGCATGCAAATTCAACATAGTTTGGGTTCAGATATAATTATGGCTTTTGATGAATGTACTCCATATAATGCAACATATAAACAAGCTGATGAAGCTGAAAAAAGAACTGCCCGTTGGTTAAAAAGATGTTTTGAAGAAGCGAAAGATTATGAAAATCAAATGCTTTTTCCTATTGTTCAAGGCAATTTTTATAAGGACTTAAGACTTAGAAGCATTGAAAATTGTGTGCCTTATGCAAGATGTGGAATTGCCATAGGAGGATTGTCGGTTGGTGAACCCAAAGAGGTTATGAATGAAATGTTGGACTTTATAATGCCTAATATGCCACAAAATATGCCAAGATATCTAATGGGAGTTGGAAGCGCAGATTGCCTTCTTGAAGGATTTTCTAGAGGGGTTGATATGATGGACTGTGTGCTTCCAACTAGAGTGGCAAGAAATGGAACGGCATTTGTTAAAGAGGGCAAACTTGTGATTCGCAATGCAAAATATAAAAATGATTTTACCCCGTTGGAACAAGGTTGTGACTGTTATACCTGCAAAAACTATACTAGAGCCTACCTTAGACACCTTGTTAACTGTGGTGAAATGTTGGGTGCCGAACTTTTAAGTATTCATAATTTACATTATTTAATTAATTTAACAAAGCAGATAAAACAAGCTATTTATGATGATTGCCTTTTAGATTTTAAAAAAGAATATTTAAAAAATTTTACCTTGCTTGAAAAATAAGAAACCAACAAATAAACTTGCTTTTCGATTATTTTTTTAATTAAAAGATTTGTTAAAAAACAAAAGTTGTGGTATATTAACTTATAGGATGAACAAATGATACTTTTAGCTACATTTTCTCAAATAGTATTTCCAATATGCATTTTGTTAATTTTGGTGCTAATTGGTGTCTATGTTTTAAATTAGGAGGGTTTTATGAATCAAATTTTGGCAGATATTCAGCCAACTCAATGGATTTTGCTTGCAATCATTGTGGTTTTAATTATTCTTTATCCTATCTTTGTTTATGTTAGAAACAAAAAAGATAGAGAAAAATTTCAAGCACTTAACGACAGTTTAAAAGTAGGAGATAAGGTCGTAACGGGTGCTGGAGTGTATGGAACTATCGTTTCTATTGATGTTAAGAACGAGGGAAAAATCGTAACAATTGAAACCGGTGACGAAAACCATAAAGGTTATTTGAGTGTAGATGTTTTGGCAATATATAATGTTATTAATGATGCCCCAATTCAAGAAACAACAACTGAGAGTCAACAAGTAGAGCATATTGAAGAAACTCATACCGTTGAAAATTCTGACACCGTTGAAAATTCTGAAGATGTGAAAGCAGAAAATCAGGATGCAAATGCCAAAGAAACAAAACAAACAAAATCAAAAAAGAAATAAAAATATTTTTTTAATTATTTTGTTTAAAATCTGAAATAGACTTACTTATTATACTTTTAAAAAAATTTTGTTCTTTTTTGTCTAAAGGTTGTAAAACGAGTAGTAGGTGAATATGTTATTCCTAGGAGGATAACATGAAAAATTCAGCTGTTATTGATAAAAAATCGTCACTTTTTTTTGTAATTTTAAAGGGGACTTTAATTGCTCTTTCAATCTCACTTTTTGGTATATTAATTTTTGCTTTTGCTCTAAGGTTTATTTCTATGTCTGATTCTTTAATTTCACCTATTAATCAAGTGATAAAAGGTCTTAGTATTTTGATTGGTACTTTTATTGCAATGAAAAAAATCAATCAAATGGGTTTGGTTACTGGACTTTTAATCGGATTATTTTATACTGTTCTTGCATTTTTGGTGTTTTCAATTTTAAATGGGAGTTTTTCGTTTTCCATAACACTCTTAAATGATTTGCTCTTTGGAGGAATTATAGGTGCCATTTGCGGAATTATTGCTGTTAATTTCAGAAAAAAAACATCAAATTAAATTTTAACATAGCTTTTGATTTTGCCCACAATTAAGTGGGTTTTTTCTTGTTTTGAATGACAAGTTTGTGGAGTGAAAATTTGGGCAATAATATATAAAATTTTATGGTTTTTGCTGGTTGATTTTTGTCTTGTTTTATTAGAAAATAATAAACTTGATTTAAAATTAGTTGACTATTTAGTTTTTGTGCTGTTATACTACCATAGTAATATTAAATATTTAAGGGGCGACTTTAGATGAGTAAAAGAACAAGCAGAAGAAGATTTATTACCCTTGCTATTGTTGTAATTATTGGAATTTTGCTTTCAGTTATGAAATTTGAAATACCTTTTACAGATTATACCTATAATGGTTTTATTAACTCAATTCCTTTAGGGCTTGATTTAAAAGGTGGAGTGTCTGCAGTGTATGAAGCTTCTTTACCAGAAGAAGACAATGCAGGTGATTTAAATTCTGCTATAACTGCAACTGTTTCAAGATTGCAATCTCTTTTAGAAGCAAAAGGATATAAAGAACCATCGGTTAGAAGACAATCCAATAATAAAATAAGGGTTGAAGTTGCAGAAAATGTTGAAAGTGAGGAGTTTTTTGAGCTTATTGGACAACCTGCCAATTTAAAATTTACTAAAGAAAACAATCCAGATGCTGAGGCAATATTAACTGGTAAACACATCCAAAATGCAACTGTAGGATATCAAAATGACGCATATGGTGTTGTGTTAACTTTTACAGAAGAGGGTACAAGATTATTTGCCGATTTAACTGAAGAAATTTCAGGAAATAATGGAACTATTTATATTTATATAGATGGGGAACAAATTTCTGGTATGCAAGCAAACGGAGCGATTACTAGTGGTTCAACCTTTATTTCTGGTGATAATATGAATGATCCAGATTCTGCCAATGAATTTGCTATGAAAATTTTAAGCGGAGCATTTAATACCCAACTTAAACTTGTTGAAAACAATAATGTAAGCGCTTTATTCGGAAAAAACTCGCTTCTTCTATGTTCTCTTGCTGTTTGTGTTGTTGTTTTAATTTTAATGGCAGTTCTTTACATCTTATATGGTGAAATGGGTCTTATAGCCAACTTTTCTTCTTTGATGTGGGCAATAATGTATTTATTTTTCTTGCAATCAGTGCCTCTTGTACAACTCACAATTTCTGGTTTTGCTGGTTTGATTTTGGCTGCTGTTGTCTTGTTTTCTGCTCATGTGTTTATGTTTGAAAATATTAAAAGTGAATATGCTCTTGGCAAAAAAATACCGATGTCATTTAAATCTGGTGGCAAAAAATCATTACCAATTATTGCTGATACACATGTGGTTGTTATAATTGCTTCTGTAGTTTTGTACTTGGCTGGAAGTGCTGGGGCTAAAAGCTTTTCAATTGTCCTTGTAATTGGCATTTTACTTTCTTTGTTCTTTACAATGGTGGTTACAAGATGGTTACTAAAAAATTATTTACCTCTCAACAGTACAAATGCCAAAAAGCTTAGACTTAAAAGGGAGGCTAATATAAATGAGTTGTAATTTTAAGAAAAAATTAGAAAACAACAAGTTTGATTTCGTTGGTAATTTCAAATATACGATAATTGCTCCAATTGCTATTTTGCTTGTGGCGATTATTATGCTTTGTTGCATTGGATTTAACAAAGGTATCGAATTTACTGGCGGAACAATGGTAAATGTTTATGTGGGTGAAGAACTTGAAAAAACAGAGGTTTTTGAAAAATCAAAACAAAAAATCGATCAGGTTTTAAGTCAAAATGGATTAAAAGCAAGTGTTTATCAAATTAATACCACCGATGTTGGAGTATGCTTAAGTGTTCGTTACCAAGATAAAGAAGGCATTACCGAAGCGGAAATGGAAGAACTCAACACAAAGGTGACAAATGAACTCTTCACAGCATTTGGCTATAATAAAGAAAATGTAGAAGAAAAAAATTATGTATTAGGAAGTCAGAGAATTGATGCTAGTGTTGGTAGTGAACTTTTGGTAAATTCTTTAACGGTAATTTTAATAGCTTCTATTTTAATCGCGCTTTATATGCTATTTAGATTTGGAATAACTTCCAGCCTTTCAGCATTTTTGTGTGTTGAGCACGACATTTTGATTGCATTATCTTCTATAATTATTTTTAGACTGGAACTTTCTTCTAATATTGTTTCTGTTTTATTGGCTATTTTAGCTTTTTCATTTTTTAATATCATCCAACTTTTTGCGGCTATCAAACAAAATGTAAAAGAGGAACACATAAACAATAAGATTGTTGCCAACATTTCTATAAAACAATGCACCTATAAAATTTTGTTGGTTACTATTTTTGCTTTGCTTGGTTTTTTAATTTTATCATTGTTTGGAATTAATTTTGCACTTACTCTGTCTTTGCCAATTTTGGTTGGAATTTTAGCTAATTTCTATTCAACACTATTTTTGGCCCCTGCTTTATGGGCATTTGCTTATATCCCTAAAAAGCGTAAAGTAAAAGAAGTTTATAAAAACAAAGAAAATGGGGTTGTTTAATTAAAAAGAACTTTAAGAAATTAAAGTTCTTTTTATTTTTTATTCCTTTCGTTTTAATCTAACAATTTTTTTTATTTAATCATAAAAAATAATGCGATAAAGTTTGAAATTTATTTATAAAAGTTGATTTAAATTGTTAATTATTGTATGATTATAAGGAAATGCTTTGTTAAAATAATATATTGTCTAAGCAATAAAAATTAAATTTTAAGGAGAAGGTATGCAAGACGAACAAATGGTCAAAGATATAATGGAAGGCTTTAAAGAGGACATAAAAAAGGCAGAGACTTTTTTAAAAAATGAATATTCTATTATTAGGGCGGGAAGAGCAAATCCACACATTTTGGATAAAGTTATGGTAGATTATTATGGAGTGATGACTCCACTAATTCAAATGGCAAATATTAACATTCCAGAAGCTAGAATGCTCACAATTAGCCTTTGGGACTTAAATGCAATGGGCGCTGTTAGAAAGGCAATTCAAAACGCTGATTTGGGGTTGACTCCTTCCGATGATGGAAGAGTTATCAGGCTTGTGTTTCCAGTTTTAACCGAAGAAAGAAGAAAAGAAATTGTAAAGCAGGTAAAAAAACTTTGTGAAGATGCAAAAATCTCTGTAAGAAATGCTAGGCGGGATTGTTTGGAAATGTATAAACAAATGAAAAAAGACAATGAAATTTCTGAAGATGAATTAAAAACCTTAGAAACTCAAGTGCAAAAAATTTTAGATGGAGCCAATGCAAATTTGGAAGAAATTTGTTCTAATAAAGAAAAGGAAGTTATGGAAATTTGAGTTATAGGGAATTAATAGGAATGCCTCTTTCAAAAGTTTCCGAAATACTTAAAAATTATAAAGTATTAAAAAATAACTTTAATGTAATTGGCGAAGAACTTGTTACAAATGTAAAAGAGGAAGGCAATTTTCTTGTCCTTACTACTGGTGAATTTATTTTAAATATAAAAGGAAATAGAGATGGAAAATGATAAATTGCCAAAACATGTTGCTTTTATTATTGACGGGAATGGAAGATGGGCCCAAAAAAGAGGATTTCCTCGTAGTTATGGGCATAAAAAGGGAACACAAACTTTAAAAAAAATAGTTTTATATGCTAAAAAACTCGGAATTAAAGTGATTTCTATTTTTGCTTTTTCTACTGAAAATTGGAAAAGGCCAAAAGATGAAGTGGAATATTTGTTCAAATTGTTTAAAGAGGCAGCTCAAGATATTTTAAACAAAAATAAATTTGATGGCATTTGTTATAGACATATGGGAGATAAAAATGGACTTCCAAAAGATTTTTGCGAACTAGTTGTGGAACTTGAAGAAAAAACTAAAAATAATTCTGATTTCATTGTTAATGTGGGCATAAATTATGGTGGTAGAGATGAACTTTTAAGAGCTGTAAATAAAATTTTAAGAAGTGGAAAACAGCAGGTTTCTCAGGAGGAGTTCTCTGGTTTTTTGGATACTCATGGTCTTTGTGACCCAGAACTTATAATTAGAACAAGTGGTGAACAAAGAATTAGCAATTTTATGTTGTATCAAATGGCATATTCCGAGTTTTATTTTCCAAAAGTTCATTGGCCAGATTTTAATGAAAAACAATTTGATAAAGCGTTGGAAAATTTCACTCAAAGACATAGAAAGTTTGGTGGTTTAACGGAGGATAAATAATGAAACAAAGGGTTTTGACCGGTGTTGTTTTACTTTTAATTTTAATAGCAGTTTTTTTTGCAAGAGAATTTTCTAGTTATGTTTTTGACATTTTTATTTTAACAATTTGTTTTTTTGCAAGTTACGAATCTAGTAGATTATTTAGGAAAATGGGATTATACAATTCATGGATTATTGCTATGATATATCCTATATTGTCTTACATTTGCATTTTGGTTTCTTTGTTAAACAAACTTCCATTTTATTATGCAATAATTTTACAAGTTGCATTGATTCTTCTTATAATTGCAATAAGTTATTTCATTTTTTTAATTTTTAAAAAACAAAGTCAAAATGAACTTAAAACAAGAAGTTTAAAAATCTCTTTATCTCATTATGCTTTTAATAAGTCTGTTCACACATGTTTTGCAATGCTATATCCATCTGTTTTACTTTTGTTGTTGACTCTTTTGAATCATATTTCATTAATGTATCCTAGTTTGAATATAGAAAATTTGGACAAGCTATCTTTTTTTGCTCTTTTAATAGCATTTTTAATTCCAATTTTAACAGATACTTTTGGCATGATTGTTGGTAGCCTTTTTAAAGGTAAAAAACTTTGTGAAAAAATTAGCCCTAATAAAACCATTTCAGGTGCAATTGGTGGAATAGTTTTATCAGTTTTGGTGATGGCTTGCGTTTTTGTTATTTTTGATTCGACCGCAGTTTTTGGAGAACTTTTTAGTAATATTAATTTACAAATTTGGCATATATTAGTTTTAACAGTTTTTGCTTCTGTTGCATGCGAATGTGGAGATGTTTTTGAATCTTGGTTGAAAAGAAGGGCGGGAGTAAAAGACAGTGGTGAAATTTTTCCAGCACATGGTGGAATTTTAGATAGATTTGATTCTCATGCTTTCAATGCTGTTATTATTTTACTTTTCTTTTTGGTTTTGTTATAATTCTTTCTTGAAATAAATTAAAGGGAAATAAAATGTTTGGTTTAAATTGTTTATCATCTGTATTTAGCACGATTTTGTATATTGCGCTTGCAATAATTGTTCTTCTTCTTATGGTTTTAATCCATGAAACAGGACATTATGTTGCTGGAAGAATTTTAAAATTTAAAATTAATGAGTTTTCCATAGGTTTTGGAAAAGCTATTTTTTCTAAAACAAATAAGCGAGGTGAAAAAATTTCTCTTAGACTTTTCCCTCTTGGTGGATATTGTGCTTTTGAAGGTGAAAATGACGATGAAAAAAGCGAATTAAAAAAAGATTCTTTCAATGCTCAAAAACCATGGAAAAGAATAATAGTTTATTTGGCTGGTGTAACTTTTAATTTAATTTCTGCTGTGGTTTTTTCTTTTATTTTGCTAGTGAGTTTTGGTTATGACATACCTGAAGTTTCAGCAATAGATAACAGATATTTGAATTCCTCTGCTTTTCAGGTTGGTGATGCAATTTATGAGGTGGATGGAACTAAAATAGATTTTATCAAAGAAAATACACTTTCTAATCTTCTTGCAAAATATAATGAAGGTGAAAAATTTGATTTGACAGTGAAAAGAAATGGGGAGTTTGTTACAATTCAAGTTTCATTGCAACAAGCCTTTGATGAAAGCAACAAACTTTTATTTGATGAAGATGGCAAACCCATTTTGCGACTTGGAATTTCAACAACATCGCATCCTTTAAGTTTTGGTGAAGCCTTAGCCAGATGCGTGCCATTTACTGCTGGCTTAGTTTGGATGGTCTTGAAAAGTTTTTGGTTACTTATTACTTTTCAATTGCCGCTAAATCAAATAGGAGGACCTATTACTACCGTTTCTGTGATTGCATCCCAAGCTTCCCAAGGATTGTCAACTTTGTTGTTTTTACTACCATTAATTGCTGCCAATTTGGGAGTATTTAACCTGTTGCCTTTCCCGGCTTTAGATGGATCTCATGTAATTTTCACAACTATTGAATGGATAAGAAAAAAACCAATTAACAGAACTGTGGAGGGGTATATTCATTTTGCGGGCTTGGTAATTCTTTTTGCCTTTGTGATTTTAGTGGATATATTGCATTTTGTGAGTTGAAAATGGAAAATTTAACAAAAGAAATAAATAAACATTTTAAAGATAAATATGAGTTTTTAAGACTTTGGTCTTGTGTTTATGATGTGCAAGAAAAAGTTTGTAAACTCATATTTCTTTTTCCTGAAACTATTTATGAAATAACCGATGAAATGAGAGGAGAAATTGAAATTTTTTTAAAACATTTGCTTTCTTTAAATGGGAAGTTAATTATTACATATAAAAAAAGTTTTTTACACGAGGATTTGATTCAAAAATCAGTTATGACATTTTTAGAAAAAAATTATATTTCAATTTCTTCAGAGATTTTGCAAAAAAATGTTGAGGTTTTAAAACAGCCTAATAATGTTTCAGTTACACTTTCGTTGCAAAAAGAATTAAAAAAATATTTTTTAGAAAATAAAATTTTTAATGATTTAAAAGATTATTTAGAAAGAATTTATTATTCCAGCTTCAGCATTCAAATAAACGAACTGGAATCGGTTGAAACTGAAATTTTATCTAAAAGAAAAAATTTTTTAAAAGAAGAAAAAAAAGACAAAATCTTGCGTTATAAAGTCAAAGAAAATGTTGTTCTTATTGGCAAAGATATATCACCTATGCCTGAACTTATTTCCAATCAAAAAGATGAAAAAATCGGTTTGATTTTGGCTGGCAAAATTAAAAATATTTCAAAAAAAACATTTAAATCTAAAAGAAATAAAAATAAGGATATTGACAATTACTATTATACCTTCGAAATTAACGATACAACTGGAATAATAAATGCAATACATTTTTCTTCAAAAACTAATGAACGTAAACTTGACAAACTTCAAGAGGATGCAACCTATTTATTTTTAGGTGATTTAAGAAAAAACAATTATAATAAACTTACATATTATATTAAAAATATAAGTTATTGTCTTTTCGATGAAAGCGAAATAATAAAGAGTAAAAGGGCAAATGAAGAAATTATCGAACTTAAAGATTCATATCAATTCGTTTCACCTAAAACTTATGTTAGCACAGTTCAAGAATCACTTTTTGATTCTGTTAATGATTATAACGATTTTATTTTGCAAAATAATTTCGTGGTATTTGATGTTGAAACAACAGGATTAGAGCCTGAAACTTGTGAAATTATTGAAATTGGCGCTATTAAAATTGAAAAAGGAAAACTTACAGATACATTTCAAACACTAGTGAAACCTAAAAAAGAAATTCCTTCGTTAATTACAGACATAACAGGAATTGACAACAATATGGTTGCAGATGCACCTAGCATAAAAAAAGTAATTGCAGATTTTGTTTTATTTTCTAAAAATTGTGTACTTTCTGGTTATAATGTTTCATTTGATATGCGCTTTTTACAAAATGCAGGAAAAGAAATTAATTATCACTTTGAAAATCAAGTTGAAGATACAATGGTGTTTGCGAGAAACAAACTTTTTTTAGGCAATTATACGCTAAAAAATGTTGCTAAACATCTTAATGTTTCATTAAAAGAAGCTCATAGAGCGCTCAATGATGCAATTGCAACAGCAAAAGTACTTCTTGCTTTAAACAAAAAATAAATTTAAAATTATAAGTTTTTGAAAAAAGCTTTCCTATCAAAAAAGATTTATTGATGTTTAAAATTGAATTAATTAAAATAAATTTTTTAAAAAATAAAAAAATAGTTGATAAATCAGAAATTTAATGATATAATAGCAATGCTAGATAAAGAGTGGGCGGTTGCCCACTCTTACTATTAAAAAGGAGGGTTTATGGCTGGTGTTGTTGAAAAAATGTGTCAAGAAGCATTAACTTCCAAAATCGAAGCTATGGGATATGAAGTTGTTGAAATTGAGTATTCAAAAAAAGTTGATGGTATGAATTTGACTTTTGTTATTGATTGTAATAACCATTTAATAACATTAGATGATTGTGAAAAAGTTCATCGATTTTTAGACGAAGAACTTGACAAATTAAATCCAACAAATGATGCTCCTTATATTTTAAATGTTGAATCGGTTGGTTTGGATAGACCAATAAAAACTGAAAAAGATTTTCTTAGAAACAAAAATAAAGAAGTTGAAATTAGGCTATATGCTCCTTTTAATAATAAGAAAATTTATCAAGGCAATTTGTTAGAATTTGATGATGACAAGGTTGTTATTGAAAGTTTAGGACAAAAAATTGTTTTTGATAAAAATGCTGTAAGCCTAATAACTCCAATAATTAAATTTTAAAAGGAAATAAAAAATGATTAACAAAGATTTTTTTCAAGCATTAGATGAACTTGAACAACAAAAAAAAATAAACAAAGAACAATTTGTTGAAACTCTTGAATCTGCACTTACATCTGCCTATAAAAAAATGTATGGTGAAGCTAAATCTGCAATGGTTAAACTAAATCCAGAAAAATGTACTATTAAAATTTATAGTTATAAAACAGTTGTTGAAGAAGTTGAAGATTATGACAAAGAAATTTCTTTGGAAGAAGCTCAAAAAATTAAAAAGTCATATAAGGTTGGCGACACGATTTTCCAAGAAGAATCTACTAAAGAATTTGGAAGAATAGCTGCTCAAACAGCAAAACAGGTTGTTATGCAGCGCTTAAAAGAAATGGAAAGACAAATTGCAATTTCTACTCTTTCAGAAAAGGAAGATGAACTTTTAACCACAATAATTAAAAGAATTGACAACGGAACAGTTTTTGTTAGCATTGCTGGTTCGCACACAGAAGGTGTTATGCTTGAATCAGACCAAATTCCTGGTGAAAAATTTAATGTTGGTGATAGAGTAAAAGTTTATGTTAAAAAAATTCAAGATTCTTTTAAAGGACCGCAAATTCAAGTGACAAGGAGTAATTTGGGTTTTGTTAGAAAACTTTTTGAACTTGAAGTTCCAGAAATTCAAACAGGAGAAGTTGTAATAAAAAATATTGCAAGAGATCCTGGTAATAGAACTAAAATATCAATTTATTCTAGCAAACCCAATATAGATGCTTTGGGTGCTTGTGTTGGAAATAGAGGAATGAGAGTTAATACAATTTCAAGTGAAATGAATGGCGAGAAAATTGACTTGATATTGTATTCTGAAGACCCAATGGAATATATCGCGAGAGCACTTAGCCCTGCAAAAGTTCTCAGTGTTGAAATAAATGAAAGTTTAAAAGTTTCACGAGTGGTTGTGCCAGATGACAAACTTTCTTTGGCTATTGGTAAAAATGGACAAAATGTGCGTTTGGCGGCTAGACTTACAGGCTGGAAAATTGATGTGCGTTCGGAAAGTCAAGTTGAAGGCTCTGCTGGAGAGGTTAAAGAAATAGATTTTGAATTAACTGAACTGGAAGAAGAAAATTCGCAAGAAGATTTAACTCCAGTTGAAGAAATTGATTTTTCTCAGTTTACTTCGCTTGATGAGGAGCTATAGATGTTTCCAGTTAGAACATGCTGCGTTTGTAAATCAAAAAATGAAAAAAATAAGCTTTTAAAAATTGTCAAAAATAAAAATGGCAAAATTGAGCTTGATTTAATGCAAAACAAAGATGGAAGAGGCTTGTATGTTTGCAATAAAGATGAATGCAAAAATAAATTTTTAGAAAAAAAACATCTTTCAAAAGTATTGCGAATGAAAATAGAACCTGACCTATATGAGGAGTTAAAAATTGAATTTGACGCAATCAAAAAATAAAATAAAAGGTTATATTAACATTGCAAATAAAGCTGGTTATTTAGTAATTGGAGCTGATAAACTTAAAAATTACAATAAAAAATTATATTTATTGATGGCAGACAAAACAGCAGGAAAAAATCTTTTTAAAATAGCAAGAGCAAAGCAAGACATTCCTTTTGTTGTTTTAAATAACTTATGTGAGTATGTTGGCATTGAAAATTGTAAAATTATAGGCATAAAAAACTTTGGATTAAGTCAAGAAATTTTAAAAATTGTTAAGGAGCAAAATATTGAATAATAATCAACAACAAGGTTTGAACAATCTAAAATCAATTTATCAAATTCAAATGGGTGGTAACATTCAAAAAATTTTAAGAGAAATCCGTTCTTTTAAAACTTTAGCGGATGATTTTTCTCATGAAATTGCTGATAAGAAAAAAGATGAATTACAAAAACAATTAAATCAAGTGGTTGTTGAAAAGTCAGAGGTTTCTATAAGTAATGCTAAAAGTAATGCTAAGAATTTTGTTCAAGAACCAAAGATGGAAGAGTCAAAAAAAGATATGGTTGAACAAGAAAAAATTTCAGATAAAAAAACTCATTCTAGTCAAACAAAGGTTGTAAAACAAGACCAAATGTATAGCAATAAAACTTTTGACAATAACAAAAGAGATAGGCAGTTTGATAATAAACGATCCTTTGATGCAAATAGGAAACCATTTGATCCGAATAAAAAACCTTTTGATAAAAATAAAAATTTTGTAAAAGAGTTTAAAAAACCTGGTGCGAATCAACAAAGAAATTCTAGTTTTATCGCTAGTAAAGGAAATAGTGTTAAAGTTTTTGCTCCTGTTCTTGAAAGCAGTTCCGTTTTAGCTCAACCAGAAAGGAATTATGGAAATAAAAATAAATCTCAAAGAAATTTGGATGAGAAAAACAAACAGCATACTAAGCAAAAGGGTGTTTCTAAGCGTAATATATTAATTGAAGATGTTGATGGCTTCGAAGAAACAACAATGGGTTCAAGAAAGCTAATTAAAACTAAAAAGAAGGAAGAAACTTTTGTTGCGCCAAAAATTGAAAATGCTGTAATTACAACTGAGAATGTTTCTGTCAAACATCTTTCAGAGAAAACTGGAAGACCAGTTAGTGAAATAATCAAAAAGCTCATGATGCTTGGGATTATGGCAACAATCAATTCTAATATTGATTTTACAACAGCAGAATTAATTTGCGAAGAACTAGGTGTTAAATTAGAACAAAAGTTAGATAAAACCGCGGAAGATGAACTTTTAGGAAATTATATTGCTGAGAAAGATGAAGAAGAACACCTTGTCAAACGTCCGCCTGTTGTAACTGTTATGGGACATGTTGACCATGGTAAAACATCTCTATTAGACATAATTAGAAAAACAAATGTTGTTGGTGGAGAAGCAGGTGGTATCACACAAAAAATAGGTGCATATACAATCAATTCTAATGGAAATAAAATTACATTTATCGACACTCCTGGTCATGCTGCATTTACAGCAATGAGGGCAAGAGGAGCAAAAATAACTGATGTTGCCATTTTAGTTGTTGCTGCTGACGATGGAATTATGCCACAAACAATTGAAGCAATTAATCATATTAAGGCAGCAAATGTTCCTATGATTGTTGCCATTAACAAAATGGATAAGCCAGAAGCAAATCCAGAAAGAATTAAACAACAGCTTTCTGAAAATGGTGTTTTGCCAGAAGAATGGGGCGGTGACACAATCTTAGTTCCAGTATCTGCAAAAACGGGTGTTGGAATTGATAACCTTTTAAACATGATTTTGCTTGTATCCGACATGCAAGAACTAAAAGCAAATCCAAATAGATTGGCTTTGGCTGTGGTACTTGAAGCCGAACTCGATAAAAATCGTGGACCAGTGGCAACCGTTCTCATTCAAAATGGAACATTGAAGGTTGGCGACAATATTATCTCCGGTGTCACATTTGGTAAAGTTAGGGCTATGTATGATGAAAATGGAAACAATGTTAAAGAGGCATCTCCTTCTACTCCAGTTAGTGTTCTTGGATTTAATGAAGTCCCTCAATCTGGTGATCAAGTTTATGTCGTAAATGAAAAGCTTTCTAAGCAAGTAATCGAAGAAAGAAAATGGAAAATAAAACAAGAAAGAGCAAATCTTACTTCTGGAGTTTCACTTGATGATTTTATGGATAGGGTAAACGAAGGCAAACTTAAAAACTTGAATATTATAATTAAAGCAGACGTGCAAGGTTCTGTTGAAGCATTAAAACAATCGTTAACCGCAATTGAAAATGAAGAGGTTAGAGTTGTTTGTGTTCATAGTGGAGCAGGAGCTGTAACAGAATCTGATTTGGTTTTGGCTCAAGCTTCCAATTCTATTATCATAAGCTTTAATCTAAAAGTGCCAAATAAAATATCTCAAATGTCTGAAAATTTAGGTGTTGAGATAAAAGAGTATAAAGTTATTTATGATGTTGTTGATGAAATTACAAGAGCCATCAAGGGTATGATGACGGTTAAATACGAAAAACAAACCATAGGTCATGCAGAAATTAGAGTTGTATTCAAACTTTCCTCTCAAGGTACTATTGCAGGAAGTTATGTAACTGATGGAAAGGTTATGAGGAATTGTGGTGTCAAGGTTATGAGGGGAGATGAGGAGTTAATAGACACTACTGTTGAAGCCCTTAAAATACAAAAAGATGACAAGTCAGAAGTTAATCGTGGCTATGAATGTGGTATAAAATTAAAAGATTTTTCTGCTATTAAAGAGGGTGATATCTTAGAATTTTATCAAAATGTAGAAATTGCAAGATAGGAGATAACTATGTCAAATAGAATGGAAAGAGCTAATGCTCAAATTCAAAAGGCTTTGTCTGAGATAATTTCTTATGAACTTAATAATCCTAAGCTTTCGTCAATGCTTACAATTTCTTCTGTTGATACTTCTATTGATTTTGCTGTTTGCAAAGTTAAGGTGAGTGTTCTTTCAAAGGAAAAGCAAGACATGCAGGCTCAATTAAAAGTTTTAAAACAGGCTGAAGGTTTTATTAAAAAATTACTTTTAGAAAGAGTTAAAATGCCAAAAGCTCCAAAACTTGTGTTTTTGTTGGATGAAGGCTATTTGCATAGCGAAAGAATCAATGAAATTTTAGACAAATTAGAAATTCCAAAACTGGATGAAGAAGAATAGATGAAAAATTTATTAAAATTTTTAAAAAACTCAAAAAATATAGCAATTTTTACTCATGTTAATCCAGACCCAGATGCTTTGGGTTCGGCAGTTGCATTTTATCATGCAATGAAAAGTTTGGGTAAAAATTGCTCTATTTTTTTACACGAACTGCCTAATGAAAAGTTTTCGTTTTTAAATTTTGATTGTTTTAAAATACAAGATGATTTGAAAGAATATGATTTGGGTGTTGCATTGGATTCATCAGATTATAAAAGAGTTGCAAAAATTGAAATTTTTAAAAAATGCGTTAAAAAAATTGCAATCGATCACCACTTTATACATGATAATTTTTCAGATTATGATTATGTTATTCCGTCTGCGTCTTCTTGTTGTGAAGTCCTTTTTACTATTTTTAATGAATTAAAAATTGTTATTAACAAAGATATCGCAACAGCATTATATTTAGGTCTAGCTGGTGATACAGGCTGTTTTATGTATGATAATACCTCTGCCAATGTTCATTTTTGTGCTGGCAAACTTATTGAAAATGGCGCAAACTTTTCTTTAATTAACAATAAAATTTTTTCTGAAAAAAAATTTAATGAGCTTTTACTTTTAAAAGATTTTATTTCAAATATTAAAATATATGATAATATAGGATTAGGAACGGTTTTATTAAAAGATAAAATCAAGTCAAATTGTGTTGATTATGATACAACTGAATTTGTTAATTTTGTAAAATCTATAGAAGGTGTTAATATTGCAATTTTAATAAAACAAGTGACAAGAGGCGAATATAAAGTTTCTTTGCGGTCTTCAAAAGGTTATGATGTTTCCAAACTCGCCCAAACATTTGGAGGTGGCGGGCACAAACAAGCCTCTGCATTTTTGATTAAAATGAATTTAAAAAAATTAAAAGAAAGTCTTGTTTCAGAAGCAAAAAAAATTAGGTGCGAAGATGAAAGTTGATGGAATTATCATTTTAAATAAACCCACTGGCATGAATTCAATGAGTGCTGTTAAAAAAGTACAGCATCTATTAAATGCGGACAAGGCTGGACATCTTGGAACTTTGGACCCTTTAGGAACTGGAGTGTTGCCAATTGCACTTGGTAAGGCTACAAAGTTATTTGAAGAGCATTTAAATGATAGAAAAATTTATAGGGCTATTTTTAAATTTGGTATTTTAACTGATACTTTAGACAGCGAAGGAAAGATTTTAAAGCAAGATGATGTTGACATTAAGTTAGAAGAAATTGAAAAAATTATAAACAAATTAATTGGCAAGCAAAATCAAATGCCTCCAAAGTATAGTGCAAAAAAAATTAAAGGCAAGAAAGCTTATGAATTAGCAAGAGCTGATGTTGAGTTTGAATTAAAACCAAAATTAGTTGAAATTTTTAGATTCGAAGTAGTTGAAAAATTGAAAAAAAATACATTTTTATTTGAAATTGAATGTTCTTCTGGTACTTATATTAGGAGTTGTTGTAGAGATCTTGCCGAAAAATTAAACACTTGTGCCACCATGGTTGCTATAATTAGAATTCAAAGTGGCAAGTATAAAATAGAAGATTCTATAGTTTTAGATGAAGTTACAATAGACAAATTATTGAAAGTTGATTAAGAGGAAAAATATGGAAAATAAAATTAGATTTGGACCGGCTGGCAATGAAGAATTATTTTATTTAGAAGGCAATAAAAGCTCTAAGCAAGCACCTGCATGGCTTAGATCAAAGGGTTTGTCGGCATATGAATATAGCTTTGGTAGGGGTTTTACTTTAAAGACAGAAACTGCCAATGAAATTGGCTTAGAAGCAGAAAAAAATGATATTTTAGTCAGTGTTCATGCGCCTTATTACATCAATCTTGCAAATGAAAGTGATGAAATGGCAGAAAAATCTTTTAACTATATTATTAAAAGCTTGGAATTTCTTAAACTACTAAAGGGTCAAAAAGCGGTTGTTCATTTAGCTTCGCAAGGCAAACTTAATAGGTTACAAGCGCTTGAACTTACAAAAAAAAGACTTTTTACATGTTTGGAAAAAATCTATGATATATATGATATGACCAATTTGTATATTTGTCCTGAAACCATGGGTAAATATTTGCAAATTGGTAGTTATAATGAAATTATAGATTTATGCACAATAGATAGATGTTTGATTCCAACTTTTGATTTTGGACATATTAATTGTATTTTGCAAGGAAAATTAAAAACAAGCGATGATTATAGAAAAATTTTAGATTTAGCTTTTGAAAAATTAGGAGATTTTAAAACTAAAAATTGCCACATTCATTTTTCAAAAATTCAATTTGGTGAGAAGGGAGAACTTAGACATTTAAATTTTGACGATTTAGAATATGGCCCAGAATTTTTACCTCTTGCGAGTGTTTTAAAAGAGTATAAAATGACTCCAACAATCATTTGTGAATCTGCTTCTAAAATGGCAAAAGATGCTATTATGATGAAAGAAATTTATTCCACATTAAATATTTAGTAGACAATATTATTTTTTATGTGATAGAATAATTTAAATTAAAAAAAGGAAAAAGAAATTATGGTAACAGCAGGTGATTTTAGAAAAGGTGTAACCTTTGAAATGGAGGGGAACATCTATCTTGTAGTTGATTTTTTACATGTTAAACCTGGAAAAGGTTCTCCTTTCGTTAGAGCTAAAATTAAAAATATAGTAACTGGTCAAGTTATTGAAAGAACTTTTAATCCATCCGATAAATTTCAAGTTGCAGTTATAGAAAGAAAGGAAATGCAATATTTATATAATGAAGGTGGCTTGTATTATTTTATGGATATGGAAACTTATGACCAAATTCCACTTAACAAAAGTCAGGTAGAAGAAGCTTTAAACTTCATAATGGAAAACATGATGGTTAATATTCAATTTTATAAAGGCAATGCTTTTTCAGTTTTGCCTCCAAATTTTGTTGAACTTGAGGTTGTTGAGTGTGAACCAGGAATTCAAGGAGATACCTCTAAGGCGGGCAACAAACCAGCCAAACTTGAAACGGGGTTAACAATTCAAGTTCCTCTTTTTGTTAACATTGGTGATAGAATTCGTGTTGACACTCGTGAAGGCGGGTCTTATATGGAAAGAGTTAAATAAGGCTAATAGGATTTAAGGTTTTGCGATGATTTATTATCTTTTTGATAATTCGTTTTCTAGTGTAATAGAATTTTTGGCATTTTTTTTGGCATATGTTATTGCTGTTTTGTTTGCTATTACTGTGCATGAATATTCTCATGCCCTTGTAGCTTATAAATCTGGCGACATAACTCCAAAAGCCATGGGTAGATTGACTTTGAACCCCTTTAGACATATGTCTGGGATAGGGGCTCTTTGTTTTTTGCTAATTGGCTTTGGCTGGGCAAAACCAGTTGAGGTGAATCCACTCAATTTTCGTAATTATCGAAAGTCAATGGCATTAGTTTCCATTTCTGGTGTGTTAACCAATCTAATTTGTGCATTCATCTTTAGCGGAATCTTCTTTTTTTACTCAATGTTTGTAGATATTGAACTCAACATGCTTTTGGTGTTTATTTACTACTTATTATTGTTTTTAACATCAATCAATCTTGCTTTGGCAATATTTAATATTTTGCCTATTTATCCTCTTGATGGTTTTAACTTTATTCAAACCTTTTTAAAGTATGATAATCCATTTGTGAAATTTATGCACCAATATGGAAATTTGATATTGTTAATTGTAATTATAACTCCAATATTTGATTACATTTACTCCTTTCTTGTAGGCGGAATATCGGTTGTTTTCTCGCTTTTTTGGGCTTTGTTTTTGTAATCAACTTGACTTTAAGTTTGCTTTAAATTATACTTGTATTCGTGGAAGATAATTTAGAGCAAACTTTTTTTGATGAGGATAAATATCAATTTAAGCTGGACAACTATGAGGGTCCGCTTGATTTGTTATTGGATTTAATCAAAAAGTCTAAAATGGATATTATGGATGTCAAGTTGGCTCTTATAACTGACCAATATCTTTTGTATATGCAAAGTTTGGATTCTTTGGATATGGAAAAGGCAAGCGAATTTATTACAGTTGCCGCAACGCTAATTGAAATTAAAAGTAAAAGTGTTTTGCCTAAACCTGAAGAAGAGGCTCCTGAAGAAGTTGATGAAGAAGCCTTGCTTTTGGAAAGATTGCAGGAATATAAAATTTTAAAAGAGGCTAGCGAGGAACTTCAAGAATATGAAAATTTAAATAAATTTTATAAAAAACCTGACGATACTGTTGGCAAGGTTCACTTTGTTTTGAAAGATATGAACATGGAAGAACTCATTGATGCTTTTGTTAAAATTATGACAAGAATAGACAAAAAGCAAAAAGAGAACATGGTCAAAAAGATTGAAAAAGACAGATTTACCGTTGCAGAAAAGATTGTTGCAATCAAGGACGCGATTTTAATTAAAAAACATTTGAAGTTTAGTGAACTTTTTGAAGAAGATCAAACAAAAAGCGAACTTATCAACATTTTTCTTGCACTTTTAGAACTTATGAAAATGCAGGTAATTCGTGCAACGCAAAGAAATATTTATGGAGAAATTGAAATTTTCAAGGCGGGTGAGTGAAATGGATGAAATAAACAAAGATTGTTTAAAAGAGATTATAAAGGCAACTCTTTTTGTTTCTGGTGATGGTATTGAAGTTAATGAATTTTCAGATAAGTTTGGTTTTTCTCTTGATGAAATAAAACAAGAAATTGCAAAAATAAAAGAGGAATTAAGCGGTGAGTCTGGAGTGCATTTGATTGAATATGGCAACAAAGTTCAACTTGCATCAAATCCTAAGTATGCCGATTATATCGCCTCTGTATTAAATCCAATTAGGGAAAAGGCTTTGACTAAAGCGGCAATGCAAACACTTGCTATTGTGGCTTATAAACAACCGGTTACAAGACTTGATATTGAAAACATAAGGGGAGTTAGCTCTGACTATGCAGTTCAAGTTTTGATTGAACAAAACATGATTGAAGTGGTAGGAAGAAAAGATGTTGTTGGAAAACCTCTTTTGTTTGGAACCACAGAGGAGTTTTTAAAAAGGTTTGACCTTGAAAGCATTGACAATTTGCCTAATTATGAGGAACTTTTGGAACGCATTAAACTTATTAAGGCAAAAGAAGAGGAAAAAAGTGATAGCTTGTATAGAGATTTCACTTTGCCAGAGGAAGAGGAAATTCCAGACTTTTTAAAAGATGAAGAAAATTTGCAAACCATAACAGCGGAAAGTCATCTTGAAGTTAACCAGGAGTTGGAAGATGGCAATTTTGAGGATGATAAAATAGATGAACAAGATGAACTTGAACTATTTGAAGAACTAAGACAAAATATAGAGGAAGAAACAGAAGAATTAGCGGTAAAAACAATAGAGAAAAAATAACTAATAATGTTTATATCTTTGCAACAAATAATGTGTTAAAAAAATTATGGCACAAAAGTGTTGACATTCAAGAATTTTATGATAAAGTTTATTATAAAAGTTGGAGAATTGTTTTCTTCAACTTTTTGTCATAAAGGAGATTAAAAAAAATGAATATATTCGATGATGTGGTCAATATAGATGAAAACGGAAATATTATTTATAAACAATGGATAGAGTGGAATCATTTCAATACACCAAACAAACCAGAGCTACTTAGAAAGATTATGCGAAAAATAATGGCTTTTTTTAATCATTGTTTAAAATGTACTTCTCTCGATGGTTGCTTTTTATTAGATAGTAAAAAAACCAGAGTAGCCATTACATCCGAATTGTGATTGCGATAAAAAATTAATTAGTTTTAAAAAGGTTAAATATTATTCTATTTCTGAGTTTCCAATTGCTAAGCTTTCAAAATATATTTTTGCTGGAGAAGTTGCTTCAAAAGGCAAGCAAAATATTTTTCAAGCATGGGGATATTCTTCAAAAGATATTTTTGTTTTAAAAGATATTTTTGAAATTCAAGCGAAACAAAATTATTTAGATGGAAATTATAAGTTAAAAAAGCTTGACGAATTTGGTCAAAGACTTTCAATACCAATAATTTGAATGGAAAAGTTTTTAATTCTGGTTGGATGTTATATCCTGAAGGGAAGATAAGAAATATTACACCATTTGGAGGATGGATAAAATGAAAATAAATGATATAGTAACTTTAAAAAATTTAGATGCAAAATATAACAAACATAATTTATATAAAAATGTTAATGGTATAGTTTTAAAAGTTTTGCCTTACAACAAAAGCTTGATTCTATTTTTAAATGATAAAATTATTGGAGATTATGCCGTAGTGGAAGTTGACAATTATGATTTAAAAATAGAAAAAGAACTGCCTATGAATTTTATTAGTGAACTTGAAAACTTAAAAAAGCTGAATGAAGAAAAACTATTAAAAAAGCAATCATTTGAAAAATTATCTTTTAACGAATGTGATTATGTTGAAATGATTGTTGAAGAAAAAAGGTACGCCAAACAAGGTATTCATAAGGGAGATAGAGGAGTGGTTGCTATAGATTATGCGGTAAATAACTCTATTCTTGTTGATTTTTCCGGAATAGACAAAGAAGGAAATTATTATGGAGATTGTATTACAGTTAAGGTTGATGATATTAAACTAATAAATAAATGACATTAATAAAGCACAAGCGGATACACTTTTTAAACTTGCGAAAACATTAGGATGTGATATTGAGGATTTGATGGAATAGTTAAAAAAACAGCAATTGCTGTTTTTTTTAAATTGAAAATAAATATTATTGAAAGAGATTTATTTTTTAAGCTTACATAGTAAGAGTATTTTTATCATCTTGATTAAATTGGTCACCAATTATTCTGTGGCTACTGGCGTTAAATGACCAAATTTATATGTTTGCAAAACAAAATCATAAAATGTTTCGATGTGCTGATAAGGTAGATGTGATAATAACTGATCCATCTTTACTATGCTCACTTTTATATAGTAAAAACTGTTTTTATAATCAAGAGTTGAGTAGTTTGGTTTTAAAAGTTTTTAATAGCTATAAAAATATGACATACTTGATTGAAAGAGTGAAGCCATACAATCCAGTTGGAAGATATTAGACACAACAACAAGCGGACGACCTTAAGTCGCCAATACTTGAAATTTTGAATAAATATAATGTAAAATTTAAAATCAAGCAAGGAAGTTTAAATTGCTATGATGAAATTGTTGATGAAGTTTTACGAGCTTTAAATTATTTAAAAAGCAAAGATAGAACTGTAACAAAAAATATTCAAAATGGCAATGAACTTGGCCAATAGACACATTGAAATATTTATTCATATATATTGATATGAATAAAAAATATATAATTTCAAAAAATCTTTTTCATAATTTGAACTATATTAAAACAAAGACTAGTTCAAAAATTTGTGCTGTGGTCAAGGGTGATGCCTATGGTCATGGAATGAGGGTGATAGCCAATCTTTTAAAAGATAGGGTGGATTTTTTTGCGGTCGCAAATTTAAGTGAAGCTGTTAACTTTAGGAGTTTTGACAGCTCATCTAATCTACTAATTTTAGGACATTGTGACAATTATGAAATTGCAATTAAAAAAAATATTAGTGTTACAATTTCTAGTTTTGAGGAACTAAAAAATTGTGAGGATGTGGCAATAAACTTGGATCAAGTATGTCACATTCATTTGAAAATTGACTCTGGAATGAATAGAATTGGTATATGGAAAAAAAGGGAGTTTAAAAAATGCATAAAACTTCTCAAGACGTCTAATTATTTATTTTTTGAAGGTGTCTTCACACATTTTTGTTCGCTTAGAAGTGATGAGGACTATTTTAAAAAACAAAAACTTTTTTTTGATAAAATGCTTAGTTTGATTCCAAAAAGGTTTTCACCAATTATCCATGTTGGTGGCTCAAAAATTTTGGACTTCAACTTAAATTATCCCATGATGAGGGTGGGAATTTTTCTTTATGGTTACAATCATAGCAATTTAAAAAAAGTTATGTTTATAAATAGTGAGGTAATAAATGTTAAGCAAATTAAAAAGGGCGAACAAGTGGGATATAACTCTGCCTTTATAGCAGATAAACCAATGGATATTGCCACGCTTTCAATAGGATATTTTGATGGACTTAATTATGATTTCAAGGGTAGGGTTATAAACAATAGTGTACCTTTTGATGAAAACATGAACAATCTTAAAAATACCCACTTTTTAAGTGTTTGCATGGATATGAGTATGATAGAAAATTATGGACAACATTTTAAATTGGGTGAAGAAGTTACAATTTTTAATGATGCTGAGATTTGGCAGGAAGCGGTAGGAGTAAATACCCATGCAATATTAATTGAATTTTCAAAAATGCGAGGGAAGACAGTTGTCTTGTAATTCCAATAGAATGTATATTAATTCATAGTATTGCATAATTATTCACTTGAATTAAAAATAATAAATTTTAAATAATACAACTTTTATTAACATTCCCATATAGCAAAACTAGTTTTGCTTTATATTTCAAAACCCTATATATCCTAGCTAAAATTTTTTCATCTGTGTCAAACACGTTGATGTCTACCGACACTTATACTCTGTTTTTAAGGAACACTATTTTAGGCTGTTTAAAATATTCTAAAATGATGATTATAAATTAAAGTATATTTGCTCTAATAAGTGATATACAAGAAAGTATGTAAGAAAATATACAAGATAATTGACTTTTAAGGAGTTTGTGTTAACAAACATGTTTTATGAGTGAAACGAATAAAGCATCATCACATAGATTGGCTGTTTTCTTTTGCTATTTTTTTTATAGCTTTAATTATGGAAATTATTTCGCTAAAAGTATTGAAATAAGAAAGTGAAATTCTAACAACACCGGTTTGCAAAGTGCCCATGTATTTATGTTTTAATGGTGCACAATGTAAGCCACTACGGGTATAGATTGCAAACCTATCATTTAATATTTGGCTAACTGTTTCGGATTCCATGCCTTCAATATTAAATGCCAATACACCATGTGAATTGTTTGGATGGGTGTAGACAATAACATTTGGTATTTTCCTTAATTCAAAATTTAGATAGGTTGTCAAATCTTCAAGTTTGTTACAAATGGCATTATAGTTTTCATTTACAAAGTCAATCCCAGCACCAAGACCTAAAATATTAGGGGTGGCAACAGTTCCACTTTCAAAACATTCTGGTGGATTTAGAGGTTGGTCGGTGCTAAAAGAGTCGGTTCCTGTCCCTCCAAACTTTATAGGATTAAGTTTAACTCTTTGACTGAATGCTAAAACTCCAATTCCTTGTGGAGCATAAAGGCCTTTGTGTGGAGCAAGGGCAAGAAGGTCTATATTTGATTTTCGCATAGACAATCTTGTATGACCACAACTCTGTGCGCCATCAACTAAAAATAAAATACATTTTGATGCGCAAAGTTCGCCGATTTCATCAATTTCAGCAATCATTCCATCAACATTAGAAATGTGATTTATACAAATTAAATAAGTATTATTTTTAATATGTTTTTCTATGTCAGCTTTTGTTAATTTTTCATTATTTTCTGGATTAGCAATACTAAGTTCAATTATGCCTTGTTTTTGAAGATGATATAGTGGTCTTAAAACCGAGTTATGGTCATTACTTGTGGCTATAACATGTCCGCCTTTTTGTGCAGTTCCTAAAATTGCAAGGTTTAAAGCCTCTGTACATCCTGATGTAAAAATAACATTACTAACTTTTGGTGCTTCTATAAGGTTTTTAACTTTTTCTCTTACATTTGAAATTGCAATTGCTGTGTCAATTGCAAGGTTATGTCCAGCTCTGCCCGGGTTGGCGCTAAATTTAGTTAATCCATCATTTACAGCTTTTATAACATTTTTAGGTTTTATGTGCGTTGTCGCACTATTGTCTGCATATATCATTTTTTCCTCTTTAACTTTTTTACTTATATTTCAATATAGTGAAATGGAGCATATTTTGTGAATCGCCATGCAAAGGAGGAAAGATATGCAATATTATATAGCTGTTTTTAGAGCAAGAAGCGAAACAATTACTTTTGCAGGTTTGTTACGCTCTTATTGTCCTGCTCAAGTAATAAACACTCCAAGAACTATTAATGTTTCTTGTGGAATTTCTGTGAAATTTAGTGCTAGCAACATACAATTTGCTAAGGAAATATTGTCGAGAAGAAGATTTGACACTTTTGTAGGTTTGTTCCAAATTTAGACAAAAAAGATAAAAAATATAAAAATACTAGACAAAATTGGCTACATGTTGTATTCTTAAAAAAAAGAGGTAACGATATGAAATGTCCATTTTGTTCTTATGAAAACAGCAAAGTTTTAGATTCTAGAGCTGTAAATTCTAATATTAGAAGAAGGAGAGAATGTCTTGCTTGTAGAAAACGATTTACCACATATGAAACTGTTGAAACAACACCTATTTTAGTTGTCAAAAATGATGGAAGCAGACAACCTTTTGACCCTACAAAAATAAAAAAAGGAATTATTAAAGCTTGTGAGAAGCGTCCAGTTTCTTTAAGCCAAATAGATGGCATTGTTTCAGAAATCGAAAAAGAAATTCAAAACAATTTGTCGGGTGAAGTTCGTTCTGCTGTTATTGGTGAACTTGTAATGGAAAAATTAAAAGAAATAGATGAAATTTCTTACATTCGTTTTGCATCCGTATATAGACAATTTAAAGATGCAAGTTCTTTTGTTAATTTTGTTAATAGTTTTAAAGCTTAAAAATTTTATTTGAATGATTTTGTTAATAGAACTTTAGAATTTGCTAACAATCGAAAGGTTAAATTTTTGATATTTTAATATCCAACCCGAAAGGTTGGGTATTTTTATTTAATTTTAATTACAGGCAATAAAAAAAGCTTTTTATAGACTTTGAATTTTAATTGTCAAACAAATTAGTTGGATTATTAAAAGCTGATTAACAAATATTTTCTTTAATGAGTATTATTAAATAAATGTACTTTACATATGAAGGAATAAAAATTTACTATAAAAAAAATGGCAGAGGTAAAAAATCTCTTGTTTTTTTACATGGTTGGGGCGCTGAACATAGTTGTTTTTTACCATATAAAGACTGTTTTGAAAATAATTACAATTGTCTTTTAATAGATTTTCCGCCATTTGGGAAAAGTCAAGAGCCAAAAACAGTTTGGGGAGTGGAAGAATATGCAAAAATGCTAAAAGCGATTGTTGATATTTTGAAATTAAAAGAAATAATAATTATTGCCCATTCTTTTGGTTGTAGAGTTGCAATTAAATTTTCTAGTTGCTATACTAAGTTAGTAAAGGCTTTAATATTAATAGGTGCAGCTGGATGCAAACCAAGAAGAGGATTAAATTATCATTTTAAGGTATTAAAATACAAGCTTTCAAAAAACAAAAATTCCTTGGCTGGTTCAGCTGATTATGTTGCTCTCAGTCCACATATGCGTAAATGTTTTATCAAGATTGTGAATACCTTTCAAGAACCAGAAATGAAAGCACTTGCTTTGCCGACCTTATTGATTTTTGGTGAAAAAGACCGTGATACACCCTTATATATGGCAAAACGCATGAAAAAATTTATTAAAAATTCAAAGCTTGTAGTAATTAAAAATGCTTCGCACTTTTGTTTTATTGAAAAGTTTGATTTGGTTTTTGACAACATTTGCAGTTTTTTAAAGGAATGTGAATAATGGAATTTTTTGAAACTTCAAATATACATTTATATATTGCGATATTTCTTTCAATCATCAATGGAGGACTGCTCTGTTTTTTGAGTAGTAAATTTTTGCAAGTTTATCAACAAGCTGGCTACCATATAAAAGGTTACAATGCATGGATGAGAGGTACTAGATATAAATATCTTTCTAGACTTTTTATTTTGTCACTTCTTAGTATTTCATGTGCTTTAGTTACAAATGCGCTGTTTGATGTATATCATTCAGAAGCAATTTATTCTTATTTGGGCTTAATATTTTACTTTTATTTTTCCTTTTCATTCATAATGAACCTTATTAAGGAGCCAAATAAAACACCACTTGTTAAAACAAAAAGAATTGGAAGAACAATAGCTATTATGTTTATTTTATATGCGGCTTTAACATTTTGCTTAATTGCGCTTTCAACTGAGTTTTTTAAACTGTTAAGATTTGGGGTTATCACTATTACACCTATTCTTGTTCCTTTTGTGGTTATTTTAGCTTTTTGGATATTGACTCCATTTGAATTATTAGTTAACCATTATTATATTTCTAAAGCAAAAAGAAAGTTGAAAAAACTTCCTAATTTGATTAGAATAGGAATTACTGGAAGTTATGCAAAAACTACTAATAAGTTTATCTTACAACAAATGCTTTCACAAAAATATAAAACTATTGCCAGTCCTCATAGTTTTAATACTCCTCTTGGTTTAACTCGTGTTATTTTGCAACAAATTGATGAAGACGATGAAATTTTCATTGCTGAAATGGGCGCAAAGAGAAGGGGAGAAATCGATGAACTTTGCAAGTTGGTTGGTCCTAATCATGGGTTAATTACAGGAATTGGAAATCAACATTTAGAAACTTTTAAAACAATTGAAGCGATTAGTCAAACCAAATTTGAACTTGCAAAAAGCATATCAAATGGATATGTTGTTTTTAATGGCGACAGTAAACCGAATTTAGAACTTTATGAAAAATATGAAAATCCAAATAAATTAATTTCATATGGCAACGATGAAAGAGGCTTTGCATATTGTACCGATATTGAAGCTAATAAAAATGGGCTTAAGTTCAAGTTGGTCATAGACGGAAAGTCTGTTAATTGTCAAACAAAACTATTAGGAAAATTTAATTTACAAAATATTGCACTGTGTTCTTCTTTGGCTTATAAACTAGGAGTGAGTTTAAAGCAAATTAAAAAAGCTATAAAAGATTTAAAGCCTGTGGCTCATAGAATGGAACTAATTAATGGTGAAAATTGTTTGATAATTGATGATAGTTTTAATGCAAGTGTCGAAGGATGTGATGCTGCGCTTGAAACGCTTTCGCTTTTTACAGATATGAAGAAAGTTGTTATAACACCAGGAATTGTTGAAATGGGGAAATACGAAACCGAAGTCAACAAAAATTTGGGTGTTAAAATAGCAAAAGTTTGCGATTATGCAATTATTGTGAACGAAGTCAATGCTCAGGCTTTGAAGTCTGGTTTAGAAGAAGGGGGATTTAAAGAGGAAAACTTGTTCATAGTTGACAATCTTGAAGACGCAAAAAAAAGTTTTGCTTCTTTACAGTTAGAAAACTGTGTTGTTCTCTTTGAAAATGATTTGCCAGATTTATTTGTTTGATGTAAAACACCTAAACCATATTATATGCTCCAACATAATTTTAACATATTAAAACAGATGGGTTAAAAAGAGGTAAAAAGGTTAAAAATTTTATTATGATTTACCTTCTTTTACTTTTTTTGTTGTTTGTTATAAAAATAGCCTTTTTTGACAAAAAAAATTTAATATTAAAAACAAAAAATCATTATGTTTTAAATATATTTTGCCAGAGAATTTTTTTTTCTAAGAAAAACATATTATTTTATTCCGAATCAAAAGAATATTTAAAAAATTATGGTTTTAAAAAAGCAAAAATTTTAGATGATATCTTATTAAAAGCAAGGATTAATTACATTAATTTAGAAGTTTTAGAATTTGATAAACCAACTTATTTTGTTGGAAAACATGAAATGAATTATTTAAAAGAAGTCATTTATGCAAAACAAATTGAAAATCTTATTCTTTATACAGATTTAAAGATAAATAATGATGAAATAATATGTTGTAAAACTAAAGATGAAATTAATAAACTGAATCTTTTAAATTTAAATAAAACAATAGAAAACATTGAATTATTTGAATGTGATTGTGAATTGTATTTTAATCAAAAATTAACAAAATCAACAGAATATGGCAGCTGTTATTTTTTAGAAAAATTTGAAAATAAAAACATTTTAATACTAAAATATAATTTTATATTAAATTATAAAGTTATATTTATAAAAATATTTAATAAAAATGAACATAATAATGACATTTCAATAAATTATTTTTATAATTTAGAACACCAAAAATATAATTATTTTATCTTTAAAGTTGAAAATAACTTTATAAGTTATAAAAATTCAATTAACAGGATAGTTAGCTATTTAAACTATAATGTGAAATTTGATTCTTGTTTTTTTAGTAAAATAAAAAGTTTAAAATTATCTAACAAACCATGCTTAAACCTTTGTTACAATTTTAGCTTATTACCTAAAGAAAATAAAAATATAGTATTATGCAATGCAGATTGTGTCTGTGATTTGACAAATGTCAAAATAGAATTTTTATATGCAAATGCAATAAAAAAGAAAACAGAGTTTTTTGCATTTAATTTTATTTTTGTCGATAATGAACTTCAAACATTATTTGAAAAAGCCTTTATTCAAGCCCAAGAGGATTATTTATTTGGTGTGAGTGCAAAAAGTTTAAAATTTAAATTTAAGGAACTTATTTCATCTTATAAAAATAATTTTATTACAGCTTTAGACTTTTATTATAATCTGGTTCAAAACACAATTTCTAACAATAAAAATGGTTATGAAATAAATAGCGATTTTATTCCATGTGATTTTTCAATTTTATTTTCATTTTGCAAAAAAACAAAGCAAATTCAAATAAAAAAATATTGCAAATCAACAGCAATTATTATTAACGGTATTAGGTTTTTTTCTTCAAAACACATCAGCTTTGAAAGTCTTGCTTTACATGACTATTTTTTATTAGAAACTAGTTAAAGTTAAAAAGTTTTATAAGGCTTTATTGATGATAAACTTGAAAGTTAAAAACTTTAAACAAAATTGTTTAAGAATTAAAATATAAAAGTAGTTCAGTTGTCAATTAATAGTTTGATTATAGAAATAAAATATGCTATAGTGAAAAAACAAGGTTTGCTGAATAGTAATTTAAATAGGAGAGTAGTAATATTGGAAAGTTTATTTGAAAACTTACATAATGATAAAAAGCCACTCGCAGAAAGAATAAGGCCAAAATCGCTAGATGATTTTGAAGGGCAAAAACATATACTTGGACCAGGAAAGTTGCTTCGCAGACTTATTGAAGCGAAGCGAGTCCCTAGTGTTATTTTTTATGGACCACCCGGAACTGGGAAAACAACTCTCGCCAGAATAATTGCAGACACAAGCAATTCAAACTTTGTAAAACTCAATGCTGTATCAAGTGGAGTTGCTGAGGTAAAAGTTGTTTTGGAACACTCAAAAAGTGATTTTGAGTTGTATGGCAAAAAAACCTATTTGCTTCTAGATGAATGCCATAGATGGAGCAAGGCGCAAAGCGATTCGCTACTGGCAGCACTAGAAAATGGACATGTGATATTTGTGGGTTGCACAACCGAAAATCCTAGTTACAGCATGACAAGAGCAATAGTTTCAAGGTGTTCTGTTTTCGAGTTTAAAAGACTTGGAGTTGCTGACATAAAAAATGTTTTAAACCGAGCAATAACCGAAGATGAAAGGCTAAAAAAATTTAAGATTAAAATAGATGATGATGCAATGACCTATTTTGCCACATCTTGTGGAGGAGATGTCCGAAGTGCCTTAAATGGTCTAGAAATTGGGATTTCAACGACCAGTGCAAACAAGAATGGAGAAATAGTCATAGACAAAGAAATAGCGGCAGAATGCTTGCAAAAAAAGGCATTAAGCTTAAACGAAGATGTCTATTATCACTTACTAAGTGCTTTTTGTAAAAGCCTTCGTGGAAGTGATTCAACAGCGGCACTTTATTATGCAAACCGTTTGATTGAAGCTGGGATTGAACCGCAAGTTTTAGCTCGCCGCACTATTTGTCATGCGGCGGAAGATTGCGGCCTATCTGCACCAAATGCACTATTACAAGCTTGCGCAAGTTTATATGTTCTCGACCATGTAGGTATGCCAGAAGGAAATTTAGCATTAACTCAGGCAATAATCTATGTATGTGAATCACCAAAAGATAATAGAGTTGTCGTTGCTATGAATATGGCACAAGATGATGCCAAAAATCATCCAGACGACAACATACCAGAATATTTAAAAAACCATACGGAAGCAAGCAAAAATTATAAATATCCACATGACTATGGTGGTTATGTTGAACAACAATATTTGCCTTCTTCACTAAAGGATAGAAAATATTTTATACCCAAAAAAGGTAAAAAATAATAATATCTATAATAAATTCAAATTGGTTTGGGTGACGAAAACTTTGATTTCAATTACACAAAAATATTTGATTTATTAAAAGTTTTATGTTAGTTTATTAGCTTTTGGTAGCAAACATTATAATTTTTATTACTTTAAAGAAACACAAATAAAGGAGAAAAAATGATAAAAATTCAAACTGATATTGATGAAAATCGCAAAAATCATTGTCTAAAACAGCACAGATAATAAATATAATTTTAATTGTTGTTGGCATAATAGGACTTTTGCTATATGTTGTTCTAAGCACTATTTTTGAAAATTCTTATTTAGATATTCTTTTAGTTTTTGCAATTCCTTTTGGTATTGGTATAGTTTATTATATATTAATTAATAAAAACATTAAAAAGATGGCTGAAAATAAATTTATTAATGCGTATACTTTTGAAAACGATTTTTTAAACATTGCTACAATAAAAAATGGTGAGATAGTTGGAACACAAAAACTTTATTATAAAGACATTGTAAAAATTAAAGAAAATAGTGAATATATTTTTATTTATCCAAACAAGTTTAATGCTTTCATTATTAAAAAATTCAATGTAAATGAAGAAGATTTAAAAGCTGTTAGAATTTTATTAAATTTGTAGGCCAAGGCTAGAAAAATTATAAATATCTAAGCATTTTAATAATTAAAATCAAAAAAGGATATAGTTCCTTTTTTTTATAACTAAAATTATATTTATGCATATTTAAATTTTTTTAGAACTAAAAAATATAGAAGTATGAAAACCGCTATTAAAATAGAAAAAATTAAAACTTTAATGTTGATTTTGTTTATTATTTAAATTAGTCACAGCAAAAGATGAATTTTTATAAAAATAAGAATAAAGCTATTTAAACTCTCATAAATTATTTTAACGGATGCTGTATGCATGCGCAAAATAATTTGGAGGATGTATGGAAAATTATGAAATATACAATGATATAGCTACAAGAACAAATGGCGATATTTACATAGGCGTGGTTGGACCTGTCAGATGTGGCAAATCAACTTTCATTACTAAGTTTATGGAAAACTTGGTAATTCCTAATATTGATAACAAACATTCTAGACAACGCGCAATTGACGAATTGCCACAATCTGGTGAAGGTAAAACAATTATGACAACTCAGCCTAAATTTGTGCCTAATGAGGCGGTAAAAATAACTTTAAACAGCAACATTGAAATGAAAGTAAGGATGGTTGATTGTGTTGGTTATATGGTCGATGGAGCAATGGGTTTTGAAGAAAATAAAAAGCCAAGATTAGTCAAAACTCCATGGAGTGAAGAAGACATGCCTTTTGAAGAGGCGGCGGAACTTGGAACAAAAAAAGTTATTGTTGACCATTCCACAATTGGGATTGTGATGACAACAGATGGTTCAATTTGTGAACTGCCAAGAGAAAGCTATCTTGAAGCAGAGGAACGAGTTGTTTCCGAAATGCTTAGAGAAAATAAACCATTTGTAATTGTGGTAAACTCAAGAAATCCAAAAGATGAAGAATGCAAAAAACTTGCAAAATCTTTAGAGAGAAAGTATGAAGTTCCAGTTATTGCAATCAATGCCAAAGAACTTGAGTCGCAAGATGTTGACAAAATTTTTGAAAAAATTTTGCTTGAATTTCCTATTAAATCATTAAAAATAAAAATGCCAGATTGGCTTAGAGCTCTTGCTTTTAATGATGAAATTATCTCTTCTATTATTGAAGAAATAAAAAAATTTGGAGAAAATATTAGCAAAATTGGTCAAATAGACAAAACCAATGTTGCATTTTTAGAAAGTGAAGATTTTGAACCAGTAACTGTGGGATCAATTAAAATGGGTGATGGAACAGTTTATTTTGATGTCACTCCTAAACCTCACTTATTTTATAAAGTACTTTCAAAACAATGTGGAACAGATATAACTGATGATTTACATTTAGTAAGTTATATTAAAACTCTTTCTTATGCAAAAAAACAATATGACAAACTTGAAAGCGCCTTAAAACAGGTTGAAGAAACAGGCTATGGAATTGTAACTCCTTCAACGGAAGAGCTTAAACTAGAAGATCCTCAAATCGTGAAACAAGGTTCTAGATTTGGCATGAAATTAAAGGCTTCAGCTCCAAGTTTGCATATAATGAAAGTTGATATTGAAACCGAGATAAGTCCTTTAGTAGGAACTCAACAACAAAGTGAGGAATTGGCTCAACATCTTATGAGTGAATTTGAAAATAATCCAACATCTATTTGGGAAACAAACATTTTTGGAAAATCGCTAAACTCATTAGTTACAGAAGGTATTAACTCAAAAATTGTCACAATGCCAGCAGAAGCTCAAAGAAAAATGAGAAGAACTCTTGGAAAAATTATTAATGAAGGAAAGGGCGGAATTATCTGTATCTTATTATAATTTATATAAAAAGATGTTAAAATTATTGATGTTATAACTTTAACATCTTTTTCTCTTTTTTCAAAATTAAGTTTTTCAATCAATGCTATGATTTATTAATTATTATTGCTAATTCTTGAATGCTAATTAAATTTATTTCATATCACTTGTTTTATTTTATTAAAAGTTTTATAATATTTCAATTAAGAGGAGAATATGCTTAAATTTTTTAATAGACTTTCTAAAAAAAAGGAAGAATTTATACCATATAATAAAGATATTGTTACTATGTATAGTTGTGGACCAACTGTATATAGCTATCAACATATTGGCAATTTAAGGGCCTATGTTTTTATGGATTTGATTAGAAGGATTTTAAAACATCATAATTATAAAATTAATGGTGCAATGAACATCACTGATGTTGGACATCTCACTAGTGACGAGGATGAAGGCGAAGATAAAATGTTACTAGCAAGCAAAAAAGAACATAAGTCGCCTTATGAAATTGCGAAGTTTTATGCTAATTTATTTTTTGAAGATATTAAAAAACTTAATATAGAACTTCCAGAACATGTTTTGAAGGCAACTGATCATATTCAAGATATGATAGATTATGTTAAAAAACTTTTAGAACATGGATATGCATATGAAACAAGTAGGGGAATTTACTTTGATGTTCAAAAATTCAAAGATTATGGAAGGCTTAGTGGTATTGAACTAAAAGATAGAAAGGCAGGAGCTAGAATTGAAGTTGACAATGAGAAAAAACATCCTGCTGATTTCGCTCTTTGGATAAAGGCTCCCAAAGAGCACATCATGCAATGGGAGAGTCCATGGGGAATGGGTTATCCAGGATGGCATATTGAATGTTCAGTTATGGGACAAAAATATTTAGGAGAGCATATTGACATTCACACTGGCGGAATTGACCATGTCACGGTTCACCATGAAAATGAAATTGCTCAAAACGATTCCCTTTGTGGACATCAAGTTGTAAAATTTTGGATGGAGCTTGAATTCTTGCAAATTGATGGTGGGAAAATGAGTAAGAGCTTGGGGAATATATATACTTTGTCTGATCTAGAAAAGAGAGGATTTTCGGCAATGGACTATAGATATTTTTTGTTGACCGCTCATTATTTAAAAATGCAAAATTTTACATTTGAGGCTTTGGAAGGTGCTAAAAGCGCTCTTGCCAATTTATATAAGCTTGCCAAAAAACATAAAATGGCTGAAAAAAAAGATGAAAATCTTTCAAATTATATAAAAAGATTTTATGATGCTTTTGATGATGATTTGAATTCTCCGCTTGCACTTGGTGTTGTTTGGGAGCTAATAAAAAAGGAACCTAATTATGCGATTTATGAGTGTTTACTTGAGTTTGATAATTTATTAGGATTAAACATTGAAGAAAAATCGAATGAAGATGTTGTTCAAATACCACATGAGGTTTTGCGTTTGGCACAAGACAGATGGAATGCAAAACAAAATAAGAACTATGCTTTAGCAGATGAGTTGAGAAAACAAATAACATCATTAGGCTATGTTGTTAAAGATAGTAAAAATGATTTTATAATAGAAAAAATTTAGATTTTAATTTTGCATCTTAATTTTAATTTGATGCAAAATTATTTTTTATAGAAAAATAAAAATAAATTAAACTGTTTAAAATCCTTTTATGGAATATTTAGATTTGAATTAAAGAAAAAAAATAGTTTAAATTTAATAAAAAATTATATAATAATACAAAAAACTCTTGACTTTTAAATTTGGTTTTGTTACTATAACTAAGCATGTTTTGATAATGCGGGTGTAGTTCAGTGGTAGAACTCCAGCCTTCCAAGCTGGTCGCGAGGGTCCGATTCCCTTCACCCGCTCCAAATTTTGCGTTTGTAGCTCAGCTGGATAGAGCAATGCCCTTCTAAGGCAGAGGTCGGGGGTTCGAATCCCTCCAAGCGCACCACCATTTGCTTATGGTTGTTGTTGGTGGTGGGGTGTCGCCAAGCGGTAAGGCATGGGACTCTGACTCCCACATTCCTAGGTTCGAATCCTAGCACCCCAGCCAGATTGATAACTAATGGGGTGTAGCCAAGCGGTAAGGCACGAGACTTTGACTCTCGCATGCGTAGGTTCAAATCCTGCCACCCCAGCCAAATAAACATGGTTCACTAGCTCAGCTGGTAGAGCACTTGACTTTTAATCAAGGGGTCCCGGGTTCGAATCCCGGGTGAGCCACCAAAGTCTAGCAGAAAAGCTAGATTTTTTTATTAATATAAAAACTTGATTAAAAGTCAAAGAAGGGGACCCCAAAAATTAGTAATAATTTTAGGGGAGAAGAGAGCTTAAAATTGAAAGTCGGAAGCCTTTTAATAAAAAAGGCGGAGACGAGAAATTTTAAAGCGAACGCAATCAAGGGGTCCCGGGTTCGAATCCCGGGTGAGCCACCAA
>CALWMK010000007.1 GCA_944381825.1 uncultured Clostridia bacterium
TCAATTTTGATTCTGCGAGTTTTTATTTTGCCCCAGTAAAATGCTTTATTTTACTAGCAAAAACGAGCATAATTTTTCAAAATATCCCCATTCCTTATCCTGCTTCTAATAAATTTATCTATTTCAGTCATCATTTTTATCTTCTTCTATCCCAATTGCCTTTAAATATTCATTTTTTAGTTCCTGCAATCCTTCGGGCAATCTGTCATACATTCCAGCTTCAACATATCTTGCTTGCAATGTTCTTTCATCATCATGAGCAAGAACCAAATTATATATTCTTGACAATAATTTTTCTATAAATATTTGTTGAACATTTATCATTTTCAAATCTTGAATATACATATTCTCTTTAACTGATAAGTGATTTTCAAAGTGAGTTATCTTTTCTGATATACTCTCCATTTTTTGATAGTAATCTTTAAAATTTTCATCTTGCAATTCTAAAATATCCAAACCATTTGTAATAACATGAACAAGAAATTCGTTTTTGTTTCTAAAATCAGCCCTGTGCTTTTCAAAACATTTACTTAACCTTTCAATTGTTCCATAATTGTAAATTCTAAGTTTTACTTCCATAAGTTTACTTGTATCAATCTTTTTCATTTTATTCTCCTTTTAATTTTTGTTTGTTTATGTTTTTAGTTTTAATTTTACATTTCACACCTCCTTTTAAAATGAATTTACCATTCTCGCGAGGACACCATTTGTCCCTGCGGGAAAAGTTTTTAATTTTTCATATATATTTTTACATAGTCGCATTATCACCATTTGATAATGCGGGGAAAAATTTTTATCCTTTCATCTCTATTATTGCATTGTCGCTTGACCACCGTTTGGTCTAACGGAAAAACATTTTCACATTAATCTTACAATTCTCGCAGCACACACATTGTGTGCAGCGAAAAAAGTTTTTTGATTTTTCATTAGAATTTTACTACTGTCGCTGTATCACCATTTGATACAGCGAGAAAATTTTTTTGATTTTTCTAACTTAATTCTAAAGCTTCCGCTGGCTCATCATTTGAACCAGCGAAAAATATTTTTAAACTTTTTCAACTAATTATAAAAATATCGCGTGTTCACCATTTGAACACGCGAAAAAAATTTCTCAACAAAATAAAACCCCCAATCATAATGAAGTGCACCTCATAAAGTCTCTAACTTTTGGGGTTCACCACATGATTGATTGAGAGTTTTATAATTAAATTATTAATAATTATATCTCACAAATTTGTTTAGTTTTGCTAATTATTTTTTCTTCATACTCCATATCTTCTTTTATTATTAATTTTTTAATTGCATTAATATAATTTTCCATATAATTATAATCAGGCTTTTTATCTAAAGTTATCGGAATTCGAATTTCCAAGTCGGGTAATTTGTCAGTAGCATTAGTAAGATAATCTGCAAAGAAAACCTGTAATTTGTTTATAATACTTACTATAAATAGTCTTTGATTTTCTGTTTTTTCTCCATCTTTAAAAATTAAAGCTTTTACCCTAGTTCCTATATGAAAATCTGAATTTTGACATGTTGCATGAAAAACACCTCTATCTGCGAGCGCTATTGTAGATTTATAGTTAAATAGAATTCTATTTTGTAATCTTTTTATTTTCCTTGTTATACCATTATTGTTACATTGATGACTAACCAATGGAATGTTTCCATCTTCTAGTGTATTTATAATTACATCACGACCCGTTTTGATTTCAAATAATTCACTTATTTTAAATAATTTTGTATTTACTGATTGATTTAAGATTTTTAAATCTTTATTATCCATTTTATAATTATCTAAATTTGTAATTTTATAATATTTTTTTAATTTGTTTTCTTTTTCTTGGTTTAAATTAAATATATATTCTTGTTCTAAATTTTTAATATAAGATTCCATATAAAGATAATCAGGATTAATACCATCTGATGAGGGTACATATATTTCATATTGCTGTATTTTTTTCCAACTACACATATTGTTATAAGAATATATTAATTTTAATCTTTTCAAACATGATGTAAAATACAACATTACATTTTTTGAATAATTCCCTTCCAAAGTAAATATTCTTGCATGTGTAACTAACTTATAATCAAAATCTCTATAATAGGCACTACCAAACATATCAACTGTTATGGAATTGCCTTTTATTATTTTAGCTTCTATATCAGATTTACCTATGATTCCAAAATTTTTATCACCAGAAGAACAAACATAAAAACCCCTATTATTCAAATGTGATTGTTTAATATCAGTATCTCCTGTTTGAGAAATAAATAACTGATTGAGTTTAAATTTCACATATTTCATATTATTGCTCCTTTAATAGAGTAGATACTTTCCACTCTAAATAATCTGCAACTGTCTTTTTAAAATCTTCTAATTTTGGAGTTGTATCAATTTTTTTATGTTGAGAAAAAGTCCAATCGTTACCTTCTAATGAAATTGTGTCTTCTATATATAAACCATTTTCTTTGGTATAATAATTTGTTTTTGGCCTTTTGCCAAGAACAAGAGCTTCAATTTCTTCATATCTAGCTTTTGCATTGTTTGTATCTCTTAAATTAACTTGTTGACTTGATTTCTTTCTGTTTTGTCTTGAGTAACCATCTTCTGAAAAATCAATAAATTTAACCAAATCATCTTCTTCATGTGGACGATTGACTTTAAATAAATATATGGCAGTTTGAACTGTTGACTTGCCAGAGAAAATGTCTGACATGTGAATTGAAGCACACAATGTATTGTTCTTTAATATTCTTTTTGTATAAGGTAACCCATTACCAGATCCAGAGTTCTCCTGTATTAAAATACAAGCATACCCTTTTGTCATTTTTGAAAGAGCTTCTTCCACAAAATTAAAACCTTTGCCCGGTGCTGAATATGGTGGATTTAACAAAAATACTGTAGCAGGAAAATTATTTGACACCTTATCAAATCTATGACCATCTCCATAAATCATATTAGAAGAGCCATCTCCCATTAAAATCATATTTAATATTGCAAGTATGTAAATGTTGCCTAAAATTTCAACTCCTAATAATTGATTATGTTTGATTTTTCTAATTTTATCATTAAGTTTATCAGTGTCTTTAATTTTTTCTCTTGCATCTTTGATCATAATATCCATTGCTGAGACCAAAAATCCACCGGAACCCATTGCTCTATCCCAAACAAATGAATTCATATCAGTTCTAGCAAGTTTCGCCATAAGTCTAGTAACATACCTAGGAGTTAATACAACATCATTCGCAATATCGTTTTCTATTGCAACCCAATCGTTTAAAGAGTTTAGGATTTTACCTGTAAAGTCCAGATGAAGATTGCTTTCAAGACATGGAATAATATCATTATTTACTTGATTAAATAAGCATTTAATTAAACTTTCACCGTTAACTGGTTTCCATAATACAGGTTTTTCAAAAACAGGATTAAGTAAGCTACATATCATTTTTATTTTATCAGAAGAACAATTTTTCTTATTTAAGAACGCTCTAATCCTTTTTGTAATTATTGTTCCATCATTGTCATCATTATCATCATTTCCCTTAAAATCTGCACTGTTTAGGGGAGCTAAATTTTCCGTTTTTAAGCTAGCCATTATCAACCCACAAAACAAATATAATTTTTCATTGGTTGATAACGCCGTTTTTAATCTATCACTATCATATAGGCTTTGATGAATAGATTTGATTTTTTGTTCTAATGTTACTTCTGCTTTTAAAGTCATTTGTTCAATTTCTTTTTCACTTAATGTTAATTTGTCTAATATTTCACAAAGTTTTTCAGAATTTGAATATTTTAACAATGATAAATCATCATCAAGTTCTGTAATGTGTTTTGGTAATCTATTATTTTTTGTAGAAATATAGTAAGCCTTACATTGAGCATCTTTAACACTTCCGTCTTGATTTAACTCTGTTCCATTTAATCCTATAGCAATAACTTCATCATATCCATTACTATCTAATATTGCATTAGCATAATGAATAGCACCATTAACAGCAAAATTTATTATACTTGAATAATTTGCTTCGCCAGCCTTATGCTTAATTTCCCCAGCCTTATTTTTTATATCACTTGAATAATAAGTAACACCTTCAATTAAACCCTCTTTTGTTAATTTTTCTAATTTCCCTTTTTCACCCTTAGCCTCTATCATTACGGGTATTCTTCTTGCGTGTTTGTTTTCAAATAAAATTTGAATATCTGGAAAATTATTTCCACCACCACCAGATTTTGAATTGCTGTCCTTTAAAGCTTTTGTAATTGTAGAGTTAATTTCTTCTGTTTTTCCATAGTGGCGAATTTGATAATTATCTAAGATTTTTTTGTAATGTTCTTCAACTTTTTCTTCAATGCTTCTCATTATAATTCTCCTTTTTTATTCATATCTCTAATTTTGTTAATCAGTGTTGGGTTGTTAAGCATTATTTGTTTTATGTCTGATGGTATATCGTTTTTTAATGTAGCTTTATCATAAAACTCATATTTTTGTTTTTCAGTTAATTGCATGCATTCTGCCATACTTAATAATTTTTCATAATCTTGTGGTGGGCTTACATTTCCATGAACAATATCCCACATATATGCACGAGAACAACCATAAGCATCTGCTAGTTTTTGCAAACTAACAGATTTTCTATGACTCTCAATAAATTCCCCAAATTTGCGATTTCTCATAATACCTTCTTTGTAAGTTTGTTAACTAACTAATTTACAATTATAATAACAAAAAAAATGCTTAAAATCAAGCATTTTTAACTTTTTTATTAAAGTAAACGACGTTTAATGTAAAGTTTTATAATAATTGCAACAAACCATAATATCTAAAATACTAATAGTTTTTATTTAAAAATTCCTTTTTTTACATTGTTCATTTATCTTTCCAAATTTTTCAATATGTAGAACAGTTTCTTGAATATAAATATTAACAACTTGAAAATATCTTTTTATTGCATTAAATAATTTTAACTTTAGTGTTTCCAATTTATTAAGTTTTTCTGTTATTTTTTCGTTTTGTTCCTCTATTTTAGCTACTTTTGTTTGTATTTTATTATCGTCTTGCTTCATGTTATGTGAGTTTAATACTATTCGAAAATTACTATTTTGTAAAGTATTTACCTCTCCGGCTAATTCTTCAATACTTTCAACTAATATTTGCAATTCTTTTAATTCTCTGATAACTTCTCCATAAATTTTTATATGACATAATGTGCACCCAATACATTTATCTTGTAATTCATATATTCCTGTAGTAATTGTCAAAGTATTAATACACTTTCTATAATCTGCATAAGTAGCGTTTAATTTATCCAATGTTATTGATAATTGATTTGGATCAATTACAAATGTTTTTGAATTAAATAAAAATATTTCTAATGCATTATATGCTTCTTTAAAATTATCTTTTTCATTAATATATTTTTGTCTTAAATTATCCTCTATTTGAATTGATGTTTGCTTATTTACAGATTTTATTTGTTGTTTATTATTCGCTTGAATAGTTAGAATTAAAATTATAAAAGAAAAAATTATAGATATAGCAGCTCCAAATACACCACCCCAAAATTCATTTTTTTCTGTTGATTTTAATCCATATATAAAAGATATAATTGTTAAAGATAATAAACACATTATTGAAATCAAAATTAATATAATATTTAAAATTCGTTTTGTCTTTTTCATATTATTCCTCTATTAAGTAGTATTTTAAAACACTTATATTAATTTGTCAATTTCCATTTATTTATAATTAATTAATAATTCTATCAGATACTTTTTATCTTTCAGTTCAATCTGGATAGTGTTGGTGCCGCCAAAAGTTCTTTTAAACGTACCAAATGTCTTTGGTGCGTTTTTAAAATTCGGAGAAAAACATGCTAAATATAAAGTTTAAGACAGATATAGACATTACAGCAAGATTAATGATTTCAAAAAGTAACATGCCGACTGACTTTGCAAACTATTTATGGGATAAATATAGAATTTCATACATACTTTTACAAAGGAATTTAACTGCGAACGAAATTGATAAGAATATAATTCTAGAATTACAACAACAAGAATTTTTCAAAACTCAATGTAATGGGCTTATCATAATTTACCAAGGATACAAAATAATTGGATAAAAAATAGAAACAAAATTAATTTGTTTTTAAGTGAAATTTTTAAAAAAGTTTTTATCTTAAATGTGACAGCAATTATTGCTTCTCCTACATTAAACTGTGGATATAACATAGGAGACAACCAATTCATTTGGGGCATAAGAATGGATTAGCTGATGAAAACTATGATTTAGTTTATCTTGTTCATGAATCTTTGCATTCTTATTTCAAAAATAGTGAAATAACGCATGCAATTATAGAAAATATAGCCGATTTTGAACTAGCTAAATTATTAAATAATTCCGAAAAAAGTTATACTGGTCACGATTAAATAAAAAATTTGCATATTAAAATTTTATCCTTTTGGAATCTTTATTTAAACAAAAAACGCGAGTATATTGAAAACGAAAATATAATCAATAATATTACTTACAACTTTAATGCTTTTTCTAAATATCATTCTAAAATAAAAAATATGAATATAGATGATTTTGTTGAGTTTTTGGAACAATTAAATTTAGACAAATTGATAGATTTAAAAAATATTTATACTATAAATATTAAAAATATATAAAGATTGTCTAACGCTCCGCCAGCTGTAGATTACAGACCAAAATTCGAAGGTGTAAAAATATTATGAAAAATTGTCTGTTAAAGGGCTTTTGTTAGACATTCTTATTTTTTTTATTCTTAGCAAGAATATATACAATAACATATAAATTGAAAACAAAAGAAAAATGCATATTATAAGCAAAACAATACTCCAAGAATAATTGCTAACTCCAAACATTTTCCCAAATGATTTTGCATCAAATATTATGCAAGAAAAATATCTTATGTTATAAGCAAATTCCCAACAAGCTTTACTATGATATAATAAACGAATAAAAATGCTGTGATTAAAATATATCTTTTTTGTACGAGTTGGCTATTGCATTTATTAAAAAAAATGATGCACTTTAAACTTGAATTGTCACTCAATCAAGGCATTTGATTGCTTTTTAAGTGTGAATAATTATAAATCTATTTTGAAGAATCTTCTTTTTCCTCTTTTATCTTTTTCTTTTTTATCTTTCTTTTCTTTTTGAATCGTCTTTTTGTGACCAACTTTTCTCCAAAAACATCGCCCTCGAAATTATATTTTATATATTGTTCCATAGGAGTTAGTTGTTTTTTAGGGCTTAAGTTTGTTTGAACCGAGCCAGAGGCAAAAATGGCATATTTTGCCAAAATTGGACCTATAAGCTCATATAAAATTGCAGAAGATAAAATAACTGTGACCAGTATTCCTCCAGCTTCCAAAGACAAGCTCCTTTGGGCTATTGCTGCTAGTCCAATTGAAACACCCGCTTGCGGAATTAAAGCAAAACCTAAATGTTTTTTTGTTTCAATACTAGATTTTGCAAATGCTCCACCTATCCATGAGCCCAAAAGCTTTCCTATAATTCTAACTAGAAAATAAACAATTCCCATAAGCCCAAAACTTAAAAGTGCAGAAAGGTCTAAATTCATTCCAGAATATACGAAAAAAATTAAGAGTATGGGCGGAGTGAAAGAACTTACTATATTGAACATCTCAGTATTTCCTTTCGCAGAAACATAGGTTGCTCCAAGTGCCATACATGCCAAAAGTGGAGATACTCCAAGAGCCACACAAACCGCCGTTAGTGAAATTATTATTGCAATAGTCATTATGAGCCTGCTATCCATAGAAAATTTTTCATTAATTAACTTTTTAAGTAAAAATCCCAATCCAACACCAAGTCCCATTACCACAAGATTATAAAGCAAAGGAAGAATAATGTTAAATGCACTCATGTTTTCTCCCGTTTCTTGAGCGAAAGCCAAGCATACATTAAACAAAATTAAGGCAATTGCATTATCAAGAGCAATAACTTGAATTAAGGTGTCAATAAAATTACCTTTTGCGTTGTATTGCCTAATTGTCATAAGTGTGGAGGTTGGAGCTGTGGTGGCAGCTATGCTTGCCAAAAGAAGTGAGAGTGAGTATGAGCAATTAAAAATGAATTTCATACAAATAAAAATCAATAATGCTGCAAGCAATGACTCAAAAAGTGTTATCACAATGGTTTTTCTAACATTTTGTTTGAGTGCTCCAAAATTTATATATTTACCAACTCCAAAAGCAATGAAGGCTATCGCCAAATCAGTTATAAATTTAAATGATGGCAAAATTTCTTGTGGGATTATGTTTAAAGCATAGGGACCTATTAAAACCCCTGCAATTATGTATCCCGTTACATTTGGCAATTTTAAAAGCTTTGTAAGCCTAGAAAATAAAAATCCGACAACAATTATTATTGCCAAAGAAACAATTGCAATTGATGTTGGATCTTCTCCGCAAATTTTATAAAGCATATTCATGTATATGATTATAAAGAATTCTTTGTCTTTTTTGCAAATATTATCTTATTTTTATATTTAACTTTGACTATTTTTAATGTTTTTTACTTAATAATTCACATAAATTCAACCACATTAAATTAATTGTACTAAAATGCGACAATTTTATATATTATTTTTTTAAAAAAAACATATTTTGTAAAAAAATAATACTTTTTTTCTTTTTTTTAAAAATATTGTGTGCTATTCTTGTATTATCAAACAAATGGAGGAATTATGGAAAAATATAAAATTTACATTTCTGACAATAGTGAAAATGTTGTTAGAGAACTAGAGGAACTTTTAAAACCTCAATATGATATTGTCGGAACTGGTTTTGACGGTAATGAAACCTTTGAATTCCTTAAACAAAACAAGGTGGATCTTTTGATAACAGATTTAGTTTTATCATCAATTGATGGTTTTGAATTGTTAGAAAAAATTAAAACTCTTAAAGAAAAACCAAAAATTATTGTTGTTTCAAATCTAACACACGATGGATTTGTTTCAAAAGCCATTGAAGAAGGCGCCTCTTATTTTATGATTAAACCCTTTGATAAGTCTACATTATTGAAAAGAATTGAGGAACTTCTGTTAGAAAAAAAAGATGTCAACTTGAAAACAATTAAAAACAAACCTTTAGAAGAAAAAATAACAAATATATTTATTACAGTTGGGATTCCAGCACATATAAAAGGATATCAATACCTGCGTGAGGCAATCAAAATGGCAATTGAAAATCCCGATATAATTAATTCTATAACAAAAAAATTATATCCTGCCATTGCTGAAAAGTTTGAAACAAGTGCAAGCAAGGTTGAAAGGGCCATTAGACACGCGATTGAGGTTGCTTGGAACAGAGGAAAAATTGAAAATATAAACTCGGTTTTTCAAATTAAAGTTTATGATTCCAATGAAAAGCCAACAAATGGAGAATTTATTGCACTTGTAGCCGATAAAATGATTATCGAAGGATTTTAAAAAAAATTAATTCAAAATAACATATTGAAAAATCAATATGTTTTTTTTATTGATACTTGCAAATAAACAAAAAAATTTAAATATCATATAATTTAAAATATTTGTTTTATAAATTTTATTTGTGATAAACTATTAAAAAGGATATTTATGTTTGAAATTTACAAAAAGACAAAAAGTTTAAAGAAAAACCAAAAACTTAATAGTGAGGAAACTTTTTTAAAAGAGGACGACAAAGCTGTTATTGAAATTAAGACAAATGACCAAAGCCAACTTTTTTCATCTTTTGGTGATGGACTTTCCAATGAACTTTGTTCATATATAGAAGAAAAAGCGGATGCTATCCCCTTTGAATATGATATTAAAATTAAATTATCCACAAATTATGAGCATCTTAAGAGGGTTGAATCTTGTTTGAAGACAAAATATGAACAAGATATTCACTCCATTAACCGCCAAATGAAATATAATAACTTTTTTTCTTTTGTTATGTTTTTGTCTGGAATTTTTGCTTTTTTTATTTTTGCTTTGTTTACTAAACTCAATTTTCATTTTATGCTTTGCACCTTTGCAGAAATTGCAACATGGGTCTTTTTTTGGGAGACTGTTGATTCATTCTTCCTTGAAAGAAGGCATTTGAAATTTTTAAAACTCAGAAAATATCGCATACTATGTAGCACCATTTCATCAAAGGAGAATTATTTTGAATCAGAGCCTAACAAGTAGAATAACCGAATTTATTTTACAACTGATTAACACTAAAAAAGTTTTTACCTCAAGAGAAAATGCCCTTGAACACATGAAAAAGGTTGAAACTGAAAACAAAAAGACATATAAGGCACCCTTTCCTTTTTCAAAAAAACTAAAGTGCTTTGATTTTATGGGCATGCAAACTTTTTTTCTTGAAGGAAAAAGTAAGGATGTTATTCTCTATATACCTGGTGGCGCTTTTGTTAGCAATCCCCATATTTTGCAATGGAATTTTATTTTTGATATACAAAACAACACAAATTGCAATATGATTGTTCCCATTTATCCTAAAGCTCCTACTTATACTTATAAGCAAACCTATAAAAAACTAATTCCTCTCTACAAGTCAATACTTGATAACCAGCCTAATCAAATTAATTTTATGGGTGACTCTGCTGGTGGAAACATTGCACTTTCACTGGCAATACAATTACGAGAAAAACAACTCAAACAGCCTAAAAATATAATTTTGTTTTCCCCTTGTTTGGACTTGACACTTAGCGAACCAACTATAAAAGACTTGGAAAAACTTGATCCCATGCTTGCACCTCAAGGGCTTTTGACCATGTATCAAGCCTGGGCAGGAAAGACCAAACTCACCAACAAAATTTTAAGTCCAATAAATGCAAGTTTTAAAGACTTGGGTAAAATTTCCCTCTTTGTTGGAACACATGAAATTCTATTGCCCGAAGCTAGAAATTTTTATAAAAAAGCACAAAAACAAAACTTAGAAATCAATTATTATGAAAAAGAGGGACTGAATCATGTTTATCCAGCCCATCCTATTCCTGAAGCAAAACAAGCGATGAGGCAAATTGTAGAAATTTTAAAAAATTAATAATACTATTAGATTTTTATTTACTAAGTAATTAATGAAATTGATTAAAGTATAATTTTTAAGCTTTTCAATTCACCTTCGCTAAGCCTGTCCCATTTTATTGAAAAATTTGTATAATCCAAATATTAGATGAATTTGCGAAGTATTCTATCTGTCTTTTGGTGTGTGTTTTTTTGAATTGTTTGCATAGTGTTTTTAATTTTTCTATTTTATGCCAATTTTTTAAATTTATAAATCTTTCTTATTCAACTTAAACATATAAGATAGCTTTTAGCTAACACTTGACTTTGGGTTAAAATGCCTTTATACTATTTATAAAAAACTATTATATAGTTTTCAAAGCATGGGAAAAGGTTAAAAAATGCAAGACATTCAAATTTTGTGGGAAAAGGTTTTGGAGAAAATGGAACTGCTGGTAACAGTTGTTTCATTTGATTTATGGATAAAAACAATAGAGGTGTTAGATTTAAAAGACGACAAAACTCTTGTTTTAGTTGCAACTTCAAGTTTTGCAAAAAACCAACTTGTTAAAAATCATAGCAACCAAATTGCTGAATGTATTGAACAAGTGTTCGGTAGTGAAATTGATTTTGAAATTATTGATAAAGCAGAAAAAGAAGAGTATTTAAAACTTCATAAAGTAAACAACAATGAAATTGAAATAAAAACTGAAAATCCCTTTAATGAAAAATACACTTTTGATAATTTCGTTGTTGGCAAAAGCAATCAATTTGTCTATGCTGCTGCTAGAAGTGTGGCTGAAACCCCAGGTGAAAAATTTAATCCCTTGTTTATTTATGGTGGAGTTGGGCTTGGAAAAACACATATTTTAAATGCAATAGGAAATTTTGTAAGACAACATCATCCAGAAAAAAAAATCATGTATGTCACCTGTGAAAGTTTCACCAACGATTATATCGAATCCTTAGGTGTTAGCAAGGAAAAGGAAAAAGCCACCTCTCGTTTTAGAGAAAAATATCGTAATTTAGACATACTTATGGTCGATGACATACAATTTATTTCAAATAAAACAAGCACCCAAGAAGAGTTTTTCCACACCTTTAATGAACTTTACCAAAAAAACAAACAAATCATACTTTCATCTGATCGTCCGCCAAAAGAAATTTCAACATTAGAAGATAGATTGCGCTCAAGATTTGCAAGTGGACTTATTCAAGACATTCAAGCCCCAGATTTTGAAACAAAAATCGCAATTTTAAAAAAGAAGGTCAGTCAGGAAAAATATAACATTGATGAAGAAGTTTTAACTTTCATTGCCGAGCGAGTAAACACCAACATTCGAGAAATGGAAGGTTTGCTTTCAAAAGTTTATTTCTATGCCACATTACTTGGAAAAAAATGCGCAACACTTGATGATGCAAAAAATGTCTTTAAAGACGAACAAGTAACACAAAAAGAGCAAATATCACCTGAAAAAATTATTAGTACCGTTTGTTCTTACTATGGCACATCGGAAGCCGAATTGACTGGAAAAAAACGAAGCAAAGAAATTGTTGAACCTAGAATGATTGCCATATATTTGATTAATGAGCTTCTTGATTTGCCTTTAATTACAACTGGAAAGTTGTTTGGTGGCAGAGATCACACCACAATAATCCACGCAAGAGATAAAATTTATGAGCAGTTGAAAACCAACAATAAGATAAGAACAATTGTGAGCGAAATCAAAAATCAAATTTCGAGTAATTGTTGAAATGTTGATAAATTTTCAAAACAATTCACAACTTATCAACAATCAAGTGATTACAACATTTAGAAATTTAACCCAAAAACACAATAAAATTATACTATATTTTGTGTAATAAAAAACTTGTCCACATTTCAACAACCTATATTATTAATATTATTATCTAATCATATAAAATATAAATTGAAAAGAGCGTGGACAAAAATTAAAAGGAGAAGAATATGCATTTAATTTGTGATGGTTTGGATCTTTGTGATGCCGTTCTCAAGGTGTCAAAAGCAATTTCAAACAAAACGCCTAACCCTATATTAGAAGGAATAAAACTTTCTGCTGAAGATGGAAACCTAACTCTTTCTGCAACTGATGGTGAACTTGCGATTGAAAAAAAGATCAAGGCAGATATCATGGCTGAGGGCGAAACCATTGTTCCGGGCAAATTTTTTAGTGAATTTTTAAAAAAATTAACCAATGAAAGAATCGAACTTGTTTTAAATGAAAAAAATCAATTAAAAATTAAATATACTGATAGTCAAGGTGAAATTGCCTGTTACAATACTCTTGAATATCCAGGGTTTAAAAAGATTGAAAGCGAAGAATATTTTGCAATTAAAAAATGTGATTTTAAAAACCTTATTAACAAAAGCATTTTTGCTGTTGCCATTGATGATTCAAGACCAATTTTAAAAGGATGTCTTTTAGAAGTTGAACAAAATCAAATTAAATCCGTTGCTCTTGATGGTTACAGACTTGCGCTTGTCAAAAAACCGCTTGTTTCAACAAATGTTAATATCTCTGTTATTGTTCCAGCAAAAAGTTTGAGCGAAATTTCAAAATTGTTAGAGGACAATGAGGATGTTGTTAACATATACATTCAAAAAAATATGCTCATGATTGACCTTTGTGACACAAAAGTTACAACCAAACTTTTAGAAGGAGATTTTTTAAATTACAAACAAATTATATCCAACAATTACGAAACTAATGTAACAATTAACAAAGCTCAGTTTGAAGATGCTCTTGAAAGAGCTTCTCTACTTTCTAAAATTGGTCAAAATAATCTTGTTAAATTTGAAATTAAAGAAAAAAATTTGTCATTAACCTCAAATTCAGAAATTGGAAACATCAAAGAAAATGTCAATATCGTTTTAAGAGGTAATGACCTTACAATTGCCTTTAATGCAAGATACTTTATGGAATGTTTGAGAGTGAACAACGATGAGTTTGTAAAACTAAGTTTTAATAGTTCTTCAAATCCATGCATTGTTACTCCGCATGAAAATGATGAGTTTCTATATTTAATTTTGCCTGTTCGAATGATTAATTAGAGCAATAATAAGTTTTTTGTTTAAGCCTTCAAAGGCAAAACGCAAATCTAAACAAACTCGCGAAAACTATATTTTTGCATTTATAATTTAAAAAAAACAAATCTCGTGAATAAAAAAAATATACATTGGACAAATTGTAGAACGAAATTTTTAATTTATGCTTTTATTTTTATTGTATGAATATCTCGACTTATAAATAGTTGACAAAAACAAGGACATAAATTATAATCTCAAAAGAACAAGTTTGTCCTATTTTTTTTAGGCACCATAAATGGTCTAATTATTGATCATTAAATGTTCATAAAGAAATGTTGAATTTAAATTAATAAGGAGGCAAAAGTGAAGAGGACATATCAACCAAAAAAACGCAGAAGAAGCAAAGTTCATGGTTTTCGTGAAAGAATGAAATCTCAAGGCGGAAGAAATGTGCTTAAACGAAGAAGAGCAAGAGGCAGAAAAAAATTAACAGCTTAAAATAAAAACATTGGGTGAAAAATGAAAAGTATAAATCGTTTAAAGAAAAACAAGCAGTTTAACTATGTGTATAAAAAAGGTGAGCGTTTCTTTTCTAAAAACATCTCAATGTTTTTTGTAAAAAGTAATTTTTTAAATGTAAAAGTGGGTTTTAGTGTTAGCAAAAAAATTGGAAAAAGTGTTGTAAGAAACAAGGTTAAAAGAAGAATGAAAGAATCTTTTAGAAGTTTTTTGCCTTTTGTCAAAGATCATGTAAACATAGTTTTCGTGGCAAGAAAGGGCATTGAACTTTGTAACTATAGTGCAATTAAAGACCAAATTCAGTTGTTGCTTAGTCGTGCGGGGCTTCTAAATGAAGTTTGTTAGAATTATTTTTGCTCCCGTAAATTATTTTTTCAGGGCTTTAATTTGTGTATATAAAGCAACAATTTCTCCCCTACTATCTCACACCTGCATTTTCTATCCTTCTTGTTCAACCTATAGCCTGCACGCCATTAAAAAATTTGGTATTTTTTATGGTGTCTATCTTTCAATAAAACGAATATTAAAATGTCGACCTGGTGCAAAAGGTGGTTTTGACCCAGTTGCACCCTCTTTAAGAGGCGAAGATAAATGGATTTTTTAAACATATCAATGCTTGGAGGAGCTTTAGCAAATATGTGGGCTAAAATAATTTCCTCCTTTAATGGAGCAATTGGCAATTATGCCTGGTCAATAATTTTGTTGACTGTGGTAATTAAACTTGTCATGCTGCCTTTGGATTTTTTTAATAAAAAAATTACAAGGAAAAACACAATCATGCAAGCCAAAATTCAACCAGAGCTTGCAAAACTCCAACAAAAGTATGGAAATGATAAAAATTTATATAACCAAAAAGTTTCAGAACTTTACAAAAGCAACAACTATAATGTTGTGGGTTCATGTCTTTTTATGTTAATAAATTTGGTTCTTACTTTGGTTATTTTTATTTCACTTTTTAGTGGCTTAAATCAAATGGCATCTAGCAAAATTGTTGAGCAATACAAAACACTTGAAAACACCTACAACACAACATATGAACAACAAATTGCGCTTTCTAAAACTGAGGAAGAGGCAAAATTAAGCGCTAATGAGGCAGTGGTCTTAAAATATAAAGCCATAAAATATAGTTGGCTTTGGATAGATAATGTTTGGAAAAGTGATATGCCAACAAATTCTATTCCAACTTTTAGTGAGTTTTTAAATGTTGCTCAAAAAATTGAAGTTGATGGTGAAACCTACACCATTAAACAATTAAACGAGGAAAAAAATAGTGAAATTAAGGCAAAATTAGAAGATGAATATAACAAAGTTATGTCACCTTTACGAGAAAGTGTTGGAAAGGCAAATGGCTATTTGATTCTTCTTATTTTAACTGTTGTAACTGCATTTGTTTCTCAGTGGCTTATGCAAAGAAAAAACAAAATGGCAACTGGAATGGGAACTGGGAAAATAATGATGTTTGTTTTGCCTTTAATGCTTGGTTTCTTTGCCCTTACCTACAATGCTGTTTTTGCCCTTTATCTTTTAACATCTCAGTTAATGGCTCTTGCATTCACACCTCTTATAGACCTTATTCTTGACGCAATGGATAAAAAACAAGCTTTAAAAGAGGAACAAAAAAACATGGTTTCATATAGAAGAGTTGAAACCACTGTTGATTCGAAAAAAAATAAAAAGGAAGGAAAATAATATGACCGAATGTGAAGGAATTGGGAAAAATGTTGAAAAGGCCATTGAAGATGCGCTTTTAAAACTAAAGGCAGACAGGAACGATGTTGATATTAAAATTTTAGAAACAGGCGGTTTGTTCAAAAAAGCAAAAGTTTTAGTAACAATTTCTGAAGATTGCATGGAAAAATATTTACCAAAAAACAATCCTGAAAAGACAAAAATTGAAAAGCTTGAAAAGGTCCAAGAACCTATTTTACAAAATCAAGTTTTGGAAAATGATATAAAAGAACCTAAAAATGTTGAGAATAATTTTAAAGCTGATACCAATGAAATTGAAATTGGCAAACAATTTATTGAAGGGCTTTTAAAAGTGTTAAATCTAAATGCTTTTGTAAACGCAGAACAAACAGATGAGGAGATTTTTCTTTCAATTAATGGAACAGATGCAAACACACTTATTGGATACAGAGGTGATTGTTTGAACAATTTGCAATATCTTTTAACTATTGTAGCAAGCAAAAACAATCGTCATGCAAAGCATATTAGGCTTGATATTGACGGTTATAGAGAAAAACGAAAACAAACACTTGAGGCTTTAGCAAAAAGGGTTGCTACAAAGGTTGAAAAAACTGGCAAACAATACAAATTGGAGCCAATGAGCGCATATGAGCGTAGAATAATTCATACAACGATTCAAGAATTTGAAAATCTTACATCAATTAGCAAGGGTGAAGAGCCACACAGATATTTAATTGTCAAAAAAAAATAAGCATCTAATAGATGCTTTTTTAATTGGCAGTGTCAGTTACAATGAAAAGTAAACATCATTTCCAAGAGCCAACGAGTTATATTTATTAAATCGGTCAAAATTCATTCCCTTCTTTTGAATGATAAATCTTGCAGCATCTGCATTGGAGCGAATGTTATGAGTCTTTTGCACACCACTGAAAAGAATCATTGGACTTTCTTTTGCTTTTTTATGAGTTTTTTTAAGTCCAGCAATAACAGCATTATTCAAATTTTGTTTTTCTGCAAACTTGCAAACATCGACATCTAAAATTATTGAAGCTAAAATAATTGGTTTGAGCATAGCCTGCATGGTGCCTTCTGGATAATCCTTCTTTTTTGTTATGATAACAACCAAATCAAGTGAGTTGTTCTCGTATACAAAATGATCTCCCCTTTTCCCCGCAATTTTGAAATTGCAGTAACCTAACAAACTTTCTATAGATTCTTGAGCATTTTTCATAAATTAATTATCTCCATAATTAGAATAAAATAGAATTGCAATTATGTCAATATGACATTTCGTTTAACAACAATGTGTGTAATAATTTAACAAGTTATTAAATAAAAAATTATTTCAAATTTTGTTTTTGTGTTATAATAAAAACATGAAAGATACAATTGCTAGCATTTCAACCGCCTCAGGCAATGGCGCAATAGGAATAGTGAGAATAAGTGGACCCAAAGCTCTTGATATTGCACTTAAGCTTTTTTCATGCAAAAAACTTAAAAAAAATAATATTGAGGAGCGAAAAATGTATTTGGGCGATTTTAGTTCCAATGGAATTAAGGATAGCTGCTTGATGGTGTATTTTAAAGCCCCGAGGTCCTATACAGGAGAAGACATGATTGAATTTCAACTTCATGGTGGAAGATATTTGTGTGAAGGAGTTTTGCAGGAAATTTTAAATAGTGGGGCAAGACTTGCAGAAAATGGTGAGTTTTCTAAGCTGGCATTTTTAAATGGGAAAATGAGCCTTGATAAAGCAGAGGGCATTATTGACCTTATTGAGGCAGAAAGCGAACAAGAAATTAAGGCTGGCTACGAACTGGTAAAAGGCAAACTTTTTCAAACCGTCACCCAAATTCAAGACCAGCTTCTTGAAAAAATAGCTCTTTTGGAAATGACAATAGACTATCCCGAACATGACGATGAGCCTCTTGTAAAAAATCAGGTGGAAAACCTTTTGGAAAAGGTAAAAGACCAAATCCAAAATCTTTTGCTAAATGTAAAATATGGCAAAACAATCAAGAGTGGTGTAAATGTTGCCCTGGTCGGAAAGACTAATGTGGGTAAATCCAGTCTTTTGAACTCCCTTTTAGGTGAAGAAAGAGCAATTGTCACAAATATTGAAGGAACTACAAGGGATATAGTAAAAGAGAGCTTTGTATACAAAGGTGTTAAATTCAATTTTATTGACACAGCTGGAATTAGACAAAGTGACGACATTGTTGAAAAACTTGGTATTGAAAAATCTAAAGAAGCAATGAAAAGTGCCGATATCGTGTTATTTGTTGTGGACTCTTCTAAAAATTTTGATAATGAAGATATTGAGATTTATAACCAGGTAAAAAAATTTAAACATATAGTAGTTTTAAACAAAACCGACATTACTATTAATCAAAACTTTCAATTTGACAATTTTATTGAAATTAGTTGTTTGAACAATATGGGTATTGAAAGTTTAAAAGAAAAACTTTATCAAAATTCAATTTCCCTATCCTCTCCTAACTCCCTTGTTTTGACAAATCAACGACATATTCAAGCTCTTGAAGAGGCTTTGAACAATATTAAAAATTTAAATGACATTTCTAATCTTTCAACCGATATTTTGGCTTTTGAACTGAAAAGGCTTTGGGGAATTTTGGGAAAAATTACTGGTGTGAGTGAAAACGAAAAAATAATTGATGAAATTTTTTCTAGATTTTGTTTGGGTAAATAATTTTATTTGAATAGGAAATTAATATGAGGCGGCGATAAAGATGGCAATGCGCCAAAAAATTTGAAATAAATTTTTTAGATTTCTATTCGAAATCACATTGCTTTGCAATGTGGCGCATTTTGCCCTTTCCTTGGATATAAAACAAAAAAAACTTTCAAAATATCCTCCACAAAAAAGTTGGCATACAAATATTGCATTTGCAAAACTTCGGGGTTATGATATCTCCAAACTAAAAAGGAGATGGATAAAGTGGGGATATTTGATAATCTATTTAAAACAATTTTAAAAAGAATAATTAATGATAAAAGCTACAATTCTCAATTTTTTACAATATCATCATTTGAGCAGCTGTAAAGTGCCGTGCGATGATTGCCCAGAAAGAGATAATAGGATATATGAAAATGGCTTTCATATTAGACTGCCAGCGCACCCTAATTGTGATTGCATCTACACAGAAGTAAAAACATTGGCAGTTGGAACAATATCTAAAAAAGGACTAGAATCGCCAGATGTTTATTTAAAACTCTATGGACACCTGCCAGATTATTATATAACAAAAGAAGAGGCAATAAAAAATTATGGGTGGAACCCTCGAAGAACCATGGCAGGAAAAGCTCAAGGTAAAATGATTGGGGAAATTCCTTATTACAACGATAAAAACATATTACCTGTTAAAGCTGGAAGATTATGGTATGAATGTGATGTTGACTATGAAAGTGGAGGAAGAAGCAGTTTAAGATTGTTTTATTCCAATGATGGTTTGATGTTCTTTAGTCCAGACCATGGACAAAGTATATTTTATTATGTAAAATAAAAGGAGATAGAAAATGAATGAGGTAATATTTGATAGAAAAGAATATAAAACATATAAAGATTTTTATGTGCAAGTATATAAAGATCTAGACGGGAAATCAATACCAGACTGGGAAGAATATGAAAATTTAAATTATAATGCAGATTTTTTAAATGAATTTTTATGGTATTGTCATAGTGATAATACAAAATATATTTTTGTAAACTTTGACAAAATAAAAATAAGAAAGAAAAAAACTTATGATGATTATGAGTTTAATTTGATATTAAAAATATTTGAAAGATTTGTAAAAGAGTATCCAAACAATAGTATGGAATATCGAAATGATGAAGTATAATTTTCCTTTTATTTTCCGTTTATTCTCCTTTTGCTTAATGTGATGTTGACTATGAAAGTGGAGGAAGAAGCAGTTTAAGATTGTTTTATTCCAATGATGGTTTGATGTTCTTTAGTCCAGACCATGGTGAGAAAATTTTTTATTTAGTAAAAGAAGCAGTTTAAGATTGTTTTATTCCAATGATGGTTTGATGTTCTTTAGTCCAGACCATGGTGAGAAAATTTTTTATTTAGTAAAATAGGAGAATTTTATGAACGAAATAATATTTAATAGAAAAGAATATAAAACATACAAAGATTTTTATCACGACATTGCGATTAAAATAGACAAAGAAAGATTTTTAGATTGGCAAAATGAATATGAAGACTTTTGTTACGATGGTAATTTATTGTATGAATTCTTATGGTACTGTAAAAAAGATGATTCTAAATATGTGTTTAAAAATTTTGATAGAAAAAAAATAAAAGAACAAAAAAAATATGAAGATTTTGAATATAATATAATTTTATCGTCATTTGAAGACTTTGTAAAAGAGTATCCAAATAATAGTATGGAGTATAGGTTTGACGAGTAAAAGACACAATGAGTGTTGCCTTTGGCAACGCAACCATGAGGTTGCTATGAAGCGGAGCTTCAGCCCATTGTGTCTTTTTTTGATTAATATAGTATTAAATTTTTTAAAACATATTGAAAAAACAATCAACTTGATTTATAATATATTTTAATAAATTAGGGGGATTTAAATGTTTAAACTCAAAAAAAATAAACGGATGGAATACAAAGTTAATTGTTGATCCTAAAAAATCAGATTATGTAAATTTTTCATTATATGTAGGAGTTGGTCAAAAAGATGATTTGCAATATGACCAAACGGCACATTTGCTTGAGCATATGATAGTAAAGAAAAATTTAAAAATATTCAACGAAGCAATTGATTTTAATGCAAAAACAGGTTATGATTACACACAATTTTATTTTAAGTCAAAAAAAGAGGAATTTATTAGCCATTTTTATTGTTTTATAAACAATCTTATTGATTTTACAATAGAAGATGGCAGTTTAAAAGTAGAAAAAAACATTGTTGATGTTGAAATGAATTCTATTAGAAATGCAAATAAGATGAATGAAGTAGAAGATGAATTAGATTTTGCTGAAAACAATAATTTTATTATTCCCTTTAAAAAGGATTATCCAATTTTGTTGAGCACAAAAAACATTTCCAAAGAAATTCTTTTAGATTTTTTCAATAAACATTACATTGCTGACAATATGATTTTTTCGCTCCAAACAGATGATGAAAAAATAGTAAAATGTGTTGAAAATGTGCTAAGTAAAAAATTGGAAAAGTTAAAGTTTGAACAAAAAAGCTTAAATTCAAATGTGTCAGATTTTGAACAAAAAAGTTTTTACGCCCCCTTACAAAATTATTACATAATACAAACCAAAGAAGAAGATTCAAAAGTGACCCTTAACATCCCAAGTGTTTCTAAAAAACATAGGCTATATACAGCATCTCTTTTATATTCGGAATATTTAGCTGGTGATCCCTTGTATTCTGTTCTTTTAAAAGAATTAAGAGGAAAGCGTGGTTTGGTATATTACACAATTTCAAACATAATAAGAAAGAATAATTTATGTTTTTTGGAAATTTATTATAATACTTTTTCAAATAATATTAGGCAGGTAAACAGACTAATACGAAAGGTTATTGATGACATAGGTAAAAATGGAATAACAAAAAAAGAATTTGAAAAATTAAAGAAAAACTATATTAAACAAAGTAATTATCAATTAGATAGTAATAGTGAAACATATCTAGATAATGTTTGTATTAAGCTTTTAAAATCGGACAAAATTAAAGGTATAGGATTAGAAAAGTCAGACTATATAGATTGGATAAAAAACACAACATTAGAAGAGTTTAATACCTATGCAAAGCATATTAGCAGAATTAAAAATTATTTTTTAATTGGCAATGGTAAAAACATGTCTAGAAAAGACCTTGAAAGCTTTAAAAGTTTGAGGCAAAAAGATTATAAAAATGACTATTATTATGAAAATATGTTGACACAGGGCGAAAAAAGAGAGTATATTAAAACACTACAAGCTAGCGGAATAAATAATATTTCTAAAGCAGAAAGAGGTTTGGTTGTGGATAAAAAATATACAATAAAAAGTGAAGAACAAGAAAAATGAATCACGATTTTGACGCAATTGTAATTGGTGCTGGACATGCTGGCTGTGAGGCTGGCTTGGCATTGGCAAGGCTTGGGAACAAGACCTTGCTTCTTTGTTTAAATTTAGATTCTATTGGATTTTTGGCTTGCAATCCTTCAATAGGAGGCACCGCAAAAGGTCATCTTGTCTGCGAAATAGATGCTTTGGGCGGAGAAATGGGAATAAACACCGACAAAACAATTATTCAGCTCAGAATGTTAAATCGAGGCAAAGGTGTGGCTGTGCATTCTCTTCGAGCTCAAACAGATAAAATTGACTACCACACCCAAATGAAATTTACTTTGGAAAACCAACAAAATCTAAAAATCAAGCAGGCAGAAGTGGTTGAAATAATTTCTGATGGCAAGGTTGTTTTAGGTGTGAGAACGGCTCAAGGTGAATTATTTCATTCCAAGGTTGTTGTGGTTGCAACAGGAGTATATTTAAAGAGCAAAATTATCATTGGTGAATACACAAGAGCAAGCGGACCAAATGGATTTGCTTGCGCAAATGAACTTACACAGTCTTTGCTTGATTTGGGTTTTACAATTAAAAGACTTAAAACAGGCACTCCAGCAAGAATTAATAAAAACTCAATAGATTTTTCAAAATTAGAGGTTCAAAAAGGCGAAGACGACATTCAATCATTTAGTTTTAAAACAAAGACAAAACCGAAAAACAAAGATGTTTGCTATCTCACCTACACAACGGAAGAAACTGCAAAAATTATTCAGGACAATATTCACCTATCCCCTCTCTACAGCGGAATGATTGAAGGTGTTGGGCCAAGATATTGTCCTTCTATAGAAGATAAAATTATGAGATTTAAGGACAAATCTCGTCATCAAGTTTTTTTAGAACCCGAAGCCCTATCCACGAATGAAATTTATGTTCAAGGAGTAAGTTCCTCTCTTCCAGTTTCGGTTCAGCAAAAGTTTTATAAAACAATAATTGGTTTGGAAAATGTGGAAATCATGCGCGATGCATATGCCATTGAATATGACGCAATTGATGCAACTGAATTAAAACCAACCCTTGAAAGTAAAAAAATTGCTGGACTCTTTTTTGCTGGACAAGTCAATGGAACAAGTGGCTATGAAGAGGCAGCGGCGCAAGGAATTATTGCTGGAATAAACGGCGACTGCTTTTTAAAAAATAAAAAGCCATTAATTTTAAAGCGTAGTCAAGCATATATTGGAGTGCTTATTGATGATATTGTTACAAAACCAACAAACGAACCATATAGAATGATGACAAGTCGAGCTGAATACAGGCTTATTCTTCGCCAAGATAATGCAGATTTAAGATTAACCGAAATTGGAAGAGAATACGGACTTGTGGATGATGAAAGATATGCAATTTACCAAGAAAAAAAAGCTAATTTGGTTTTGGCAGAAGCATTGCTTCAAACCAAATTGAAAGTTGATGAAATTTCGCCATTATTTATTCAAAAAGGTGAAAGTGTTCCCAATAGAAGCATCACAGTAAAAGAAGCTATTAAACGAAACAATATAACCGCTTTTGATATAAAACAAGCATTTGGAATTTTTGATGGCTTTTCAGCTGATATTATTGAACTTATAAACACCAATGTTAAATATGAAGGATATATTGTTCAACAGTATGATGAAATTGAAAAAAATAGAAAACAAGAAGAGATGTTAATTCCCGAAAATTTTGACTTTTTGTCAATATCGGGCATAAAAACAGAAGCCAAACAAAAGCTAGATAAAATAAGACCTCGAACAATAGGTCAAGCATCGAGAATTTCTGGAGTTTCCCCTGCCGATATTTCTGTTTTGATTATTTTAGTTAAAACTTTTAAAAAGGAAAATAAATGAAGTCTGTTTTAATTGAATTATTTAAAAAATATGATATAAAAATATCAGATGGTCAGATAGAAAAACTCTGCAAGCTATATGAACTGGTTTTATGTTGGAATCAAAATATAAACCTCACTTCTATAACTGAAAAACATGATTTTGCAGTTTTACATCTTTTGGATAGTATAATTTGCCTTGATTTTTTTAAAAATGTAAAAAAAGTTGTGGATATTGGAACGGGAGCTGGTTTTCCTGCTTTTCCACTTGCAATTCTTTTACCCAACATTGAGTTTACTCTTGTGGATTCGATTAATAAAAAAACCAATTTTCATAATTTGGTGATAAAGGAACTAAAGCTTGAAAATGTTAAAGCAGTCAATGCAAGAATTGAGGGTTTTGCAAAGAAGAACTTTGAAATGTTTGATGTTGTAACTGCAAGAGCGGTTGCTAAAATGCCAACCTTACTTGAATACGCAATGCCACTATTGAAAATAAATGGAATGTTTTTAGCTTATAAATCGCAACAGGTTGAACAAGAAATACAAGATAGTAAAAAAGCCTTAGAAATTTTAGGAGGAAAATTTGAAAAAGACCTCAATTTTGAATTTGAAAATCTTAAAAGAAAAATTATTTTAGTTAAAAAAATTAAAAATACCCCCAAAATTTATCCAAGAGAACAAAACAAACCAAGAACAAAACCTTTATAATATAAGTTTAATAAAAAACAAAAATATTTTGCGAATAGATTTTATATGTTTTTTTGCGCCTCTTTTAATGAGGCGTTTTTTTAATAAAAAAATTTACCAATAAATAAATTGTCTTTACAAATCATCAAATTTTTTGTAGAATAAATTAATAAAAACAAACATTTTTATGGAGGAATTGTGGGAAAAGTTATTGCATTTGCCAATCAAAAAGGTGGTGTTGGGAAAACAACAACTTGTGTTAATATTGCGGCTTACATGGCTGTAATGGGCAAAAAAATTTTAATTTTAGACATGGACCCTCAAGGGAATGCAACAAGTGGAGTTGGAATTGAAAAAACCCCTGAAACTAAAACAATTTATAATGTAATTGACGGAGATGCTTTTGTGCATGAGGTTATTTTGCCTACATATATAGATGGTTTAGATATAATACCTTCCACAGTTGATTTGGCAGGAGCTGAAATAGATTTGGTTCAAATGAGCTCTAGAGAAAAAATTGTTAAAAATATTTTAGGAAGAATAAAAAACAATTATGATTTTATTTTAATAGATTGTCCTCCCTCGCTAGGGCTTTTGACCGTTAACTCTTTGACAGCTGCAGACTCAATCATAATTCCAATTCAATGTGAGTTTTATGCTCTTGAAGGTCTTAGTCAACTTATGAACACCGTGAGGTTGATAAAACATCATCTAAATCAAACTCTAGATGTGGAAGGTGTTGTTTTGACAATGAAAGATTCAAGGTCAAACTTAGTTTCACAGGTAAGCCAAGAAATCGTTAAATTTTTTGGTAAAAAGGTTTTCCAAACAGCAATTCCAAGAAATATTCGATTAGCAGAAGCCCCAAGTCATGGAGAATCAATTGTATCATACGATTTCAATTCTAAGGGCGCACAAGCATATTTGTTATTAACTGAAGAAATCTTGCAAAGAAACAATTTAAATTATAATAAGATTAACAAAAATACAAAAATTAATTATAGGAGAGTCGAAAATGAGTAACAAAAGAGGACTGGGAAGAGGATTAGAGGCATTATTTTCAGTTTATGACGAAGAGAATGAAGTAAAAAAAGAGAATAATACGGCGCAGAAACAAGGTGTTGATGAAATATCAATTTCATTGATTGCGCCAAATTTAAATCAACCAAGAAAAAAATTTGATGAAACTGCGCTCAACGAACTAGCCGACTCTATAAAAGTGCATGGAGTGATACAGCCTATTGTTGTAAATGATGAGGGAAATGGCAAATTTATGATTATTGCTGGTGAAAGAAGATATAGAGCTGCAAAGATTGCAGGTCTTGATTCGATTCCAGCAATAGTAAAAAATTACACGCCAAAGCAAATTAAAGAAATTTCCATTATAGAAAATCTTCAAAGAGAAGATTTAAATCCTATTGAAGCTGCCAGAGCAATTAAACAATTAATGGAAGAATATAAATTAAACCAAGAAACTGTTGCTGATAGAATTGGCAAGAGTCGTCCAGCGGTTGCGAATCTTTTAAGATTATTAAATTTGACTCCCGAAGTAGTTTCTTTGATTGAAAATGGGCATCTTTCAGCGGGACATGCAAGATGTTTGGTGGCTTTATCTGACCCTAGGGAGCAAGTTAGACTCGCGCAAATGGCTAGAGACAACAAAATTTCTGTTAGAGAACTTGAAAAAATTGTTCGGCAGCTTATGAATCCAAAATCCAAAAAGATAAAAATGGAACAAAGTGACGAACTTAAAGAACTTATCAACGAAATGCAACGAGTTTTTGCAACAAAGGTATCGGCTATCGGCAATGATAAAAAGGGAAGAATATATATTGATTACTATTCAAGAGATGATTTAGATAGAATTTGCCAATTATTAGAACTTGTCAATCAAAAGACATTAACTTTAAAAGATTTAAACAACTATAATCGTTTAAAAAAATGAATTAAAAACTGCAATTTATTGCAGTTTTTTATTAAAATTGTTTCACGTGAAACATTTGTAAAAGAAAAAAATGATTGCAATATGAATTGTTAAATTCAATTTGGATTGAGAACCCATTAAATTTGTTTCACGTGAAACAATTGTTGATAAATTAATTGTATAAAAAATCATCTAATAATTAATCTTTTTATATAAAACAATAATATATATATGCATTGCGTAGAATTAAAACATTGTATAAAGATTAAAATCTTTGTTTAAAGACTTTTTTGAAATAAATCAACTAAATTTCTTGGCTCATATATAATTAAATAAATTATATCTGCAATAATATTGTTTTATTAAGTATTTTAAAGAATTGTTTCACGTGAAACATTTTTGTTAAAAGATAATATTTTAACAAAAATTTTTCAAATGTAATAAAACCTAATTAAATATAGATGAAATTAAGAATAATATTGTTTAATTATTTTATTAGCTCAAGTATTATGTAATATATTGTATAAAAAAACTTAACTTTATATAGAGGTTTTGTTGTTTTGTTTAATAAAATCATAAGAATAAAACATTGCGTCATGTAAAAATTTATTAAAAAATTAAAAATCTTTGTTTAAAGGCATTTTGAGAATTGTTAACGACAATTTACTCAAGGAAAATAAAGTTGTTTTTAAACAGAATATAACTTTTTGTATGTAATTAATAAGCCTATAATGTTTCACGTGAAACAATTATTTATTAAGATATTTAATGTGTAAAAATCTATATTATCGGAAGTTTTGTCTGCAAGCGACGGAGTCATTTGCAAGCAAAATTTAACATCACATAGTTTATATTATTGGAAGTTAGAGGAAAACAATGCTTTGTATTATTTTCAAATAACTGATGTTTATTCAAAATGTAATAAAAAAAACTTCTTTTGTTTTGTGTAAACAAAACTAATTTTGATACAAGCAAAATTTGACATAACATAGTTTGTATTATTTTAAATTATTGTTTGATTATAAGTTTTAGCTTTTTTAGAATGTTTACCATTAAAACAATAGCTTTATTTTAAAAAATAATAATTTTAAAATAATCTTTTAATCTTTTATCTTTTGTGATATAATTCTTTACGAGGTAAAATATGAACGGAATTATCCTTGACTTGATTTTATTTGCTTTTTTAATTTTGTTTTCTATTATTGGATTTTATAAAGGTTTTCTTAGAGGGCTTTTGTCATTGTTTGGTTTTATTGGTTCCGCCATTATTGCTTTTTTAACAAGAGATTTTTTTGCAAATTTATTAAATAAAGCATTTGGCTGGGGAACTGTTTTTGCTGATTTTATTATGAAACAAGTCGGAAATTTAAATCAAGCCTTTGTTGTGGAACAGTTTGGCGATTCAACTAGTATGCTTAATGCTGTTAATTCAAGTGATATAAATGTAATTTATAAAAAAATATTTGAAAGATTTATTCTTCAAGCTGATTTTACTGGAGGAGCATTGACTATTGGAGATATTGTATCTTCGGCTATATCGAGTTTGATTTTAAAAGTTATTGCAATTATTTTGGTTTTTGTTGTTATTAGAATATTAGTTGTAATTTTGAATTTAGTTTTAAAGAAACTTCCGAAAAAAAACATTTTTGGTGCTTTTGATAGAACGCTGGGCATATTGGTTGGAGGATTAAAAGGTTTGATTGTCATTAGCGTCTTATTAATTCTTTTCACTGTTGTTTGCATGATTCCTTCGGTTAGTGAAAAAGTATTGCCAATTATAGAATCATCATATGTGACAAAACCGCTTTTGGATTTTATTAATACTTTTATTTTGAAATTTTAATGGCGCAAAAATTAATTTTTTTGCGCCATATATTTTTTTAAAAATGGTTTAGAAAATGGGATAAAAACATATAATTATTATTGTTTGTTATTTAAAGCTTTGAATATAGTATTTTTTATTCGTTTTTATAGAATGATAATTCATATATATTTTCTATTTAAAAATTCATAATTCGTTTGCAAATTTCTAAAACTATGATATAATGGTTTCACTTGTTTAATAGGAGAATTAAGTTGAAAAAATCTGGATTTAAATGGTCTTATATTTTTATAGCACTTTTAGTTGTGCTTTGTTTAGTCTTTTTATTTAGCGACACTGGTGTGAGCGGAACAAAAATTTCTGCCGACACTGCTATTTTATATGTTAAAGACGGAAAGGTTTCTAATTTTTATGCTAAAGATGGAATCGCTAAAATAAAGCTCAAAGAAAATTCACAAGTTTCTGAAGAGAAATTTCCTGCAAAAGCTGATTATTATTTTAAATATACCTCTGAAACCATTCGATTGATATTAGAGGTTATAGATGAGAACAACGAGCTTGCAAAAACTGATGATTCTTATACACACATTAAATGGGATTATGAACCAACAGAGCCATCCATTTTAGAACAAATTGCTCCATTTTTATATATAGGTTTAGGTCTTTTAGTAATATTTATAGTGTTTAAAATGCTTTCTTCTTCAAATAAGGGTGCAATGGCTTTTGGAAAAAGCAGAGCTAAAATTTCTACAAGTACTAAAGTAAGATTTTCAGACATAGCTGGAGCAGATGAGGAAAAAGAGGAATTAAAAGAAATTGTGGATTTTTTGAAAAATCCTCAAAAATTTACCGCACTTGGTGCAAGAATTCCAAAAGGTGTATTGTTGGTGGGTCCACCTGGAACAGGTAAAACTCTTTTGGCTAGAGCTGTTGCAGGTGAAAGTAATGTTCCTTTCCTTTCTATCAGCGGTTCTGATTTTGTTGAAATGTTTGTGGGTGTGGGCGCTTCTCGTGTTAGAGATTTGTTTGAAGATGCAAAAAAAAGCATGCCTTGCATTGTTTTTATTGATGAGATAGATGCTGTGGGACGCCAAAGAGGAGCTGGTCTTGGTGGTGGAAATGATGAAAGAGAACAAACCTTAAATCAATTGCTTGTCGAAATGGATGGGTTTGAGGCCAATGATGGAATAATAGTTTTGGCTGCCACTAATCGTAGTGATGTTTTAGATCCCGCTCTTTTAAGACCTGGAAGATTTGATAGACAAATCTATGTTCATATTCCAGATGTTAAGGGCAGAGAGGGAATTATTAAAATTCATGCTCGTAATAAACCTATTGATGAAGAAGTGGATTTTGAAACATTGGCTAGAATTACAAGTGGTTTTACTGGTGCAGACATTGAAAACATGTTAAATGAGGCTGCAATTTTAGCAGCAAGAGCAAATCGCGCCAAAATAATTATGGAAGATTTGACAGAAGGCATTAACAAAGTTATTATGGGACCACAAAAGAAAAGCCGTGTCATAACTGAAAACGATAAAAAAATCACCGCTTATCATGAATCTGGGCATGCAATTTTGGGCAAGCTTTTGCCATTTTGCGAGCCTATTCAAGAGGTTTCTATTATTCCTCGTGGCAATGCCGCAGGATACACCATGTCAAGACCTGAAAACGACGATTCTCATAGAACATTTAATCGTTTAAACGATGAAATTGCAATGATAATGGGCGGAAGAATTGCCGAGGAGATTGTTTTTAAAGATGTTACAACTGGTGCTTCTAGTGATATTCAAAAGGCTACAGAAATTGCAAGAAAAATGGTTACAGATTGGGGAATGAGTAGTCTTGGTTTTATGGGCTTTAATAATGATAATCAACTTTTTATTGGAAGAGATTATCAAAGAAAGAATGATTATAGCGAGAAAATGGCATCAGAAATTGACAAAGAGGTTAAAAATATATTAGACTACAACTATAAAAGAGCTAAGGATATTTTGACAAACAATATCACTCTTTTAGACAATATGTCTAATCTTCTTCTACAAAAAGAAACAATATATCATGATGAGGTTGAACTTTTAATTGAGGGGCATTCAGTAGATGAAATTGTTGAAATTATGAACAAAAAAGAGGAAGAACGAAGAAAAAAACAACAAGCTCAAAAAGAACAACAAAGCATTATGTTAAAAATGGAAGAGCTTGAAAACAAGGTTAAAACTGGCGAAATGTTTTTGAAAAATGGAATCATAACTCAAGCCGATTTAAATATTTTAATCAAAAAGCGTGATGAGTTTAAGGAATCTTTACAAAATCAGAAAGCGGAGAAATCTTCAGTTAAAGAAGATTCCCATGAACAAGAAAAAGAGAAAAAAGTTAGTGGCAGAAAAAAATCTGGTGAAAATAAACAATCTGACAACGAAAAAAAGACTTCTAACAAAAAGAAAAACTCTAAAGATGAGGAGGATGTATGAAAAAGAAAATAATTCTATGGATATCTTTGGGATTGGTTTTGATTTTAGCTTTGGCAATTGTTCTTCTTGCTGTGCTCAAAAAGGACTATTCTCCAGAATTTGATTTATCACCAAAAACTATTCAAATTTATGATAGTTCATCTAAACATTATTTTAATGACACGACTGGAAATGAAAAAGAAAAAGCAATGTTTGACAAACTCATTTCTCAATATAATGATTCCATGAAACAATCTATTTTAGCTAGTATGTTTAGTGGACATCTTTCTAATTCTGTTGAAATTAGTTTAAAATCGACTGAACCGTCCCTAACTGGATATAAAGTAACTCTTAATTTTGGAGCAAATGTGACACTCAAGAAAGACGGAAAGAATTTTGTTTACGGAACTGATTCTTCAAAAACAATTGTTTTCAAAGAGATAATGTTTTGGATTGATGAAACAAAAGGCTATCATGAATTTAATATTTATGCAATAGAAAATGTGGATTCTACAAAATCAAATTATTACGAGATTACCACCCTTGCAAACACATACGAATTGTATCAAACTATCACTGGTTTAGATTTTCATTAATTTAAAAATTTGGTCATTACAAATGAAGCCTTGAGCAATCTCAAGGTTTTATTTATTATCTATAAATTTGAGAATGTTTTTTAATTTCAATTATATTATAATTTTGAAAATGAACTCTTGGAAAGTTGCATAAATTATGATAAAATATAAATTATGAACAAGATAATTTTAGGTGACAATTTATATGAATTGTCTGTTGAGGGAATTTCAAATATTGACCCTTCTTCCACTAAAGAAAATTTGATAATAGTGCCTGATAGATTTTCTTTATTGGCAGAGCTTTTATTATTTAATGTTAAAAAAATATCTTGTACTTTTAATACCTTTGTAATGCCAATTTCTAAGTTCTGTATTTCACAGCTCAGTAAAATAACCAATTTGGATGTTGTTGACTCTCAAAAACAAAAATTTTTAATAAGAAGAGCGGTAAATTTATGTAAAAAAAAATTTAAATGCTTTAAAAATTTATCATCATCACTTATTGATGAAATTTCAAAAACAATTTCACAGCTTAAAAGTTGCAGGGTAAAAAGTGGGGATTTTTCTTTTGAAAGTTCTAAAACACTGGAAAATAAGCTTTATGACTTAAATTTAATTTTTGAAAAATATGAAGAACTTTTAGCTGGGAAATTAGATAATAATGAAATTTTAAATCTTTTTTTATCAAAAATCGAGCAAATGAACCTTGAAAATTTTAATTTTTATTTTGTTGGTTTTGACTCTTTTACAACCCAAATTTGTCTTATTGTGAAGACACTTATGAAATATGGGAATGTTTGTGTGGGCATTCCTTTTACTAAAACAAAAAACAGATTTTTTGAACTTGAAATGTATGAAATGTTCAAAACTGAAATTGAATGTGGTGATGTCAATGTGGAATATGCTGGAAATTTTTTGTCAAAAAATCAAAAAGATTTGTTAAAAAGCCTAACTTGCAAAAATGAAATTGTAGGTTCGAATTATTTATCAATATTTGAAACCGAAAGTGTAAAAGCTGAAATTGATTTTGTTCTTATGGACATTTGTGACAAAGTTAGACATGGCTATAAATTTAATGATTTTGCAATTGCATGTTCTTCGCTTGAAAAGTATGAACCATTGATTGAAAATCGGATTTGTGATTTTGATATCAATTATTATTTTGATTCTTCAAAAAGTATCACAAAAATGCCATTACATAATTTTGTTTTAGCTTTTTTAAATGTTTTTAAAAATAATTTTTTAAAAGAAGATATTTTTGATTTTATTAAAAATCAATTTCTTGATTTAAATTTAACACAAAAATCGCAAATAATTACACTTTTTAACAAACTCCAGTTATTTGAGGAGGGTTTTATATCAAATCGCAAGTTCTTAACCGAGGAACAATTTGAATTAACTAAATATATTTTTTTTATCTTAGATTCTTATGAGAAAAAATTTTCATCTTGTAAAATTGTGTTTGACTTTATCAAGGTTGTCAAAGATTTTTTGCTTGAATTAAAAATTGAAGAAAAACTTGAAAAAATAAGTCTTAAATTAAAATTAAAAGGTGATTTTAAAAACGAAAAACTTTTTGAACAAATTTATGAAAAAACAATGACGACACTTTGTTCCATAGAGGATTTAGGAAGTGAAAGTTGTGATATAGCCGAATTTATTGAAATTTTTGTTGATGCCTTTTCAGATGTCAAACTTTCCACTGTTCCTATTTCAAACAATTGTGTTTATATTGGTGATTGCACAGATAGTTTTTTTAAAAAGGTAAAGGTTTTATATGTTTTAGGCGCAACGGCCAATGCACTTCCGAGAATAATAAAAGATTGTGGACTTTTATTAGATGATGACATTGAACAATTAAATTGCAGATTAGTTATTTCACCGACCATAAAAACAATTAACAAACGAAACAGATTTAAACTGATAAATACTATTTTGAGTGCGACAGACAAATTGATTGTGACATATCCTATTTTTGATGATGATGAACAGCAGACTTTATGCTCGTTTATTGATGAAATTTGTTCAAAGTCAAATTTAAAGATTGTTAATTTAAATGAATATTTGTTTATTCCAAATCAAACTTATGCTCTAGAACATATTTTATACACCTGTCCTAACAAAAAGCTATTAAAAGAAAAATTGTTTTTAGAATCGAAAACAAACAAACTGAGCAAATTACAACTTAGTTCAATTTTTGAAACAATAAAAGATGAAATAACTATTTCAGAATATAAAAGATTCAATTTTAAAAATGACAAAACAAATTTAAATAATGCAAAACAATTATTTTTTACAAATAATTTTACAAAAGTTTCGCAATTGGAAGATTATTTTCTATGTCCATATAGACATTTTTTAAATTACGGATTGAAGCTTAATCAACAACAAATTGGTGTTGGAAACATTGAAATAGGAAATTTATCACATAAGATAGCTTATTTGTTTGCAAAAAATATTAAAAAAATGCAATCTTTTGAAGATTGTGAAGATTTTGTCGAAAAAATTTTTAGTGAAAAAAAACTCAAAGAGTTTATTCCATTTTTGCTATCTAAGCAATATGACATGCTTTTAGTTTATCTTAAATATGAACTGAAAAATTTTGTAAAGAGCATATTCATACAGCAACAATCATCTATGTTTAAAATACAAGAACAAGATTTGGAAAGCAATGTTTTTGTGGAAAAGTATTTTAATAATGAAATTGGGTTAAAGGGAGTCGTTGACCGAATTGATTCCTTTAAAAATGATTTTATTGTCATTGACTATAAATCTTCCAATGTAAATTTTAATATTACAAGTATATACTGTGGCGAAAAGATTCAGGTTTTAGTTTATGCTGGTGTGCTTGAATATTTAAAAAACAAAAATGCTGTTGGAGTGTTTTATTTGCCTGTTAAAAATGATGATGTGAAATATCATAAATTTGTTGGTTTTTTTGTGAAAGAAGAAAAAATTGCTCTTGCGCTTGACAGCACCATAAGCATTGACAAATCTTCAAGTGAATTTTTTAATCTTAAGCTTTCAAAAAGCAAAAAAAATCTTGAAAAGGGCGAGGTGGTGTTAGCTAGTACTGTTTCATCAAGCAAAAATTTGAAATCAATGATAAAATATTCAAAAAAACTTTGTGAAAAGGCTATAGAGGAAATTTTAAGTGGATATATTTCTTGTTATCCTCTTAAAAACTCTTGTAATTTTTGTGAATTTAAAGGGGCTTGTGATTTTAATTTTAATGCAGGAAACAGAACTAGAACAATTAATTTTGAACTTAAGGATTTTTTTGAGGAGGACGAAAATGAGTGATATTAACTTTTTGCCTCAACAAGAAAAGATAATACAATCAAGAGGTAAAAACATGATTGTGTCTGCCTCGGCAGGAAGTGGGAAGACCACAATTATGATAGAAAAAATTGTAAGACTTTTACAAGACGGTGAAGCAACATTAGATTCAATTTTAGTTTTGACTTATACAACATCTGCTGCCTCTGATATGAAGGCAAAACTTGAAAAAAGTTTAAAAAAAGCAAATGTTTCACAAGAGGTGTTAGAAAAACTTGATAATTGCGACATTTCTACAATTCATAGTTTTTGTCAAAAGCAATTAAAACGCTTTTTTAGTTTTTCCAGCCTAGATTTTGCTTTTGAAATTGTTGATGACACAAACAAAATACTTTTAAAAGAAAAGGCAATCAAACAGACTTTGGAAAAATTTAAAACAAATCAGCCCCAAAAATTTTTTGAGCTTTTAAAGTTGTTTAAAAATGGAAGAAGTGAAACATCAATCAAAAAAATTATTTATAGTATTGAAGAATTTTTATCTTCAATTGTAGATAAAGAAAAAGAAAGACAAATTGATGCATTTAATGTATATAATGACATCAACCAAGATTTGCAAATTTTGAATATGTATTTTATTGAAACAGCCAACATGTTTAAGCTTAGGTTTTTAAATTTTTTAAAACAATGTGAAAAAGTTGGTGCGCTATCTTATCTTAAGATTTGCAATCAAATTATTTCTTTAACAGAAAAAATTTCTATAAATTTTGACTATTTTCAAAATTTAGAAAATATTTTTAATATTTCTTTACCGGTTTTTAAAAAAATTGAGGGTTATGACGAATTATCTCAAAAAATTAGCAAAGAAAAAAATGATTTTTCAAAATTCTTATCCCAAGCTAAAGCTCTTGATTTTTCCGATGTTGAAAAGGTTAAAAATGCTTTCTCAAAATGTCGCGAATATTTAAAATTTTTACTGGAAATTGAAAAAGAATATGAAAAAAGATATGTCTTGCTAAAACAAGAACAAAATGTGCTTGATTTTTCAGACCTTGAAGTTCAAATGTTAGAACTATTGAAACATCCAGAAGTGGTGGCGTCTTTAAAGGGTAAATATAAATATATTTTTGTTGATGAATTTCAAGATGCAAATAACACTCAAGAGGAGCTCATAAGCGCTCTTAGTGGAAACAACAACAGATTTATGGTTGGAGATGTAAAGCAAAGCATATATGGTTTTAGGCATTCTAAACCAGAAATATTTTTAGATAAGGAAAAAGAATATAACCAAAGAGAGGATAGCGAGGCTTTTGAACTTAATGTGAATTTCAGAAGCGATAGATGCATTTTAGAATTTGTCAATTCAATATTTAATGTTATTATGACAAAAAATACCTGTGGAATAGATTATAAACAAAAATCGGAATTTATTCCATTTAAAAGTTTTGATAATAATGGTATGCCTCATGTTAAAATTTTGATATCAAACAAAGAAGAAAAAAAAGTTCAAAAGACACCTTTAAATGTTTATAGTGTTAAAGACCATCAAGAAGAGGAGGATGAATTTTCATATGCTATTTCAGAAGCGGATTTAGTTGCTCAAGAAATATTAAATATATACGACAAATCAATAGAAATAAATGGCAAGCAAAAAAAAATAAGTTTTTCTGATATAGCCATTTTGGTAAGAAAAAGAGGGGATTTCTTTGAAAAATTTTGTTCTAGATTAATGGAACTTGGCGTTCCAATTTTTGCCTCATCTAATCAAAATCTTTTAGAAGAAAACGAAATAAAAAAGTTTTTAGCTCTTTTAAAGTTGGCTTTAAATTTTGAAGATGAGTATTCTCTAGTCACAGTAATGCTTTCTCCTTTTGGTGATTTTGATGAAAATCAACTTGCGCAAATAAAACTTGCTGGTCAAAAAGAGAGTTTTGTACAATGTCTTTTCCAAGTTATGGAAAAAGAAGGAATTCTTGCAAAAAAGGCAAGAGACTTTGTGAATAAAATTCAATCTTTTGTGTCCGATATCGAACTTTTTGGCATATTTCACGCACTTAATAAAATGATTAGAGATTGTAATATTAAAACAAAGCTTTTATGTTTAATTGATGGTGAAAATAAACTTGCATGCATAGATAAGTTTTTAAACATTATAAATTCTTCCTCCTTTAATTTTAATCTTGCAAAATTAATTGAGTTTTTCGAAATGGAAAACGGCGGAATAAAAGCTCCTGATTTTTTTGTGGGAGAAACAGATTGTGTTAATATAACCACAATTCATTCAAGCAAAGGTTTGGAATATCCGATCGTTTTTTTAGTTGATTCTGGGAACAACTTTATGAAAAACATAAATGTTGGTGATTTGGAAATAAATGAAAAACTAGGGATAGCCCTAAAAACGAATTTTGATGATTACTCAAGGTTGGCAACAATAGCAATAAAATTAAAAAATAAAAGTGAAGAATTTGCTGAAAGACTTCGACTTTTATATGTTGCAATGACAAGAGCAAAAAATAGTCTTTTTATATTTGGTTCGGCTCCACTTTTCGGATTTTCAAAAATAAAAAATGATTTGGATGTTTTGTCACAAAACAACTATCTTTCGCTAATAGTTGGAAGCTTAAAAGAGGAAGAAATAGACAAAATTGCAAATGGAATAGATTTTCAAAACGAATTGTTTCAAGTTTGTTGCTATGAAAATGTTGAAAAACAACAGCCATTAATTTCAAAAAATGTTAACTTCGGAAAATTTGACAAGGATTTTGTGAACAAAATCAGTAAAAACATCAATTTTGCGGGTGATTTCAATCCCTTGCCAATCGCTCTTAAAAATTCGGTATCTTCCTTAATAGTGGATGATGAAACTTATGTTGTGACTCATCCTAAAAATTTTACAATTGATGAACATACTTTAAACTCTCATACTGCCGAAATAGGCACACTTTATCATAGGGCTTTGGAGAAATTGAATTTTGAAGAGATTTCATCGGTTAAAGATGTAAAGAATTTTCTTGGACATGAATTTGATATGTTAGATTCAAATAAATTATATAGTTGTTGCATGACATTAAAAAAGCTGTTTAATGGCAAACAGGTTTTAAAAGAAAAAAAGTTTGTCATGAAAGTTCCTTATAATGAGGTGGTTATTAATAGTAAAAGCGAAGAAGAAATTGTTGTTCAAGGAATGATTGATTGTTTTAGCAAAAGCGGAATTTTGGTTGACTATAAATACACCAAATTAAAAGATAAAAATTCGCTTAGAAAAAGATATTCTAAACAACTCGAACTATATAAAAAAGCTTTGCAATTGGGTTTTGGATTAAAAGAAATTAAATGTTACCTTCTTTTAATTGACAATGCTGAGCTAATTGAAGTTTGATGTAGATAAAAAAGCTAAAAGCCTATACATTTTTTTAAATAATTTTTAACTTTTTTACCAAATCCTGTCTTTTTTGATATTTGCAATTATTCCAATGGTTGTTACTATAGCCATTATTCCAACTGAAACTGCAAGCACAATTAAAATATCTTTTTTTCGATTAACTGTGACTTCAATTCTTTCCTTTCCACTAGTGATGTTGTTATATTTGGCATATACAGTTAATGATGTTGGTTGGGTGATTTGATAATCGAATGTCAAACCTCCAGCTTGAAGAAGATTTCCATTGATGTCATACCAATTTATTTTTGAAATATCATAAAAATTTGCTTCGCTACTAGGAATATTATCAATTAAAAAGGTGTAACGGTCTAATCCACTTGAATTTTGGGTGGCTCGATGCACCCTGATTGAAAGGGCAGTTATTTCTTTGTAGACAACAGCTATTGAAACCTCGTTTGAAATCACACCATTTGCCATTACGATAAAGCAAAAAGTTCCAGCTTTTGAAGGAGTGTATGTTATTTGAGATTGGTTTGAACCAAATTTTTCATACTTATTTGTTGAGTTTTTTAAAAACCATTGATATTCCACATTTGATGGAGCGCCCACAATGTTTGCAGTTAATATCACACTTTTAATATTATTAGAAATAATTTGGGTAGAAGGACCAGAAAACTCAAGATTAACTTGGCTTATATCGCTGTAGCCAAATTTAACAACAAAATTTCCTTCAATAGTTTGGTTGGAATTAATCTTTGCTGTAAAGGTTAAAGATGTTTCTTGTTTAATATTTTCATAATCACTTTTAAAAATTTTAAGTGTGCTTGAATTTGTTGTATAGCTAATGTTTTGCGTGTATCTTGTGTTCTCTTTGAACCAAATTATATCGTTTCCAGAAAAGGTGTTGTCAGAAAGAGTTGCAACCACTTCAAAATAATCTGGCATATTTTTAATTTCAATAAAACTAGGCCCTGTGACCTCTATTTGAACTTCGGCATGTGCAATTTGAGGCTTAAAGGAAAAAACAAAGCCAAATAAAAGAAGTGATAACAGAACAAAAAAATTTTTTTTCACAATTTTAATGTAGCACAATTTAGCGAAAAATAAAAATGTTTTTAAATGCATTTAAAAAAAACTAAACTATGTTATAATAAAACAAACTTAAGTCGATTTTGAAAATAAAAAACAAGGTTGTTATATTTGGAGAATTTATGGTTGGAAAATTAATAGTTATAGAGGGAACAGATTGTTCTGGAAAACAAACGCAAACACAATTATTAGTTGAAAAACTTAATGCTTGCGGAATAAAATCAGTACGACTTTCTGCGCCATTTTATGATTCTGGCACAGGCAAAATTATTGCTGGTGCCTATCTAAACAAAACAGGATACGGCATGACCTCTGTTTTTCCTGAAGGGGCAGCAAATGTTGACCCCAAAGTGGCATCCCTTCTATATGCGGCTGATAGACTTTATAATGCACCTAAAATACAAAAATTTTTAGATGAAGGAATCAATGTTATTATGGATCGCTACGTTGAGTCTAATTTAGCTTTTCAAGGAGGCAAAATTGAAGATAAAAAAAAGAGATTTGAAATGTATGATTTTCTATTAAAATTAGAATATGATTTTTTAAAATTGCCAAAGCCTGATCTGAAAATTTTGCTTTACATGCCATTTGAAGCTTCTTTTATTTTAAAAAAGAATAGGGAAGAAAAGCCTGATGAACATGAAAAAGATGAAAAATTATTAAAAGAGGCTGAAAATGCCTATTTAGAATTGGTTTCAGTGTGTGATTTTAAAAAAATAGATTGCAGTAAAAATGGAATTCCGCAATCGATTGAATGTATAAATAAAAAGGTTTTAAAAGAGGTTTTAGATTTTTTGTGTTAAAGATTCTTTTATTCGTTTCAATTCCAAACAACAAGCTTCTTCATCTTTTAAGATTGCACTCAACATCTGTTTTATTGATATGTCATCTATTTTAGAAATTGCGCTTTTATACTCTATTATTTGTTTTTCTTTAAGCTCGATGTCAAGCATTAACATTTGCTTAATGTCTTTAACATAATCAACCCATCTTCCGCTAAACCATCTACCTTGATTATCTGCATAAACAGGATCTCCACCAAGAGAGATTAATATTTCGGATAATAGAATTGAATGAAAAACTTCGTCTTGGGCAAATCTTGCAAAAATCTTACTATAGTCATTTCCAAATGGAGAAAGAAGATTGCTTTGATAATTAAATTGCAAAAATGCAGCGATTTCGCCCTCTTTTCCACAATATAAATTTTGAATAATTCCCAAATAATAGCAATTATGCTTTATTCGTGACAACTTTGGATATGCAATTTTTCTTTTTTCAAGTTCCACATGCTTATATATGTTTAAAAAATTAAATTTGTGAAATTTTAAGGAAAGGTTTTATAGACATTTTTTAAAATTAATGTTATATATATTGATAAGAACATATGAAAAAATTTTTGCTAAGCATTTTATTTATATTTTCAATTGTAACATGTTGTTCATGTTCTTTTTCTGCAAACAAAGTCATGCCCGCTCCGCAATGGAAAATTAAAAATGTTAGATTGATAGACTGTGACAACATGATAAGTGTTGCTTTAAATAATGACCAGATTTCCTCTTTCTGTAAGTTGGCAAATAAAATAAGTTACGACTCATCATACACAATTTTATTTGAAATTGACTTTATGGTGGAAATAACCTATAAAATTTTATTTTGTGATTCTTGTGAACTTATGTTAATTTCCAATGGAAGAATTTATAATGAATATGGTGATATGACAAACAATGTTCAAATTGAATTAAGCGAATTTCTTGAACAGACATATCAAGATAATTTTTCCAAGTTATTACAGGAGTTTTAATGAAAAAATTTAATAAAAATGATGAGGGCTTTATTTGTGCAAATTGCAAGCGACAAGTCTTACCTTTGGGTTACACTTCGAGAAATCATTGTCCATATTGCCTTTATTCACTTCATGTTGACAACAATCCTGGCGATAGAAGCAATGCATGCCATGGACTGATGAAGCCAATTGGTATTTTAATTAACAAAAAGGGAACAGTTATTGTTCATAAATGTCAAAAATGCAATGAGGTTAAAAAAAATATATCAGCAACTGATGACAGTCAAAAGCAAATTTTGAATGTGATGAAAAATTGCTAAAACTTATTTTTTTTCGTCAATTTTCTCTATTTTAATTTTTGGAAAGTTATTTTTTAATGCGTTATACTCCTTTTAGAGAAAAGAAAGGAGTTTTGTATGAAAAAAATATATGGCATATTCGCTTCTATTTTATTTTGTTTTTGTTCTTTTGCTGTTGTTGGCTGTGGAAATACATCAGTTGAAATTGCAAAAGATATAACAGAAAAAGTAAAAGAGTCTCAAACTTATCTAAGTGAAAATGTTTTTTCAAAAACATCAGGAACAGATTTTAACAGCACAACTTCTGCCAGTTATTTAAAAGATGAAAATTTATTTGTTTTAGTTGCTGGCAATGTTGATAATAATGTTTCAATAATAAAGCTTGGCGAAGTTGTTTATGATGCAAGCAAGGAAACAGAGTTTAGCATTGGCAACACAAATACCCTTAAAAGAAAGCCATTTATGGTCAAGGAAAATAACCTTTATATAGCATCTTTAATACTTTTATTAAATGCAAAACAAGATGGTAGGTTAAATATATCTTTTCCTAACAACAAAATCAATGCTTTTGAAATAGAGGCTTATAAAAAAAATGAGAATAAATTAACCGGAAGTCTTATCAATCAAGGAACCGCAGAACTAAAAGAAGTGGATGGTATTTATACTTTTAAATCTGATAAATTCAACAATTCTGTTTTTGTTAAATTGGACAACGGAGAAAATAATATTACTCAAAACGATATAATAATCACTGAAAGGGTTATAAGTGTTGGAGAAAATAATCAATCAAAAGTCTATGGTTATGGCAAGGCAGATAGTCCAGTGGGGCAACAATCTTATGGCACTGTTTTTTATCCAGCATATAACAATGGACAAGAATATACAAGCACAACACCTAAAAGTCATAAAGTGCAATTTAACATATATTGTGTTGGTATAGGTTCTTATCATTTCACCATGGATTTTGTTAATACCACTTCAAGTTAATTCTGACATCAATTTAAAATTATTTTTATAGGATTAATTTGCAAAAATTATATTTAAATTATTTAAAATTTTAGTATATTTATAAAAACACCTTAAAAATCTTGTAATTTTAAGGTGTTCTATTTTTTAGACATAAATTAAAATTAAATTAAATGGAAAATAATAATAATTTATAAAATAGATAAAAATAAAAAAAATACAATTGCATTTAATGAATGTAAAATTTTATTTTTTTTAAACAATGAATTTTATAAAATAAACTACACAAAATATTCTTGTGAAAAAATTTTTGTCTTTTTTATTAATATTTTTAACATTTATGTCAGTATTAGTTCCAAAGGCGGTTGTTTTTGCGGAAGATGAACAAGGAATAAATTATATTGTCTATGATACCGACATGAAAAATATTCTTTTTGAGCGAATAGATGTTGCTGTTGGCGATATTTTCATTGATAAAGAATTTAGACAATATAAGGTGTATTTGGTTGATGAAAGAGAACATTATGCAAAAGCAGAACAAATAGGCCAGTTAAAAAGACGAGGTTTAACAAAAAAAAGTATTGAAAAAATTTCTAACAAAAACATAAATAAAAAAATTGCACTATATATGACCCACAACGATGAAAGTTACATAAAGGGCGATGGAACCGATAGTGTGTATGGAGAAGGCGGAATACATGACATAGCAAATAGACTTGCATATGAATTAAAACAAAAAGGCATAAATATCATAATAGACGAAACATTGCATATCCCTCACAATTCTTCGGCATATTCCAGAAGTGCGGTTACAGCAAAAAAACTATTAGAGCAACAGCCAAATGCAATTTTTGATATTCATAGAGATGGTGTTGCTCGAAGCGCATATGTTGCAAAGGTAAATGGTGAGGAACGCTGTAAAATAAGAATTGTTGTTGGCAAAGCAAATCCTAACAAGGAAAAAAATTTGGAATTTGCTCTTTATCTTATGACGGTTGCCGAAAGCATTTGCCCATGGCTATTTGCCGATATATATTATGCAAGTGGAAAATATAACCAAGATCTTTCTTCAAAAGCGCTATTATTTGAAATGGGAACATATACTGCGGAAAAAGATTTGGTTTTAAAAAGTGTGCCAGAGCTGGCAAAAGTGATTGACACAACTCTTTTTGCCACATCAATTGATAGTGATGGAAACTTAGTTATAGGAAGTGATGACTTTTCTAATACCATAGACCAAGTATTAGATGATAATCAAAACAAAGACATTAAAAATTTTCCAATAATATTTTTAATTTTAATTTTAATAGGTGCCATTGCAACAATAGTTTGGTTTTTTATAAAATTTAGAAAGGAAAAATTTAATTGAAATTAAAATTTACAAAACTTTTTATGTGTGATATAATTTAACATAATTAATATATAAAATTTAAAAGGGTTAATATACATGGCAAAAACAATTGTTACAGGCATAAAACCAACTGGCATTGCACATATTGGAAATTATTTTGGAGCAATAAAACCAGCAATAGAACTTTCCAATAAAGAGGATTATAATTGTTTTTATTTTATTGCAGATTATCATGCACTTACTACTGTAAAAAACAAGCAAGAATTAAAAGAAAATTCGTTTAAAATTGCATGTATTTGGCTTGCCTGTGGGCTTGATCCAAACAAGGTTACCCTTTATAGGCAATCAGATGTTCCACAAGTTTGTGAACTGTCTTGGATTCTTTCTTGTATAACTGCAAAAGGATTTATGAATAGAGCTCATGCATATAAAAACATTGTGGAAAAAAACAAAGAAATTGGCAGCGAAGAGGATGATGGAGTAAACATGGGGCTTTTTAATTATCCTATTCTAATGGCAAGTGATATTGTTCTATTAAATTCAAATTATGTTCCAGTTGGAAAAGACCAACTTCAACATATTGAAATTGCAAGAGATATGGTTAAAATTTTCAACAAAACATTTGGCAACTCTTTGATTATGCCATCCGCCATTACTGAAAAAGAACAGGCAATAATTTTAGGAACTGATGGACAAAAGATGAGCAAAAGCTATGGAAATATTATTCCAATTATTTGCGAATCAAATCAACTTCAAAAACTGATTTCAAAAATTGTTACAGACAGTTCATTGCCAAACCAACCCAAAAATACAAATTGCACAATATTTAATTTGTATAAACTTTTTGCCAATGAACAAGAAATAATGTCTTTTGAAACTGAGTTTAAAAAAGGAATTTCATGGGCAGAAGCAAAAAAAATTCTTTTTGAAAAAATGGATTCTTTTTTAGAACCTATAAGACAAAAGTATTTATTCTACTTTAACAATCCCCAAATAGTGGAAGAAATTCTTTTAAAAGGGGCACAAAAAGTCAGACCAATTGCAGAGGAAACGATTACAAGGGTAAAAAAGGCTGTTGGACTAAAATAATTAATTAAATGATAATTTAATTAGTAAATGGCAGAGGCAAACGGAAGTATGGTTTGCTAAAAATAATTTTGTTTTTAATTAAGTTGTATAAATAAACGAAAGAGAATAAAAATTGTCTTTGAAAGCATAAAAATAGCCAGCTTTTCCACCTGACAATTCATTATAAAATTGTATATTTAAGCAATATTTTATGCCTTTGATTTATACGAAAACAATGCTACGATAGAATTTATAGCAAAAACAAATTTATAAGGAGTTACTGTAATTTTGATTAAATCTATTAACTAGATTAAATTCATTTTCCGTGTTCATATCTTTTTGTATTTAAGCAATGAAATGATTTTTTGTTTTACAATTTGAGTGGATACAACAAACTCTGAAAAACCTTTGTAACAAAAATAAAAGAACCATATATTAGAATACAGTTCTTCGTGGCGGAGAGTGAGGGATTCGAACCCTCGTGTCGAATTTCTTCGACAAACGCATTTCGAGTGCGCCTCGTTATGACCTCTTCGATAACTCTCCTTATGGTTCTTTGTGAAATTTATAAATTATCTTTTTGTTTAAGTGTTCCTTCTTTTATCCTAAAAAAGATTGATAAAATATTGTTGCCAAATTCCTAGTAAAGTATAAATCATTTTAATAATAATTGCAAATATCTTTTATTATATTATCGGAAGTTTTGTCTGCAAGCGACGGAGTCATTTGCAAGCAAAACTGATGTTAATTCAAACAG
>CALWMK010000008.1 GCA_944381825.1 uncultured Clostridia bacterium
ACTGATGTTAATTCAAACTGTGATGAAGAAAAAACTTTAGTTTTTGCTTTGTTTTGTGTAAACAAAACTTAAATTTTGATGCAAGCAAAATTTAACATCACATAGTTTATATTATTCAAATTTAAAATGAGATTGTTGCACATATAATTTTTTTGCTTTACAATATGACCACTAATTAAAATGAGCTCAGTAAAATACTGGGCTCATTAATTTTAAACAATTAAGTTAAATTTACATTGTAAAGTCATTATCATTTTTTGAGTTATTTTTATTTGTATTAATCTTTCTCTCTTCTTTTATTGGATTAATAATATTTTCCCTTTGTACATCTTTAATATTTTCATTAATATTTAAGATAATATTATCTTCATCTTTGGATATTACAACTTCATCTTTTCCCTTGCTAAGCAAAATACTTGGTGCGCAAAGGGTATCAAAAATAGCCAATTCAACAAATGATAAAGTTTTAGACATAATTCCAAAACGCTTGTTTGAATTTGGATGATAAAGCATAACTGCTTCTAATATGGATACAACACCAAATAGTATCGAACTAATCAATAAAAAATTTATACCAACAGGTGGAAAAATAATTCCTAATGACCCACCAAGCATACATAAACTAAGTGCAACAAAAATGTTTGTTTTATCTAAATTCAAATTACCTTCTTTTACATATTTTTTCAAATTATTATACAATTTATTTTTCATTTTTACCTCTAGAAAAAATTTTAGCACACAAAATACATAAAATCAAGTACCAATTTTTATATTTTTTCAAGTTATTCTTCGATGTTTTTGACACATTAATGTGCAATTTATATTTACTCTTTATGAATTCAAAAAAAAATGGAAGCTTATGCCATATTTCATTGGCTTTTTCTTCCATCTTTTTATTTTATTTAATATACATTGGTCTCATTCACATTGTTATTATGGCATGCGCATTTATTATCTTCTTTTTCTGCAACCAAGCACTCGGTTGTAAGAAGAGTTGATGCCACACTCGCTGCATTTATAAGCGCTGATTTTGTGACCTTTGTTGGGTCAATGATTCCCGCTTCAAACATGTCAACAAATTTATTGTTTAAAGCATCATAACCATAGCTTGCAGAATCTTTAGATGTCACTTCATTGACAATAACTCCACCATCTACACCTGCATTTTTTGCAATTTGTCTAATTGGTTCTTCAATGGCACGCAAAATGACATTAGCTCCTGTTTTTTCATCGCCGTCTAAACTTGAGACTAAATCTTTTACAAATTTAACCGTCTTTAAAAGTGCAACTCCGCCGCCTGCCACAACACCTTCACTTGTTGCTGCTTTTGTTGCTGAAAGAGCATCCTCAATTCTAAGTTTTTTCTCCTTCATTTCAACTTCTGTTGCTGCTCCAACATTAATAACAGCAACTCCGCCCGCAAGTTTTGCAAGTCTTTCAGAAAGTTTTTCTTTTTCATAGTCGCTTGTTTCATTTGCAAGTTGAAGTCTGATTGAATTTATTCTTGATTGGAGTTTAGCTTTGTCACCTGCACCCTCAACAATGGTTGTGTTATCCTTGTCAACTGTAACTTGTCTTGCTCTGCCAAGCATTTCAAGCGTTGTGGCTTTTAAATCCATTCCAAGTTCATCAGAAACAACAGTTGCTCCAGTTAAAATTGCAATATCTTCAAGCATAGCTTTACGCTTGTCACCAAAACTTGGGGCTTTAACTGCAACAGAATTAAATGCACCTCTCAATTTATTTAAAATTAACATTGCAAGAGCATCACCTTCCACTTCATCTGCAATAATAACTAACTTTTCACCAGACTTAGCAAGAGCTTCCAAAATAGGTAAAATTTCCTGAACTGAAGAAATCTTTTTGTCTGTAACCAAAATATATGGATTGTCGAACACTGCCTGCATTTTGTCCATGTCTGTGCACATATAAGTTGAAAGAAAGCCTCTGTCAAATTGCATACCTTCTACAATGGAAAGCTCGGTCTTCATTGTCTTTGACTCTTCAACCGTTATGACACCGTCCTTTCCTACTTTTTCCATAGCTTCTGCAATAAGTTTGCCAATGTTTTCATCAGAAGCAGAAATGCTTGCGACCTGTGCAATTGCTTTGCTATCTTCAACTGGCTTTGAAAATTCTTTCAATTTCTCACAAACCAAATTAACAGCCTTGTCAATTCCTCTTCTCATAATCATTGGGTTTGCGCCTGCAACAAAATTTTTGTTGCCCTCCCTTATAATCGCTTGAGCAAGCACGCATGCTGTTGTTGTTCCATCTCCAGCAACATCGTTTGTTTTTACACTCACTTCTTTGATAAGTTGTGCACCCATATTTTCAAATGCATCTTCAAGCTCAACTTCTTTTGCAATTGTAACTCCATCATTTGTGATAAGTGGTGTTGAAAACTTCTTTTCCAAAACAACATTCCTGCCTTTAGGACCAAGAGTAATTTTAACTGTATCAGCAAGAATATTAACACCCTTTTCCAATGCTCTTCGTGCATCTTCTCCATACTTAATTTGTTTTGCCATAATTCCTCCTAATCAATAACAGCAAGCACATCGGTCTGTTTAATTATAATATATTCTTCATCATCATATTTAAACTCACTGCCTGCATATTTTGTAAATATAACCCTGTCCCCAACTTTAAGTTTCATTTCAACATTTTTTCCATCTACAACACCACCTTCACCTACTGCCACAACTTTTGCCACTTGTGATTTTTCCAAGCTAGCAGTTGGCAACATAAGCCCACTTGATGTTTTTTCGTTATTTTTTTCAACAGATAAAATAACCCTGTCAAAAAGCGGTTTTAATTTCATAAATCCTCCTTAATTGAAAATAAATTTTTGCATAATTGTGCTAAAACTTCAATATTTTAATTATAACTTTTTTTTCTCAAAATGTCCAATTAAAAGCTTTTATCAATTAGAATAGTTTGTCGTATTTATGCATACATATGTTATATGACAAAATTGGGAGAGTCAAGAGTTTTATGCCAAAAAAATTTAAATTGTTTGGAATTTGTGTAATTTTGTTATCGATTGGACTTTCTTTTGTATTGGCAGATTTACTTTCTAGTCTTATCACTATTGGTAATTTTGCCTTTTTAACAACTCAAACAACTAAAAGCAATTCATATACCATTTATGCTATTTCATTAGAAAAAGCAATTTCATTAATCCAAGCTAAAGACAAGGTCAATGATGTCATGCAAAAAAATGGTGCTGGATTTATTTATTCCATTGACAATGTTTATTATGTATTAGCAAGTGGTTATGAAAATAAAAGTGATGCAGAAAAAGTAGTTGAACATCTTTCAGAAAGCGGGATTTCTTCTGAAATCATTGAAATCAAAGTTGATAAAATAGAAATAGACATGAATTTGACAACGGATGAAAAATCTACCATGTCTGAAGCAATAAATTTATTTAAAAACACTTATAAAACTCTATATGATATTTCAATAAGTTTAGATACTTCTGTAAAAACAAAAACCGAATGTAAATTATTAATAAATGACTTAAAATCAAATATATTGAAAACCCAATCTAATTTTGACACACAATTTAATTCTAAATTAAATTCCAAACTTTTAAATATAAAGTTAGAAATTAATGAACTAATAACTATCATACAAGCTTTAATAAATAATGCTGATAATGAACTTTTTTCAGCATATATAAAGAGCGCATATTTAGAAGCAGTAAAATTAAATCAAAATTTAGCAAATGACATTAATTCAACTTAAATCAAGTAAAAACCTTTTAAGTAGAATAAAAATAAATTTATTCAAATAGCGATAAAAAAAACTTCAGTTTTTGCTTTGTTTTGTGTAAACAAAACTTAAGTTTTACGGAAGCTATTTATTGGTTATATTTTTAACTTTTCTAATTTTTCTAAAATTTTAGCTTTTAGTTCTTGTATTCCACTATTTTTTAATGCCGAAATGCAAACATAATCGAAATCCATATCGGGTAATAAATGAATTTTGTCGCATTTATTAAAAACAACTAAAATTTCTGCTTTTGCCCCAATATTGTTAAGCACTTCATTAACGACCTTCATTTTTTGCTTTCTTTGACTATCTGAAACGTCAACCACATGCAAAATTAAATCTGCATTTTTAGCCTCGTCAAGAGTGGAAGCAAAAGCATGCATAAGTGCGTGAGGTAGTTTTTCAATAAACCCAACCGTGTCTGTTAAAATTATTTCATATCCAAGTTTTAAAAACAATTTTCTGCTTGTAGTTTCTAATGTCGCAAATAATTTATCATCAGCATATACTTCTGCCTTAGAAAGAAGATTTAAAAGAGTGCTTTTTCCAGCATTCGTATATCCAACTATAGCAACAGAAAACTTGTTAGAATTATACCTAGCTCGATTTTTCACCTCTCTATTTTTTTTAATTTCATCAAGTTGTTTCTCTAGATATGAAATTCTTTTTTCTAAATGCCTTTTATCAAGTTCTAGTTTAGTTTCTCCTGGACCTCTTGTTCCAACACCTCCAGAAGAAAATCTACCACTACTGCCTGAGATACTTGAAAGCCTTGGCAAAAAATATTTTGCTTGTGCAAGTTCAACTTGAAGTTTTCCCTCATTTGATTTTGCTCTTGTTGCAAAAATATCTAAAATTAAATTAAACCTATCAATAACCTTAATGTTAAGTTCATCGCTAAGGTTTCTAATTTGTGAGCCAGATAGTTCATGGTCAACAACTAAAACATCAGCATCTTTAACTTTTCCCTTCAATTCTTCTACCTTACCACTGCCTATTAAAAAAGTAGGGTTTATTTCCCTTAACATCTGAAAATCTTGTCCCACAACTTCAACACCAGCTGTGTCACATAATCTTTCTAGTTCTTTAAGCTGTGCGGAAACCTCAATTTTATTATCAAAAACAACTCCAAATAAAAAAGCTTTTTCTTTTCTCTTTTCATTACTATAGTTCTTAGACATGAATTCTCCTCTAATAATTATTTTACAATAAAAAAATTGATTGAACAAACATTTTATATGAAATACGATGCATTTTGTATGATTCTTGGCAATTTAAATTGAATTTCTTATTTTAAAACAATTTTAGTGCACTTTTAAAAAAGTGTAACACATTTAAAAAAAATGCATAGTATGAAATATAACACAAAAGAGGTAAAGTGAAGTACAAAAGATAAAATAATTAATTTTTTAAGCGCTTATTAAATTAATTAGTGAGATTCAATTTAATAAAGGAGGAAAAAAGCATGAACTTTTTCAATGGCTTTGGCTTTGGAGGATTTGGCGGACACGACAGAAATGATAATTGCTGCTGCGACATAATTTTACTTTTATTGCTTCTTTCTTGTTGTGGATGTGATACAAACATTGATATTTGTGGCATTTTGTGGCTTGTTATTTTACTTTCTATTTGCGGAAATGGCTGCAACCGCAGACAACCTTGTTAGTACATAAAACAAAAAACTCTTAAAAGCAACTTGCTTTTAAGAGTTTTTAATTTAAATTAAAGAAAACTAACTAAAGAACAAAAACAAATATTATCTTTAATTTTAGACATGAGCAAGCCTTGTTCTTTCTCAATAGCATAATTTAAAATTATTTCATCATTTAATTTTGCTTCATGCTCAAAATTAATTAAAACCTGTTTAAATGATTTTTGAAATAAGTTTTCAATTATCTTTCCGTATACTTTGTTATTCATATGAAAGTTTTCATCTAGATTTTCTTTTTTAACAACAAAAGTAAATTTGTTATTTAAATTAACAAACTCGCTTTTGTTTATTTTTAGAAAATTTTTATTTTGACGAACAGGAACGGGATAATTTATAATTTCTAAGCTTTCAAACTTTCTTGTAATAATATCAATTAAACACCAGTTATATATAGCTTTAATATAAACTTTATTATCTGATAATATTTCAAAATATCTATCGCAATCAAATTTTCCTCTATCATTGATATATGTTCTTAAAATATATTCTTTTCCAACCTGAAGTGACTCAACAAAATCAATTTTTAGTTTTAAAATTACCCAAACTTTATTCTTATAAACTATGCCTAATTCGTTTGCATGCAACACAGCGATTTCTTCAAAAGCATGCATTAATGATGATAAAGAAATAGCATTATTTTTAAATTCAGCTTCAGAAAATATAATAGATTTTGAAAATTCAAACATAAATTATCTCTAATTAAGTTTTAAAAATTCACACATTTCTTCTAAAGTATGTTGAGAATTAGAAAGCTTAGGGAAAACTCTCATTCCGTCATCACTTTTTCTAGGATAAATGTGAAAATGCAAATGAAAAATACTTTGTTCGCCTGCTGGTTCATTAGAACAAATCAAATTAAATCCTTCATATCCTTTCGACTTATAGTGATGCATAATTTTTTGAATTGCTTTCATTACTTCTTGCATAGTATTTTCATCGCAATCTAACAAATTTCTAACATGCTTTTTAGGAATTACAAGAGTGTGACCATCAGCATCATTTGAAATATCTAAAAAAGCTAATACATAATCGTTTTCATAAATTTTTTTTGATTCTAATTCATCATTTATAATTTTGCAAAAAATACAACTATTCAAAATATCGTTCCTTCCTTTCATGAATTAAATTTGATTTACATTTAAACAAATATTTGTCAATAAGAATATCTGCATTATCTTTTTTTAAAAGTTGTGAAATAACATATTTTCTATAATCTTCGCTCATATCAAAAGACTTATTTAAATTTATTCCTTTTTGCCATTCTAAAACACAATAATAATCATTTAAAGTAAAAATTGCAATTGTATTATCATTAAAAATATCATTATAGAATTTAAGTTTAATCAAAGCTTTAAATGAGTTTTTATTAAACTTTTTAAATTCTACATCATATTTTAAAGATTCTTGTTTTCCGCATACAAATTCTAAAAATTGTTGTTTATTTAAAATCATAATAATCCTTTTATTAAAAAAATCGACTTTCCTAGACAAATATTAGTCAAGTCGATATTTTAAAAAATAAATATGTTTTTGTTTATGTCTAGTTAAATATTAAACCAGTTCAATTACAACCATTTCAGCTGCATCGCCACGTCTTTTGCCAAGCTTAATAATACGCGTATATCCTCCAGCTGTTCCAAGTTCTTTAGCTCTATCAGCATATTTTGGCGCATAAACATTAAATATCTTTTCAATTAATGGATGATTAATACCTTCAACTCTGGCATCAAAATTTGCCTTTTTTTCTTTTGGCATTCTTTGTTCTTGAACATCATATAAAAATGCCATAAGTTTTCTTCTAGCATTGAGTTTTTTAACTCCATCATTGACGAAATTTTGTTTAACAACATTGCCCTTTGCATCTTTAACATCTTTTGTTACATTAACAACATCGTTATATGAATTAATTGCAAGTGTTAAAAGTTTTTCTGCTTTACTAGCAACAGATTTAGCTCTGGCTTTGGTTGTTTCAATTTTTCCATACCACAAAAGATTTGTCACTTGATTTCTAAGAAGTGCAATTCTTTGGTCGGTTGGTTTTCCCAATTTATCGTTAGCCATAAATTTCTCCTATATATTTTTAAATTTATAATGATTAATCCTCATCATTTCTTAGTGACAAGTTATAATCTTCAAGTTTAGCAATAACTTCTTCAATAGATTTAAGTCCCAAATTTCTAACCTTAAGCATATCATTCTTAGATTTTTTAACCAAATCTTCAATTGTGTTTATATTAGCACGTTTTAAGCAATTATATGAACGAACAGAAAGATCCATTTCTTCTATTGGCATTTCTAAATATTTTGTTTGGTTTTCTTCTTCATGTGAAATTAAAATATTAACATCATTCATTTCAGAACAAAGCGAAACAAAAAGTCCAACATGTTCCATTATAATTTTACCAGCAAGAGAAACAATTTCTCTGGCAGAAATAGTTCCATTCGTTTGCACTTCTAAAATAAGTTTGTCATAATCAATGCTTTGTCCAACACGAGTGTTTTCAACATTGTAATTGACTTTTTTGACAGGAGAATAAAGTGAATCTATGGCAACATAATCTACCATGTCAACTCGTTCTTTATTTTGTGCACCACTAACATAGCCACGACCTCTTCCAATTAAAACTTCCAAGTCGAAATCGGCATCGCTATCTAAAGTGCATATATGCAAATCTTTATTCAAAATTTCTACCTGATCATTGCTTTCAAAATCAGCAGCAGTAACCTCTCCTTCGCCTTTTTTCCTAAGTCTTAAAGTTGTTGTGAAATCCGAGTCTTGAGATGTAGTTTTTACATAAAGACCTTTTAAGTTAAGAACAATATCAACAACATCTTCTTTCACACCTTTCACAGTAGAAAACTCATGCAAAACACCAGCTATTTTAATTGCTATCGGTGCAGCACCAGGAAGAGAAGATAAAAGAGTTCTTCTAAAGCAGTTGCCAAGAGTAATTCCATATCCTCTTTCTAGAGGTTCAATAATAAACCTAGCAAAACTTCCATTATCGGTTTCCTCACAAGTGATCCTTGGTTTTTCAATTTCCATCATAAACTATATTTCCCCCTTAAACTATCTTGAATAGAGCTCGATAATCAAGTGTTCTTTGATGTTCAAATCAATATCTTCTCTCTTAGGAAGGTCAAGAATTTTACCTGTCAAAGTTTCCGTGTTAAATTCAAGCCATTTTGGCATAACAATTTTCATGCCTTTAAGATCTTTAAACATTTCAAGGTCTTTTTTATTTTCCTTAACAGCAATAACATCGCCAGCTTTAACCCTATATGAAGCTATATTAACCGATTTGCCATTTACTGTTATATGTCCATGATTAACTATTTGACGACATTCACTTCTGCTTGAGCCAATGCCCATTCTATAAATGACATTATCAAGCCTTCTTTCAATAAGTGAAAGCATGTTTTCACCAGTAACACCTTTCATTCTTTCAGCTTCTTCATAGTATCTTCTGAATTGTTTTTCTAAAATACCATAAGCTTTTTTAACTTTTTGTTTTTCTCTTAACTGTGTGCCATATTCTGTTACCCGTTTTCTTGAGGCACCATGTTGTCCAGGAATTACAGGTCTTCTTTCAAATGCACATTTTTTAGTAGTACATCTTTCGCCTTTCAAAAATAATTTACAACCCTCACGACGACATTGTCTGCAGTCAGGTCCAACTGTTTTTGCCATGTTTTTTCTCCTTTTAAATTCTTCTTGGTTTTGGAGGACGACAGCCATTGTGAGCAATAGGTGAAACATCTTTAATCATAGTCACATTAATTTCAGCTGTTTGCAATGCTCTAATAGCAGCTTCTCTGCCATTACCAGGTCCCTTAACATAGACATCAACATTTCTAATGCCATGTTCTTTTGCGACTTTTGCTGCATCTTCAACACTTTGTTGAGCTGCAAATGGAGTGCTCTTTTTTGAGCCTTTAAAACCTAGTTTCCCAGAACTAGACCATGAAATCACATTTCCGTTAACATCAGTAAAAGTTACTAAGGTGTTATTAAAAGACGATTTAATATGCACAGCACCTTTATCAATGTTTTTAGAAATTCTTTTCTTTTTTGTTTTAGTTGTTGTTGCCATAATTTACTCCTAAGCTTTTCCCTTTTTACTGCTTCCGCCAACGACTTTTCTTGGGCCTTTTCTTGTTCTAGTATTAGTTCTAGTATTTTGACCTCTAACTGGCAAACCTTTACGATGACGAACACCTCTATAACAGCCAATTTCGGTCAATCTTTTAATATTAAGAGAAACTTCTTTTCTAAGTTCACCTTCAACTGCATAATCTTTTTCAATTACCGCACGAAGTTTTGCAATGTCATTTTCATCTAAATCTTTAACACGGATATCAGGACTAATGCCAGTTTCAGCTAAAATTTTATTAGAAGTCACTCTGCCTATACCATAAATATAGGTGAGTCCTATTTCAACTCTTTTTTCTCGTGGTAAATCAACACCAGCGATTCTTGCCATAAAATTTTTCCTCCGAAATTTTAAATAATTGATGTCACAACAATACATTGATCAAAAATCAACATAAACAAGAAAGTCCGTGACATAACCTTCTTGCATATATTTCATCGACACTCCCCAAAATTGCCGCGTAGGAATATCGTTTATTTTCAAGGTTAAATAATATTTAAAGTGAATTAGCCTTGAGTTTGTTTGTGAGATGGGTCCTTAGGACAAATGACCATAACTTTTCCTTCTCTTTTTATTACCTTGCATTTATTGCACATAGGTTTCACAGATGGTCTAACTTTCATTTTTCCCTCCTAGTTTTTTGCTCTCCAAGTGATACGACCTTTTGTCAAATCATAAGGACTCATTTCAATTTTGACCTTATCACCTTCAAGAATTTTAATATAATTCATTCTAAGTCTGCCAGAAATGTATGCAGTAATAACATGCCCATTAGAAAGGCGAACTTTAAAAGTTGTGTTTGGCAAAACCTCTTCTACAACTCCTTCAAATTCTATCACATCTTCTTTTGACATAACAACTCCTTTTAGCAGTTTTCCTGAGCACTAAGCACTTTTCTTAAGAACGAATCATTAATTTTTTCATTATTTTTAATTTTGTCTAAAACATGAATAGACTTTTGTTTAAAAACAAGATGTTTTTCGTTTTTGCGTTTGGGATTATTAATTTTTCTTGAACGACCATTAACAAGTAAAATTTTGTTTCCTTCATGTCCCCAAACAAAATATGAACAACCCATGTCCCTTCCAGCAGTTGAAACAACTATATCTGCGATTTCAAATTTCATAATGTTAAAATCTCCAATCCATTTCTAGTTATCAAAACTGTGTTTTCATAGTGCGCTGATGGCTGACCATCTTTAGTAAACACTCCCCAACCATCTTTACTTAAAAGAACATTCTTTTTCCCCATATTAATCATAGGTTCAATTGCCAGAGCAGTGTTTTCTTGAATAATATAATGATTATCTGCGCAACTATAATTTGGAATTTGTGGATCTAGGTGCAAATTCCTTCCAATTCCATGTCCAACAAGTTCTCTAACAACAGAAAAACCATTTTGTTCAGCATAATCTTGAATTGCAGACGACACATCGTTGAGCTTCCCACCAAGTTTTAGTTTTTTTATGCCCTCATAAAAACATTGCTTAGTAACATCTATAAGTTTCTGAACTTGTTTTGAAACCTTTCCGACTGGAAAAGTTCTTGCAGCATCTGAATACAACCCCTTGTAAATTGCACCCAAATCAATTGAAATAATGTCGCCCTCTTTCAAAACGATATTATCCGATGGGATGCCATGAACCACCATTTCATTTACAGATGCACATATGGTGTTAGGAAAGCCATTGTAATTTTTAAAAGCAGGAATTCCACCTTTATTAATTATATATTTTTCTATTAAATTGTCAAGTCTTAAAGTAGAAATTCCTGGTTTTATAAGGGTTTCAGCATATATTAAAGCTTCAGAAGTAATTTTGCCTGCAATTCTCATAAGTTCCATATCTTTTTCAGTAAGCAACATCACTTCACCTCCAACATATTTAGTATGTTTTTAAAAGTGTCATTAGAGGATGAATTTGACTCAACTTTAAGCAATTTACCTTGATTTTGATAATATTGAACTAAAGGCATTGTTTCTTTTTCATAAACTTTAAATCGTTTTTCAATAATATGAGGTGTATCGTCTTCTCTTTGAACTAGTTTTCCACCACAACTACAAGTGTTTGAATTATAAATGTCTAAATTATAAACTTTGCCACAATTTTCACAAGTTCTCCTACCCACCAAACGCTCTTTTATAATGTCATATGGTGTATCAATGTAAACAACTTTATCAATTTTTATCATTTCATCAAGTTTTTGAGCCTGCAAAAGATTTCTTGGGAATCCATCCAAAATTAAATTTGAACTGCAATCCTTCAATTTTTCATTTAATAATTTTAACACAATTTCATCAGAAACAAGATTTCCGTTTGAAATAATTTGTTTAAGCATCTCTCCAAGTTCTTTATTAGAAGAGATGGCATTTCTAATTAAATCGCCAGTAGAAATGTGGCAAAAGTTTAATTTTTCTTCAAAAATTTTAGCAATGGTACCCTTGCCACAACCAGGGGCTCCTAAAAAAACCAAAATCATTTTAAAAACCCTTTATAATTTCTCATAAGCATTTGCGCTTCCAATTGTTTATCTAATTCCAAAGCAACGGAAACTATAATCATAAGTCCAGTTGCACTGAAAGCATTAATAAGTGAAGAATCTAAAGCACTACCTGCACCTTTTAATGCTAAAGAAGGAATCAAAGCAATAAAAGCTAAAAACAAAGCCCCAAAGAAAGTAATTCTAGACGAAATGCGTTTTAAATAATCCGCAGTAGGTTTTCCAGGCCTAATACTTGGAATAAATCCACCATTTTGTTGAATGCGTTTGCTAACATCTTCTGGATTAAATATTATTTGCGAATAAAAATAAGTGAAGAACAAAATTAAAAGTGCGGTTAAAACAATATAAACCCAAGTACCCGTTCCTAAATATTTAGCATACCAAAAATATGCATTAGAATTAGGCCAGAACATATTAAATAATAGTTGTGGAAAGGTTAATAAGGCATTTGCAAAGATAATTGGCATAACTCCTGAACCATTAACTCTAATTGGAATATATGAACTTTGACCTCCATACATTTTTCTGCCTTTAATTTGCTTAGCATATTGAACAGGAACCCTTCTCTCTGCAGAGTCTACAAAAACGATAAGACCAAAAATCAATAGAATCGCAAGAGCAAAAATCAAAAGAGTCCACAAATAATTTATATTTCCAGCAAAAACTTCTTGGAATGCATTTAAAATTGCTGTACCAGCAGAAGACAAAATACCAACAAAAATAAGAAGTGACATACCATTACCCACACCAAGTTTGGTAATTCTTTCACCAAGCCAAACGGTAAACATTCCACCAGAAATCAACACAGTTGCAATGATAGTGCAAGCCAACCAAGTTGGAGCTCCATTCCAAAGCATGTTTGGATCAATAAATTCTTTGAAAGCAATTACAATTCCAACAGCCTGAATAACAGAAAGTACTAAGGCAGCAATTCTAGTATAAAGGCTCATTTTTTTTCTGCCCTCTTCACCTTGCTGACTAAGTCGTTCAAGTGCTGGAATGGCAACTGCTAAAAGTTGAATTATAATAGAAGCACTAATATATGGTGACACACCAAGTGCCAATAAGGAACCATTTGCCAAAGCTCCACCACTAATAGAACTTAAAAGTCCTAAAAATTCATTACCTGTAGCTTCGGTGCCAAATGCCGATACATCAATGCCAGGAACTGGCAACCAACAACCAACTCTGAAAATAAACAAAAGAAGCAAGGTGAGAAGAATTTTCCCCCTTAATTCTTTTACTTTAAATGCATTAATAAATGTTTTAAACATTAAATCACCTCAATTTTTCCGCCAGCTTTTTCAATTTTTTCAATAGCAGATTTAGTAAATTTGCTAGCTTTAATTGTTAGCGGTTTGGTCAATTCTCCGTTTCCTAAAACTTTTAATCCATAAGGTTGTCTTTTACCAACCAACCTATTAACATAAAGAAGCTCTTCATCGATAATAGTGTTAGCTTCAAATATTTCAAGTTCTCCAACATTTACAGTTGAATAAACCTTTTTGAAGTCATAGTTATTAAATCCTCTAATTGGAAGTTTTCTAATAAGAGGAAGTTGTCCGCCTTCAAAACCAGGTCTAACTCCACCGCCACTACGAGCGTTTTGACCTTTTTGACCCTTACCACTTGTTTTTCCAAGTCCACTACCAATTCCTCTACCCTTTCTAAATTTAGCAGTTTTAGAATTGTCAGCAGGTTTTAACTCATGTAATTTCATGCTCTAAATCCTCCTATTTAACTTCTTCTACTTTGAGAAGATGAGCAACATGAGCAATGCTTCCTCTAATGCTTTCATTATCTGGAAATTGCTTTGTTTGACCCAATTTTTTAAATCCCAAAGCTTCAATAATTTTAGCTTGATTTTTGTTGTAACCTATGCAACTTCTGACATAAGTAACATTAATTTTCTTTTCTTGTGCCATTATAAAATCTCCTCTGGGGACTTACCGCGTTTTGCAGCAACTTCTTCCACAGTTCTGATTGAAAGAAGACCATTTAATGTTGCTTTAACACAGTTGATTTTGTTTGTTGAACCATGAATTTTGGTGACAATATCCTTAATTCCAGCAAGTTCAATAACAGAACGTGCACTACCACCAGCTATTACTCCACAACCAGGTTTTGCAGGAAGCAAATGAATTTCGCTTGTAGAAAATTTACCGATGGCTTCATGAGGAATGGTCCCATTGATAATATTAATTTTTTTCATGTTCTTCTTTGCTTTTTCGGTTGCTTTTTCAACAGCCATTGGAACTTCGCTAGCTTTTCCAGTTGCAATTCCAACACTACCATTTCTATCACCAACAACCACAAGCGCAGAAAAACGCATTGTTCTTCCACCTTTAACAACCTTGGTAACTCTTCTTACAGAAACCAAAATTTTATCAATGTCATCCTGTCTTCTTGTTCTTTCAGCATTTCTGCTTTTTTCTCTTTTCTCTTCCATCATTTCCCCCTAAAAATTAAGACCTTTTGAACGAGCACCTTCTGCAAGAGCTTGAACTCTGCCAGTATACAAATATCCACCTCTATCAAAAACAACATCATTTATGTTTTTGCTTTTAGCTCTTTGGGCAATAGTTTCGCCAACTAATCTTGCTTGCTCAGTTTTGTTCTTACCTTCCAAAGCTGATTTTAGTTCTTTTTCTTTTGTGGAAACAGAAACAAGAGTAACACCTTTTTCATCATCTATAATTTGTGCATAAATTTCATTTAAACTTCTATAAACATTAAGCCTTGGTCTTTCAGCAGTGCCAGAAATTTTTCTTCTTACTCTAACATGACGAACCACTCTGTTTTTGTTTTTATCTTGTTTAGTTAACATAACAGCTCCTATTTTTTGCCTTTACCGGCAGTTTTTCCGACTTTTCTAATTACAACTTCATCAGAGTACTTAATACCATAACCATGATAAGGCTCAACTGGTTTTAAAGCTCTAATTTTAGCTGCGTATTGGCCAACCATTTGCTTGTCAATACCTGACACTAAAATTTCAGTAGCAGATGGACAATCTAATTTGATTCCATCATTTTCAACAACTTCAACGTTATGAGAAAGACCAATATTCATAACAATTTTGTTCCCTTGTTTAGAAACTTTGTAACCAACACCTTTTATTTCGAGTTTTTTTGAGAATCCTTCACTCACACCATGAACCATATTATTCAAAAGTGCTCTATAAAGACCATGTTTAGCTTTAGCATCGTTGGTTTCATTTGTTCTTGTCAAGCAAACAACACCATTTTCACATTTGACAACGATTTGTTTATCAACATCTTGAGAAAGTTTGCCTTTTGGACCATTGACAACAACATTTTGTCCATTTACTTCAACGGTGACTCCAGCAGGGAGTATAATTTCTTTTCTTCCAATTCTAGACATAATTTCCTCCTACCATACATATGCAAGCACTTCACCGCCTACACCTTTTTCTCTAGCTTGCTTATCTGTTAAAATTCCCTTGTTTGTGGAAATGATAGCAATTCCCAAACCACTTATAACTTTAGGAAGTTTGTCGCATGGAGCATAAACTCTAAGACCTGGTTTTGAAATTCTTTTAAGACCGGAAATAACACTTTCATTATCCATATATTTTAGTGTAATTTTAATATTTTTAAAATTACCACTATTAACAATTTCAAAGTTTGCAATATAACCTTCATTCAAGAGGATTTGAGCGATTGCAAGTTTTTCGTTTGAAATGCTTACTTCAACGACCTCGTGTTTTGCGCCAATCGCATTTCTAATTCTTGTAAGCATATCTGCTATTGGATCATTAACCATTTTTTCGTCCTCCTCTTACCAACTTGCCTTTTTAACACCAGGAATTTCACCCTTGTTAGCAAGTTCTCTAAAACAAATTCTGCAAAGACCATATTTTTTTAGCACTGCATGAGGTCTTCCGCAAATACTACAACGAGTGTATTCACGAGTAGCGTATTTTTGTTTTCTTTGTTGTTTTTCAATTAAAGCTTTTTTTGCCATTTCGCTCCTCCTATCTTTCACTAAAAGGCATTCCTATTGCCTTTAAAAGTGCAAGTGCTTCACTGTCAGATTGTGCTGATGTAACAATCATAACATCAAGGCCTCTAGTTCTTTCGACTTTATCATAAACGATTTCAGGGAAAATAAGTTGTTCTTTTATTCCCATTGCATAGTTTCCATGACCATCAAATGATTTTGGAGAAATCCCTCTAAAGTCACGAAGTCTTGGGAGTGCTATGGAAATTAGTTTATCTAAAAATTGATACATTTTATCTCCTCTAAGGGTTACCTTTGCACCAATTTTCATACCTTGTCTAACTTTAAAGTTTGAAATCGCTTTTTTAGCAGTAGTTGGAATTGCCTTTTGACCTGCTATTGCAGTCAATTCATCAACAGCCAAATTATAGCTTTTTGAATTGTCTTTAACTTCGCCAAGTCCCATATTTAAAACAATTTTTTCAATTTTAGGAACTTCATTGACATTCTTATACCCAAATTCTTTAATAAGATAAGGAACAACTTCATCTTTATAAAACTTTTTGAGTCTGTTTTCAATCTTAGCCATTTAAATTTCCTCCTACTCTTCTGTTTTCTTCACTGTTTTTGCAGTGGTAGACTTTTTTGTAGATGTAGCTTTAGAAGTTTTCTTTTCAGAAGCTTTTGCGGAAGCTTTTTTTTCTTTAGGCGCAACTTCATCAGCTTTTGCAGCTTTAGCAGACTTTTTAGCATCTTTCTTAACTGCTTTAGCATGTTCTTTGTCAAGGCTCATTCCACAAACTTTGCACACTCTAACTTTTTTACCATCAATAATTTTGTGTGCAACTCTTGTAGCCTTTCCGCATGAGCACATAACCATAACATTAGAAGCATCAATAGGAGCAGGTTTTTTAACAATTCCGCCTTTTTCTTGAGCACTCTTTGGTTTTGTGTGTCTGCTAACAATGTTTACGCCATCAATAATAACACGATTTTGCTTAATCAAAACTTCCAAAACTTTGCCTGATTTTCCCTTGTCCTTACCGGTTATAACAACAACGGTATCACCTTTTTTTATATTCATTTTAGCAATCTCCTTTAAATAACCTCAGGAGCAAGAGAAATAATTTTCATATAGTTTTTATCTCTTAACTCTCTGGCAATAGGTCCAAAAATACGAGTACCTTTAGGTTGTTTTTGATTATCGATAATAACAGCAGCGTTGTCATCAAAACGGATATGAGTTCCGTCAGAACGTCTAAGTCCTTTACTTGTTCTAACTATAACAGCTTTAACAACGTCACCTTTTTTAACCATTCCACCAGGAATAGCTTTTTTTACAGAAGCAATAATAACATCTCCAATGTTACCACTTCTTCTATAAGAGCCTCCAAGCACACGAATGCACATTATTTCCTTTGCACCTGTGTTGTCTGCAACTTTTAATCTTGTTTGTGGTTGTATCATAACGGCACTCCTTTTACTTAGCTTTTTCTACTATTCTAACAAGGCGATAGTATTTATCTTTACTAAGTGGTCTTGTTTCCATAATTTCAACGATATCTCCAAGAGCACATTCGTTGTTTTGGTCATGAACCTTAAACTTGTTAGTTTTTTTAACGACTTTTTTATAAATTGGATGTTTTGAGTTGGAAACAACTTTAACTACTATTGTTTTATCCATTTTTCCAGCACTCACAACTTCGCCAAGTTTTGTAGGTCTTGTGTTTCTATCTTCCATATTACACCTCTACTCCTTCTTTGAGTTCTCTTTCTCTCAAAATTGTTTTAACTTTTGCAATATCCTTTTTAACCACATGAAGTTGCATATTGTTTGGAAGATTGCCAGTGGCATGTGAAAAACGCAAATTGAAAAGTTCGGTAGTCAAATCATTAAGTTTTGCTTTTAATTCCTTAGTTGTCAAACTTCTAATTTCTTTAATTTTCATCATTGCCCTCCTCAGTTCTCTTTATAAATTTTGTTTTGCAAGGAAGCTTCATAGAACCAAGTCTTAAAGCCTCACGAGCCACAGGTTCTGAAATACCTTTCATTTCAAAAAGCACTCTACCAGGTTTAACAACTGCAACCCAAAATTCTGGAGAACCCTTACCTGAACCCATACGAGTTTCTGCAGGTTTTTTTGTTACAGGTTTATCAGGAAAAATATTAATCCAAACCTGTCCACCACGCTTTATATATCTTGTCATTGCAACACGAGCTGCCTCAATTTGGTTTGACTTAATCCAGCAAGGTTCTGTTGCAATAATTCCAAAATCACCATAAGCAAGTTTATTGCCTCTTGTTGCAACACCAGTCATTCTACCACGATGAACTCTTCTTCTTTTAACTCTTTTAGGCATTAACATCAGTCTTTACCTCCTTTGTCCTCTTTAGCGTTTAAAATTTCGCCTTTATAAATCCAAACTTTAACGCCAAGTTTACCGTAGTTGGTAAATGCAGAAGCAACACCATAATCAACATCTGCTCTAAGAGTGTGAAGTGGAAGAGAACCTTCCATATATTTTTCGGTTCTAGCAATTGAGTTGGCACCATCTACAACCCCACTAACTTGAACCTTACAACCCTTAGCTCCAGCTTTCATAACCCTTTGCAAAGCACTTCTTAAGCATCTTCTAAAAGGAATTCTTTTTTCTAGTTGAGAAACAATGCTTTCAGCAACTAAAACAGCGTCAAGGTCTGGCTTTTTAATTTCTTTAACATTAACAATTAAATTTTTAGTTGGGTTTACAACCTTTTGAAGTTGTTTTTTAAACTCTTCAATTCCAACACCTTTAGCTCCAATAAGCATTCCAGGTCTTCCAGTATAGATATTAATAACAAGTTTAGATTTTGTTCTTTCAATAGAAATTTTTGATATGGCACAATTTCCATAATTCTTTTTAATAAAATTTCTAATCTTGTTATCTTCTTTGATATACTTAGCAAATTCGTCTTTGTCAGCATACCATGTTGAATCCCAACCTTTGTTGATACCAATTCTAAGTCCAATAGGACTAACTTTTTGTCCCATACTAACCTCCTACGCCTTTTGGTCAAGTATGATAGTTATATGACTTGACCTTTTAAGCATTCTGTCTGCTCTTCCTCTAGCCCTAATTAAAATTCTTTTTAGAGTTGGACCAGGAGAAACATAACATTCCGCCACGAACAAATCTGCTCTATTGATTGATTTGTTATTTTCAGCATTAGCAATTGCTGATTTTAAAAGTTTTGAACAAACTTCTGCAGCAGCATGTGGTGAATTTTCAAGTATAGCTGTAGCCACTGCCACATCTTTTCCTCTAATTGTATCAAGAACAATACGCACTTTTGAAGGACTCATTCTTATATAGTTTGCTTTTGCAAAAGGTCTTTGGTCCTTGTTTTGCTTTCTTTTTTCTGTTTTTTCTCTAATTCTTGTAGCCATATTTCACCTCTTTAATCTTTACTACCAGTAGTTTTGCCTTTTTGCTTGCTTCCAGCATGCCCTTTAAATGTTCTCGTTGGAGCAAATTCTCCAAGTTTATGACCAACCATTTCAACAGTACAGTAAACAGGAACATGTTTTTTTCCGTTGTGGACAGCAAAAGTGAAACCTACAAATTCTGGATAAATAACTGATGCTCTAGACCAAGTTTTAATTGGCTTTTTAACACCTGTTTTGTTCATTTCTTCAACTCTTTGTAATAGTTTTGGAAAAACATAAGGTTTTTTCTTTAATGATCTGCTCATATCTTTAACTCCTAGTTAATTCTTTTAACAATCAATCTGTTAGATGATTTGTTTTTCTTTCTTGTCTTGTATCCAAGTGCTGGTTTACCCCATGGAGTAACAGGTGATTTAAGTCCAACTGGAGATTTTCCTTCACCTCCACCATGTGGGTGATCATTAGGGTTCATAACCACACCTCTAACAGTAGGTCTAACACCCATATGTCTTTTTCTTCCAGCTTTTCCAATAGAGACCAATTCATGATCTGGATTTGAAACCGTTCCAATTGTTGCACGGCATCTAGCAAGAACCTTTCTCATTTCACCACTAGGCATTCTGAGCATTGCATACTTGCCCTCTTTGGCAACAAGTTGAACTTCAACACCAGCAGAACGAGCAATTTGCCCACCCTTACCAGGAATCAACTCAATATTGTGAATTGTAGAACCAACTGGAATGTTTTCAAGAGGAAGACAATTTCCGACTTTTATTTCTGAATTTGCACCACTTGTCACAATATCTGAAACATTGAGTCCAAGAGGAGCAAGGATATATCGTTTTTCACCATCAGCATAAACCAAAAGTGCAATATATGCTGAACGATTTGGATCGTATTCAATGGAAGATACTTTTGCAGGGACATCGTCTTTATTTCTTTTAAAATCTATAATTCTATATTTTTGACGATTACCACCTCCATGATGACGAACTGTAATTCTTCCGTTTGCATTTCTGCCACCAGTTTTTTTCTTAACCGCAAGCAAACTCTTTTCAGGAGCTTTTTTTGTCAATTCTTCAAAAGAAACTGTTGTTAAAAATCTGCGTCCTGCTGAAGTTGGCTTATTTGTTTTTATTGCCATTTTTGTCTATCTCCTTTATGACAAACTTTCAAAGAACGGAATTGGTTTTGACGAACTTTTAAGTGTTACTATTGCTTTTTTATAGTCACTAGTTCTTCCAACTGTTCTTCCCGACTTTGTGTTTTGCTCTTTTTTATGTCCTTTCATAACAACTGTTTTAACACTATCAACTTCCACTTTAAAAATTTCTTCCACAGCTTTTGCTATCTCAATTTTGTTAGCATCTTTTGCAACAATGAAAGAATAAACCTTGTTTTGAATTCCTGAATAGGTTTTTTCTGTGAGAAGCGGTTTTTTAATTATTTCTCTAGCATTCATTCTTTAAATCCCTCCTCTATAAGTTTGACAGCAGATTTTGTCATGACAATTGTAGGATATTTAACAACTTCATATACACTTAAAACATCAGCAAGTTGAAGTGAAAGATTTTCAAGGTTTGCGCATGCCCTTGTTACAAGTTCATTATTTTCAGAAACAACAACGAGAGCCTTTCTATTAAGATTAAAATCTTTCATAAACTTTTCTGCAAGTTTTGTTTTTGGTTCATCAAATTTAAACTCATCAACAAAAACAATTTCACTAGCAGCAAATTTTCCACTAAGCGCACTAGCAAATGCAACTTTTTTTGCCTGCTTGTTAATTTTCTTTGAAAAATCTCTTGGTTTTGGTGCAAATGCAACTCCACCCCCTGTTTGATGAGGTCCTTTAGTTGAACCTTGTCTAGCATTTCCAGTATGTTTTTGTCTATAAGGTTTTTTAGCATGTCCTCTAACTTCGCTTCTTGTAAGAGCAGATTTAGTTCCCTGTCTTTTGTTAGCAAGTTGAGCAACAACCACTTCATGAACAAGCCCTTCATTGACATCAGCTTTAAAAACTTCATCACTAACTGTCATAGAACCAACTTCTTCATGGTTCATATTATAAAGTTTGACTTTTGCCATTTTGCTCTCCTCCTATGCTTTAACCGCTTGTTTAACAACAACAAGCGAGCCTCTTGGACCAGGAACGCAACCTTTGACAAGAAGAATATTTCTATCTGTGTCAACCTTTACAATTTCAAGATTTTGAATTGTTACGCTTTCATGTCCATATTGTCCAGGCATCTTTTTGTTTTTAAAAACTCTTGATGGTGTTGAATTTGCACTCATAGAACCCACCTCTCTGTGAACAGGTCCTGTTCCGTGAGTCATCTTAAGCCTATGAGCATTCCATCTTTGAATATTTCCAGTAAAACCTCTACCACGAGTTGTTCCACTGACATCAACCATATCATTTTCTGAGAAGATGTCGCATTTGATCACATTTCCGATTTCATATTCGGCGCTGTTTTCAAATTTGAATTCCTTGAGAGTTCTGCAAGGAGCAACATCACTTTTCTTAAAAACGCCAAGTTCAGGTTTTGTGAGCAACTTTTCCCTAACTTGTTCAAAAGCTACAACAACTGCATCGTAGCCATCTTTTTCAGCAGATTTTTTTCTAACAACTGTGACAGGTCCAGCTTCAATGACTGTTACTGGAACAACTTGTCCTTCAGATGTGAAAACTTGTGTCATGCCGAGTTTTTTACCAATAATTGCTTTTTTCACTTTTTTAGCCTCCTTACAGTTTGATATTGATGTCAACACCTGCTGGCAAATCGAGCTTCATGAGCGAATCGACAGCTTTTGGCGATGGACTATACACATCAATTAATCTTTTGTGAGTTCTGCACTCGAATTGTTCACGACTATCTTTATGTTTATGAGGTGAACGGATGATTGTTACCACTTCCTTATCGGTTGGAAGAGGTATTGGCCCTGCGACCTTGGCACCACTTTTAGTTGCTGTTTCAATTATTCTCAAACATGCTTGATCTAAAAGAGTGTGATCGTAGGCTTTCAGTTTAATTCTGATTTTTTGAGTTGCCATTTTATTAACCTCCTGTAATAGCAAAACCTCGAAAGCACATCGTTACACTATCCCGTGTGTGTCGCCACCATAGCCAAAATTAAAACCTGAATTAACAGGCATGAAATTTGATATGCTTTTGCTCGAGGGCAACCGCTTTTAGCAGTCACTTGTCCGCACAAATTCTCCTTGTCCGCTTGAAGACAAAGTAACCTTATGCATCAACCCAGACTATAATAGCTTGGTTATTATATAACAGCCTGCCTAGCATTGTCAACACTTTTTTAAAACTTTTCAGCTTTTTTAAAGAAAGAACAATTATATATAAAATATATAAATAATATAGGAAACAGATAATCAATTTAAGATTTCCATCTCGCCTTAAAAATCAATAATCAACTATTTAAACTCAACTTATTAAGTTACCTTGTAACAACATCAATAGTTTTAGTCCTATTCAAAAAATATTTGGCACATAAAGTTGAAAATGCAAAGTTAGACTTGCTATCCTATCTAAAAGGTTAAATTCCAAGCTTAATTAATTTGTGCACATTATTGTTGATATCCCCTACATAAAATTAAAAACACAATATGACTTACAATTAATAATTTCATTGAAACCTCAAAACATCCAATGTTTTGAGGTTTTCGCTTAAGAACTAAGCTTCAAGATTTTAACCTTTTACAAATTAAAAGGAGGTGTGATATAATGACGGTATTAGATAATGTTAAAAGTCTTGTTGAAAAGTTTTTTACAACTAATGGTGATTTTTGGGTAATCAGAAAGAGCAGAAGCGATTTAAACATTGAAAAATGCAATGGAGTTGCAGTTAAAGACGAAAAAGTAAATGCTTGCGAATTATGCGTCGCTTTAAATGAAACAATTTTTAAAGTCTACAACAAACCCGAATACTTTCATACGAATTGCAAATGTGAATACATTCCAACAAGCCTTGTAGACATCGTTTTAGATTTTCCTATCGAAAAAATAACAAGATATTTATTTGCAAATATTAATAAAAGTAAGATGATGAAAACTATGGGATATCTAATTCAAGACTCTGATGATATGTATAATCTTATTTTGAAAGCGTAAAAACCAATTTTAAAAACGGGAATTACAAGCTAGGTTTATTAGATACTCATGGTCAACATTTTGCAATAAATCTAACAATATTTGGAAAACGTGACCATATAGGGCAAGTTTTTAATTGCCATGTAGGCTGTGTTGCTTGGCCTAATGGAAAAATTAAAGTAGCAACACCATTAATTCAAGATTAAAGGAGTATTAAAAATGAAATATTTAGACGATGTAAGAGTAATCGTTAGCAAAAAAAAATATGAAAATGAAGGAGTTCACAAAGGCGCGGAAGGGGTTATTATTATGTCTGAAATTAGAAAGAACACTTTTGAAATTGCTTTTACTGATGAAAATGGAAAAGACTATGCCATGATGGAAATTAATGTGGCGGATTTAGAATTAGTAAGAGATAATGGTTTAACAGACGAAGAAATTCTCAAGGACCTTCCCCTTCATGACCCACACTGGTGGTGTAAAGTTGAAGATGGCTTTATACTCAATCTCTTAGGCGAAAAGAAAAATAAAATACCTTATGATTATAATTCTTAATTCCGTAATTAATTTATAAATTAGTTTAATATGTAAATATCATTTTAAATAATAATGAGGTGAAAATGAAATGGTTAGACGATGTAAGAGTAATCGTTAGCAAAAAAAAATATGAAAATGAAGGGGTTTTTAAAGGTGCGGTTGGTACAATAATTTTCGCATGGTTAAGAAATGACCAATATGAAGTAGTATTTTCAGACGAAAATGGAAGAGATTATGCAGACATTATGGTTCATGTGGCGGATTTAGAATTAGTAAGAGATAATGGTTTAACAGACGAAGAAATTCTCAAGGACCTTCCCCTTCACGACCCACACTGGTGGTGTAAAATTGAAGATGGCTTTATTCTCAATCTCTTAGGCGAAAAGAAAAATAAAATACCTTATGATTATAATTCTTAAAAAAATGTTGTCATTTGCGAATTTATATTCAAATATTTTATTTAAAAAAAACTTTTTAACTATAATAGCTTTTATTTTTACAAAATTTAATAATTAATAATTAAATATTAAAAAAATATTAAACAAATTAAAAAAAATTAATTAATTAAAATTAATATTAAAAAAGATAACAAATATATTTTTGTTATCTTTTTATTATAATATTTTCAAGCTTGATTTTAATTAAATTATTAATAATTAATTTCAAAATAATAATTAATAATATTTCAAATATAAATCTATGAAACTAAGTTTGGTCTTTCTTGAGCCACCATAGAAATTGTTTGCTTTTCTCCATTTCTTATAATTTCAACTACTATTTCGTCTCCAATATCATATGAAAACATTTGCATTTTTAAATCTAACAAAGTTTCAATTTGTTTGTCACCTATTTTAACAATCAAATCTCCCTCTTCAACACCTGCAAGAGAAGCTACTGCTTTGGGATCGACACTCACAACATACACTCCTTTCTCGCTAGTTGTTTCGCCATAATAATTTGCTATGTCGGCATCAAAACCAAACACGCCAATGTAAGCTGGTTCAAAATCATTGTTTTTTACAATACGTTCAGAAATAGCACATCCCACCTCAATAGGAATTGCAAAACCAATCCCTTCAGACTCACTTGCTTTAAGAGTATTGATTCCAACAACTCTGCCGTCCAATGAAATTAGTGGTCCTCCACTATTGCCAGGATTTATACTAGCATCATGTTGAATAAGGTTTTGAAGATAACTCGCCCCTCCCATACTTTCAATTTCTAAGGTTCTGTTCAAAGCACTTACAATACCTTTTGTAACAGTATGTTTAAATTGCAAGGTTAAAGGCGTACCAATGGCTAACACATCCTCACCAACCTGTAAATCTTTTGAGCTTCCGCATTCCAAATATGGCATGTTTTTAGAACTTTTGATTATCGCCATATCAAGTGATGAATCTGACCAAATAAATTTGGCAGAAGCATTTGTTTTGTCTGCAAAATAAACAGTTAAATTAGAACTTCCTTCAACAACATGATGATTGGTTAAAATATATCCTCCATCAGCTATAGCAACACCGCTACCCACACTATATCCTCCATTAACTGCTGCTGAAATTCCAACTACCGCACTTTTAACGCTATCAACAACCTCAACCGCACTTTTATAGTTAGAGGAGGTTATAAGTCTAGGAGTCATGTCAACACTTGGATCTGCCTTCGCAAATAATGGATTTGAACATCCACAAAAAATAAATATAAAAGATAAACATAAAAAAAATATTTTTTTCATAAATTTCTCCACAATGTAGTGTGTGCAAAATATTACAACATATTCTTAAAACAAAAAACCATAAGCTTTAGTCACTAACTTTTGAAAACTAGCGAAAAAAACCAAGATAATTACAGCATATTTGTAAGGCATATTCATTTAAATTTCATTTTCTCTATCATACTAATATTCTATATGGTGTTTATTTCTATTTTTGTGATGTATCCAAGCATTTGAATATCCGTTTTGCCTTCTACATTCTGCTATTGGAGAGTGATGGCCGGTATAATACTTCACGCTGTTCATCAATTTCCCTAATAATATTATTATAGCATAAATCTTTGCTTTTGTATTAAAAATTAAAAAAATACTTTATCAATTTAACGATAAAGTACTTTCAAACAAATTTACTAGTTTCAAAATTAATAACCCCTACCTCATGGTTTTTTAAAATGTTTTTTTTAAATAATTAATCTTCTTTGTTTAACTTTTTTAAAAGGAAGTCCAAATCCACCTCATGAACCTCAGCACCCTCTTCCAAAGTTTCCATTTGAGACATAGGACATCCAAAACAATGAAAACCAAAGCCTTGTAAAATTTCAGCATTTTTTTTATCAGCTTTTAAAACTTCACCAATAGTTGTATCTTTATTAAATTTCATAATTATCTCCCTTCCAATTTTTCGTTACAAATCGCACACCGTTCATTTACAGCATTATTTTCAAACCCACAAAGCAAGCATCTTATTTTTTTATTTTGTTTTTGTTCTAATGCTAAATTTTGGTTTGTGCAACTATTTATAGAATATTCTTTTTTTATATTAGTGTCAATCTTTTGTTGATTTTGTTTGACATCAATTTTTTTTAAATAGTTTTTTAAATTTTTTTTCATGCCCATCTTTTCAATTAAAAATCCTTGAATTTCAATTCCAAAAGCAACCATTCTTTCGCAAAGTTTTTCGTAAACCAAATCGGTCAAGACATCCAAATTTGAAACCTGCTCTATTTTATAATTATTTTTTTCTATTTCGTCTACAACAAATTCACTCAAAAAGCTTTCTAATATACTCTCCGCCTCATCATTTTTTAAATAATCATAAATTTTTAAAAGACTATTCACAAAACGAAATGAATCAGCCACTTTAAAAGCAAAACCTCCCTCTAGCCAAATTGAATAATTCCCCAAACATTTGTCAGTTAGGGCTATCTTGCGGTAGCTTTCCCATTTACTATATTTAAATAATTTCAGATTTACAAAATATGCATTTGCTTCAAAAGTTTTTGGCAATTTACCATCGCTGTCAGCCTTATCTAGTCCAAATTTTTTTACCGATTTAGGCAGTGTTGATAAGGACAATTCATGTTCACCACTTTTTAAAATGTCAAAAACCTTTCCCTTTTTAGCAATAACAAAATCAAAATTATTTGGAACAATAACTTTGCGGTTTAATCTTATTTGTCCCTTTCTAAGTTTATATACATAAATTAAATGTGAAGAAATATCACAATCTAAAATGATATCTTTTTTAAAAATATTTTTAAATCTAGAAAATATCCCCATGTAAGTATTATATCACATATCCTGTCATATTTTGTCAAAAAAACAAAAATCGCTCATAAAAATTAGCAAACTTAATAATTTAAAGTGTGGAGGAAAACATGAAAGTTTCAGAAATTATCTCTAAAGAAATCATATCTATTTATGAATGTGAAAGTGTGGGAACGGTAAAAGATGTTTGTTTAAATAAATCACTTAAAAAGGTCAATGGTTTTGTTTTTTTTAATGACGACAGTGATGTAGACTGCTACATTTCTTCAAATAAAATTTATAAATTGTATGATGAAGGAATATTAATAAAAAACACCAGCAAAATAGAATATTTTTATGAAGAGAGCAATAATCCCATTAACAAAAAGGTTTTTTCAATTGCAGGAAAAGATTGCGGAAAAATTATTGATATAATAATAAATCAAGATAGCAATGTTGAATTTCTGCTTACAAGTAAAGGAGAACAAATCAATCCAGATAATATTTTAACGAATGGAATTAATATTATTTTAATTAAGGAAAAAAATCAAAAAATATCGATTGCATCATTTAAGCCTAAGGACAAAATTGAAACAACTAATGAAAACCTTCAGGTTAAAATAGTAAAAATGCCAATTATTGAAACAGAAGAATCATCCATATCTACTCCACCAAAAATTACCGCAAACACCACATCCTTATTGGGAAAACGCGCAAAGAGAACCATAATGGGACTTAACAATGAGGTTATAGTAAAACAAAACCAACTCATTTCACAATATACATTAAATCTTGCAAAAAAACATAATAAAACAAATGAACTCATCTTTAATGTAATGGAATAGAAAAAATAACTTACATTGATGCTAAAGAAAAGTTCAATCCTTTAAAAAAATTGCAATTATTTATAACTATTGCAATTTTTTTTAATCTAACTTAATAATATTTTTTTGAATATAGAATCAATTTAAGGAAATAATTTAATCATGAATAAAAATGTATTTTCAACTATAATTGAAACATTCCAAGCCTTTCCAAAATTTTACGATAAAATTATGCCTGTAACATTGTTAGCTTGGACAATTTCTCTATCAACAATATTCTTCTTAATTCCCTTTGGTTTTGTTGTTTGTTTTGTAGTTATGAGTGTTCTTTGTGTTGGTCTGCAAAAATATAATATTTTAGTTTTAGAAAATAAAAAAACCACACCAGAAATAATTTTTTCTAGATTTAATCAAACTATTACAGCTCTATGTTTAAAGTTTATAAAACTTATATTTGTTTTAGCATGGTCTCTATTATTGATTATTCCAGGAATTATTTGTCTTTTAAACTATGCATTTTCAAGTCATGTTCTTGCCGAAAATCAAAAATTGACACCATTTGAAGTTTTAGAAAAAAGCAAACAATTGACTTATGGTTATAGAAACAAATTATTGTTTTTAGCATTGTTTTCACTTCTTTTGATTTTATCTTCGATATCATTAGTTTGTTTTTTTGTTTGGATTTTAACATTAATAGTTTCTTTGCCTCTTTGGGCAATAGGAGTTTTAATAGCTGTCTTATCCTTAATCATTATTGCATTTTTAATTTTGCCCTTTATGGAAATATCATTGACAAAATGCTATTTAGAAGCTAAAAATAATAATATTAATCAAAAACAGCAAAAAAATAGTATTAAAGAAAAACAAAAATCTGATATAATCACAGCATGAGGTGAAATATGTCAGAAAACATTTCTATCATGAAATCAAATGAAGCAAAACAAAAATTTATGGAACTTCGTCAAAAAGTTGACGAACTTGTTGAAAAAACTAGTTTAAATGTGCTTGACGAAGTTTTTGCGGAAGAATTTAGTAGAATTTACACCGAAGCAACTTTGGGAAATATTGTTTGTCAAGATTATTTGGGCTATATATTTAAACGCGGCAAAAAAGGACTTGTCCCAGAAAATATTGATCTTTCAATGCAATGGCAAATTTTGGCAGCATCAAATGGAAATGACTTTTCCATAGATAGACTAGCTATTTTTTTAAACAGTGCATATGATGAAATTGTAGACCTCCCCGATTTTGGAGATATTAAATTTTATAATGACATAAACGAAAACAACTATACATACATCATAGGTCGTTTAATATGTGATGCAATTGTAGATATTTTGCAAATCAATGCTTTAAATATTATTAAAGAAATTCCAGACACCCTTTTGTTCAATCAAAAATCCATGCGCGTTTATGAGAATGCAAGACAACAAGCGGTTCCGATAGTTATTAAATTTTTGCGTTCTAGCTACACCACACAAGAAAATAAAGAAAAATAACTCTAACAAATAAATGTAAAAAAAATAAAAGCATCTGCTTTTATTTTTTAATATTCAAATGTTGAATTTTTGTGTTTTACATTTCTATGATATTTTTTCTTATTCAAAACGCAACTTTTCTTTTCTATACAATTATTATTATTTTTATCATACTCAATTTCGCTAAAACCATGCCTCATATTTTTTAATTTGTTATATTTTTTTAAATTAACAAATTTGTGAATACTTTGATTTTCTATAATATTTTTGTTTAATGTTTTTTCCTTTTGTAAGTCTGTAGAGGTTATAATTGTTCTTGAGTTTCTATCGGTTGAAATAATTTTAACTTTAACACTATCACCCACTTTATATTCTTTTCCAGACAATAAATTTTTTAAAATAACTTTAGATTCATTTGTTTTAAAACCCAGTGAATTATTTGAAAGTTCAGAGTAAGGCAGTTTAAATTCAACAAGTCCATATTTTAATTTCATAAAGTTATTATCAAAACAAACAATCTTACATTCAAAAACTTCATTTATATGATTTTCTGCCCAAATTGTCATAAGCAAGTTATCACTCATCCTTTCAGCAGAGTCAGCTTTTCCCTCTCTATCAGTTAAATGTGAACCAATTTTATAAAGCTCTTCCAAAGACAAAGAGGTCTTTTTTGTTGCAATTATCTCATGAATTTGTCTATGAACAAGAGTGTCGGGATATCTTCTAATAGGAGAGGTGAAATGAATATAGTTTTTTGAACCCAAGCCATAATGTCCAATATTATCTGGATGATATTTTGCTTTAGACATGCAACGCAAAATTGTGTCATTTATAAACTGTTCAGACGGATGCCCCTTTATTTGCCTTAATAAATTTTGAATGCCTTCAGAAGAAACATCTCCATCAAAATCAAGTCCCAAAAGATCAAAAATTGGCGAATATTTTTCAATTTTTTCCTCATTTGGCTTATCATGAATTCTAAATAATGTAGGAAAATTATTTTTAATAAAGAATAAACCTACTGCTTCATTTGCTAAAATCATAAGAGATTCAATGACTTTTTTTGACTGCAAGTTATTTTTATCAAGAACCTCTTTAACATTTGTTTTAGTTTTATCAAACTTGAATGTTGGTTCATTGCTTACGAAATTCAGCCCCCCTCTTCCCCTTCTATTTTTAGATAAAATTTCGTTAATTTGATAAAGAATATCAATATTATTTACAATATCAGAAAACTCTTTTCTTGCATTATTTTTATTTAAATAAATATCTTCAACAACTTCGTAAGATAAACAATGTTTAATTTTAATAACAGATTCAATAATATCGTATTTTTTTATGTTTCCATTTAAATCTACATCAACTACAGCTGTCAAAGCCAATTTGTCGACACCTTCATTTAAAGAGCAAATATCATTTGATAATTTTTCAGGAAGCATTGGATAAACACCATCACCCAAATAACAACTTGTTCCACGATTATAAGCTTCTTGGTCAACCAAGCTACCTTTTTTAACATAATGTGAAACATCTGCAATTGCAACAAATGCCCTAAAGCCATTTTCTATTTTTTCAACATAAACCGCATCATCTTTATCTTTACAATCATATGGATCAATAGTGACAAATGGCAAATGTCTTAAATCAACTCTTTTAGATAGTTCGCTGTTTGAAATATTTTTTGAAATTTTAGCCACTTCCATTTCAATTTCATTAGAAAAATCTTTAACGAAACCAAACTCAAAGGCAATAGCTTGGTTTTCTACTATTGGGTCACCTGCTTTACCAAAGATTTTAGAAACATGTCCAAAACAATAATTGCCTAAATTTGAATTATCAAAATAATCTATTGTATAAGCCACTTTTTTTCCCAACGCGAGTTTTGCTTGCTCATCTTGCCTTAAAATAAGCTTCTGTGAAATATTTAAATTGTCTGGAATAAATACATAGTCGTTTTTACTTTTTGCAACCTGGCCCATAACAATTTTGGCTTTTCTTTCTATAACCTTAAGAATAAAGCATTCCTTTTTACCTTTAGAATTATTTAAAAACGCAACTTCAACAACATCTTCATGCATAGCATTATTTTTATTTGAAACATAATAATCTTGAGATTCACCATCAACATTTACATAACCAAAACTTTTAGTGGTGTCTTTAAAAATTCCTTTTTTTGTTGGAACGAGGTTTTTAATTAATTTATCTTTATTTGAAAAATAAATTCTTTTTTCAAGTAACAATTGTTTTAAAGCATCGGCAACTGCTTTCTCACTTATATGGAACATATTAGAAATTCTTATCACGGCAGTTTTTACATCATTATCAAACAATGAATTTGTAAGCAATTTTAAATATACTTTTTCCTTAAGTTCCATATCTACCTCAATTTAATTTGCAAAGAATTCTTTTATATTATTACAATCAGTCTAACATAAATTAAATGACTTTTCAATAGGCAATTTTTCGATTTTACTTTTGCAAAGCAATTAGCATAACATTATAAAAGATTATATATATTCTTAGTTTTACACTCTAAAAAAACATTTTATTCAATAATTATAAATTAAAAATATATTTAAAATTAACACAACCAAAAAAAGAACCTTTAAAAGGTCCTTTTAAATTATTGCTTTATTTTAGCCTTTATATTTATCAGATTTCTTTTTAGAAACAATAAAGTAAACAATTACACCAGCTAGTAAAAGTACTGAAATTACAACAAGAACTGTTCCAATCACTTCATTTTTATCAACTCCAGAATTTGAATCAGCATTAACTGTAAATGTTCTTGTAACGGCCTCAGATTCATTTCCAGCAGCATCTTTAACAGTTATTGTCAATTTATAAGTGCCAGATTTAGCAATTTTATATTCATAATTAGTTTTGCTATCTCCATGAATATTTGCTATTTCATCATTATCCCTTGTAAGTTTAATAACAAGGTTATCTTTAGAAATATTTGTATCAACCAAATCAGTAATTTTAATTAGTGAAAGGTCAATTGATAAAGTGTCGCCAATATTTACATTTGAAGGAACAAGTTTTTTATTTTCTTCATCAATTTCAATTACTGGAGGTTCCGTATCACCAACTTTAATTGTTTTTGTTACAGTAGTAGTATTATTATAAATATCTTTAACTGTGAATGTCAAAGTGTAAACTTCATTATAATTTAAAGTTACAACTCTGTTTGTTGTTGTGTCACCATAATAAATGGTTTTGCTACCATATGATTTACTTGAAAGCACAACTTTTGAATTTTCTTCATCAATTCCACTTAAATCAAAAGCTGAAAATTGAGGAATTGTAAGTTCATATCCTAAAGCAACAACTGGTTCGACATAAATTTCACCAAGTGTTGGAGCTGTTGTATCAGTCACTTCAATTGTAAAAGTTTTTTCTGGATTAGTAATTTCATCATTATTTTTAACTGTTGCATAGTATTGAATTTTATAAACACCCTTTTTGGCAGGAGTAAATTCAAATTTATTTAACACTGTATCTTCTGAAGTAGGTCCGCTTATTTGTCTTACAACATAAGATTTAGTTGCGCCCTCTGGAGCTATAATTTCTGCAGTTGGCATTTTAATAGTTTCACCAAGCTCCATTTTTCCACCATTCAAAGATGTTGGCAATGAAGCAAAACCAATTTCAACTTCTTCAGAATAAGCAGCAACAGTAAAGTCATAGAAATATATTGTGTAATTATTTTTTAAATCTTTTGAAACATAAGAAACTGTGTATTTTCCAGAATAGGAAGCTAAAACTTTAACACTTTTTAAAACTATTTCATCATTATCAGTTCCATATGTTATGTCATATTCTGGATCATAAGTTTCTAAAACTGTACCATTTTCGTTTTTAACATAAACACCAACTTTAACATAATCTGCATAGTCGTCAACATAACTAACTTGATTTAAAGTAATTTCATTACCTTGTTTATAAACATTTCCAGTTGCTTCTACCAAACCTTTTATTGAAGTTGGTAAAACATCGTTAGTGTCAATGATATCTATTGTTGCTGTTATTTCATTTGTGTTTCCAGCATTATCAATTGCTTTGGCTCTAAGTCTTAATTCATTAGCTTCAATAATTTCAAGTTTATATTCACCATTTTCTGGGGTCAAAGTTTTCCAATCAGACTCTTGTGGTTCATCACTTGTAACAAAAACATAATCAACAATAAGTTTTAATCTTGTATCAACATTATCAGTGGCTGAAGGAGAAAGGAAGGTTAAAAGGTCCCCGACTCTTGTTTGTGATGGAAGAGCTTCACTTTCGCTCCATTTCACTTCTGGTTTTTCATCATCAACAAATCCAGTTTCAAGAGTAATTTTATATGTTGGAGATTCAGATACATTTCCCGCCTTGTCTTTTGCAATATAAACCACATTGTAAACACCATTAGTTAATGATGCCCCTTCGTTTAAATTTGCTTCAACTTGGGTGTTTGAATCAATTGTAAAGGCCGTGCCATCATAATTAAATACAAGTTCCTTATTTGGGTTTTCGCTTGATTCAAAAATAACATCACCATTTGATTTTACAATTTTTCTAGTAAGAGTGAGTTCGGAAAGTTCTTTTGAAACATTATCATCTGCCCAAATGGCTGGCAAAACAAGATTTTTTGTGTCATGTTTTTCAGCAAGCTGATAAAGTTTGTCATCATCTTCTTGTGGCTCATCGGTATAAGCGCTTACAAATCTTACTTGTGGAGCTTTAGAATCTTTCACACCCTTTATTTCAAATCTTGAACTTTCAGCGCTATTTCCAAAAAAGTTTTTAACATTATAAATTATTATATAATCACCATCTTTGTCAGGTGTAAATTTATTTCCATCTATAACTGTAGAAGTTACATCTTCCTCTTTTATAACTTCTCCTGTTGTTGTGTTATAAGAAATTCTTTTTGCTTGAATTGTATAATGAACACCAACTGCATCGGAAGTTGTCATATTTTTTCCTGTCACAGAAGGAAGAGTTGTTTCAACACCAGTAACAGCTGTTGTTGGAATTGAACTATTATAAGAATAAGAAAGCTTGTAATCATTATTATAAGTTTTGTTTGCTGTGAATTCAGTCACATAAGATGCTAAAATCCTATTATCAGCAGATTTATAAAGATAAGAAATAGTATAAACACCAACAGTATTTGCAGTAAACTCATAAAAACCTTGTGAATTTTTTATAAGTTGTTCATTATTTAGTTTGTCACCACTTGGTGTCAAAACTTCAACAATTATTTGAGGATTTGGAATTTCTTTACCATCTTCATCTTTGATAATTGGGTTTGGCAAAGTAATTTTTCCTTTATATTTTTCAATATTTATATAACTTGGAATAATTTGTTCACTATTATCATCGAACTCAAAAACATATTTTCCTTCTTTTGCAGCAACACGAAGCTCTTGAGAATAGTCGCCCCAACTATAAATAACCTTATAGTTACCAATATATTTTACCTCAAAAGATTGTTCAGCGCCTTCTTCAACTAAGGTTACAGATGTGCCAAAAGGATCTTTAACTGCAACAGAAACACCTGATGCATCATGACTTAATGTACCATTATTGTTTGTTGTCACTTTGGCTTTTGGAATAACATAGGTTCCGCCAACATTTACCTCATCTACAAAATTTTCAATTGTAAGATATGAAAATGAAGTTGTGTCAGCATATGCAAAATTTGCAATTTGTGATATCATGGGCATCGACATGCTAGCACAAAGTACAAGTGCAATTGCCAAAAACAATTTTTTAATTTTTTTCATTTCTTTCTAGCTCCTAAATTATGATAGAATTTTAAACAGGGTAAGTTTATCGTATAATAATTTTTTTGTCAACAAATCTTAGTTCATATTCGACTTTTATTTTTATTTTTTTCAAGAAACTTAAAGTCTTATCAAATTTGTTTGCTTTTATTGATAATTGACTTTCAACTTTAATTTGTGAATTGAGAAAATATTTATGTTAAAAAAAAGTGACAAATTGTCACTATTTTTGTCGCTTTTTTTAATTTTATGAAAACAAAGATTTAACATAATCATGCGCCACAATCTGAACCATAGTTCTACTCATAGGTCCAGTTATTAAAAATGCTTGTCCTACACCAGCTGTAACAATAGAATTTTGCTCTTCCTCATTAATTTCACCAGATTTTCGATAAAGTTCTACAAGATCATTCATGTCATTTGGTGAAAGCGAAAAAATCATTGAATATTGACTTGCGTTGATTACGGCAGTCGACTGTCTTTGAATCGCCTCACTTCCAACAAAGTCTTTAATATTTTGGGTAATAACAATTTGCATTCCAGAATATTTTCTAATTCTTTTTGCCATTTGTGCCATAAAGTCTAGTGCTATAGGATAATTAGGATTGATAAACACATGGGCTTCATCGACAGCAATAATAATTTTTCTGTTCATACCAAATTTATCGTTAAAATCTTTATTTTTAATAATTTCATTATCCAAATATTTAAATACCAATAACATTTGCGCACTTGCAATTGTTTGATTTCTATTTGCAAGAAGAGAACGAAAATTAAATGTTACAAAATTTTCTTTTGTTTCAATAGAAGTAGGTCCATTCCAAAGATTGCTATTTCTACCACCTGTAGAAAATTTTTGAATATATGTTTGCACCGTGATGTAATTTCTTCTATGATATTCATTTGTTTCTTGGTCAACTTTTTCACAAATATACGCAAACAAATCATCAAAGATTGGATAATCGTTTGGTTTTAATTTGGAAAGATCGGTTTTAGATGTAATTCCTTTCCTCTTATACACTTCAACAACGGCAGAATTTAAAACCTCAAATGCATCGGAAGAAATTCCTTCCAAAATAACCTTAAAAAATTGCTCCAAAAATTGTAAATGAATTGAAAAAGTATCACTATCTTCGGTTTTAAGCAAACTTTCTTTCTCGTCTTCACTTTCTTTTATATCATCTTTTAAATTCGTCATTATATGGAAAGGATTTATAATACCCATTGCAGAAGAACCAACATCAATGACTTTTCCTTTCAACCTAAATGAAAGATTGGTATATTCATCTTCTGGATCAAGAATAAAAATTTTTGTGTTATCAGCTGCGAAATTACTAAGTAGAGTTTTTGTTGCATAACTTTTTCCCGATCCAGATTTTCCAATAATCATCATATTGCTATTAACTCTTTCCCTATCTCTTTTAAAAAAGTCTACAAAAACTGGGAATTCATTATACCCCACATAAAATCCATTAGGGTCTTGAAGTGCACTAGAAACAAATGGAAACAATGCCGCCAAAGTAGAGGTTGGTATACCTCTTTTTGTGTCTTTAATACTATCACGCATGGATATGTTGGAACTTACAAATGCATCTACCTGTCGCCCAAACATTTCGCTATATTTAAAACCTTCTTGCTTTAAAATTGCTCTAACTTCTTTTCTAGCTTGGTCTTCACAGGTTATAAAGGTATTCACATCATATAATTGCTGGTTGTTATTTTTTAAACTTACAAGCAAATCTCTTAGAGTTTCAAGATGGGTTTCATTTTCAATTCTTCTACTTGATTTTCCACTATAAAAAACTTTAGTTTCCATTTCCATTATAGCTTTATCCAAGTTTTTTTCTGCATCCATTTTTGGAATTGGTTTAATTTTAGTAATAACTCTTGTTCTATCTAAAAGATAATATGGAGCACCCCAAGCATTTGCAACTTGCAAAGGATAATCGCTAATAACAAATTGTCTAAATGGCTTATTGTCAATTAAAACTCTATTCGCTTTAAACTTAATTTGATTTGGAGTTGCCCAATCAACATGCTTTGACATTGGGATTCCATCAAGTTCTCTTTCATCAAATTCCTTTCCATAATTTGCCCTTAAAAACACAACCAAATCACGCCCATAAAGTCTTTGGGTGTAAAGTGGTGTGACAGCATTTACCAGAGTGTTCATCATTCCATTTACGGTGTTTTCTAAAGATTCTTTATCCTTATCAAAAACCATAAGATAAAAGTGATCTTTATATATTTTATCTTGTCTATTATAATCTTCCATAACCGAAACTCTTTCTTCAAAAACTCCGGCTCTCATTTCAACTTCAGCAGGACTAATTTCTCCTTCATATTGAAGTTCAAGAAGATTATCATATTTTTTATCTTCATTATAAATGTAATTGTCCAAAATCATAGCTTTGTTTAATTTTATTATAGAAGCCATTTGGTCATTTGCCAATCTTCTCAAAGCATTAGCAAAAGTTTCAATCAACATATTTTGCTTATACTCGTTTAAAAGACCAAACTCTAAAGGAGTTATTTCAAAAACTTGAGCATAGTAATTTTCAAAATCAATAAACCTATCTTGAACAACTCCAACAAAAGGAATAATTTCATTAATAGGTGAAAAGCCTTTCACAACTTTTTTGCTAAATTTTTTCCTTTGCGCAAAAAACCTAAATATAAATCCTAAGGTTTCATATAATCTTAAATTGTCTGCAACTTTAAAATATAAAGAAACAATTATTGTTACCCAAGCTATTCCAAACCAAATGTTATAAGCAATGCCTTGTGAAATAAAAAGAGCAATTGCAACAGCAATTCCAATAATGCCCAAAATAATATCACCTATAGTTATTCCACGAATAAACTCAATTTTGACTTTTGTCCTTCTAGGTATAACTCTCATATGTACAACTCCTATTTTATGATTTTATTATATCCTATAAATCAAAAAAAACAAAATATATGAGCTAAAAAATAAATATTAAAAATTTAATAGTGCAACCAAAATATAAATTATTAATTTAAAAATTTTTTTTTAACAAAGACAAAAAATTATTCATAAAAAAATAAGTTTTGAATTAATTTTATAAAGTTGTAACATATTTTTTAAATTTTTTTAATAAATTGTACTATTGAAATAAAAATTTGTTTATGTATAATAAAAAAAGGAAAAATCAAAATGGAAAAATATTTATTTTTAAAAAAATCAAATTCTAATATCATAGAAAATAATTTATATAAAATTATTGCGAAAAAAGAAAATTCATATTTAATTGCTGGGAAAGCTCCAAGAAACAGCAATAAAGCTTTTACATTATATAATCTTCCATTCGAAAAAATAGATGAAAATTGGATTGAATTAGACAAATTTTTAGACATCTGCATTTTAGTTGGTAAAAAATTTTATAGAACAAAGGAGCTCCAAGCCAAAAATGAAGCGCCAAATGCCTTTATGAAAGCATCGATATATGAGCCAAAGGTAATCATGCTTGCCATCTGCAGTGAAGGCTTTATATATTATGACCAAAACAGTAATAATACTTATATTTTAAATTCAACCTATATTGAAGATAAAAATTTGAAATTTTTAAACTCAAAGGCAGATTTGCCATTTGAACTTACAAAACAAGCCATAAAAACTGCTGTGGTCAAATCGCTTAACAAAAAAATAGAAAAAAATCTTTTTGAAAATATAGAATTTTAATTTTCAACATAAAGTCATTTTGCAAAAAAGACTATTAAAAAAACATCTTGGTTTTTGTTAAATGCCAAAGATGTTTTTTAATGGTTGTTTTTTATAAAATAAAATCTTCCTGAGCTTTACTAAATTTTAATGTTAAAGTGTTTAAAAGCTTTTGCGTGTCAATGATCATTCTAGTACTATTAATCCCATTAAAAAGAACTTCAAAACCCATTTTTTTATAAATATTTTGTGTTTCAATGTCTTTAATATTTAAGTTGGTCGTAATATTTTTATATGAAAAACTATGATTTAAAATATACTTTATAATAAGTTCTTCAACATTTTTATTTGCATATTTTACATCAATTGCAAGCTGAGCTATATGTAAATTACCTTTTAAATTTAAATTTTCAAAAAGTGCAGCATATCCAATTATATTTGATTTTTCATCTAAAGCACATATCAAAAAACTTGCTTGATTAAAAAGTCCAATATCTTGATAAGTTTTAAAATTCAACGCAGCTTTGTTAAGAGCGATTTCCTCGCATTTTTCTATAACATCTTCATCTTTTGGACTAACAACTATAATCTTATACATTTTTTACCTCTTAAAAGAGATTATCACATTTATTCTTTTTGTCAAGATAAAAAATTAAATTTTTTTGTCGAAATAAACTAAAACAAATAATATTTTAAAAACCTAATGAAATTAATATGGCTCTTCCAACTTCTTTCATCTTTGTAGAATCTAATTTTGCAATTTGTTCTTTTAATCTTCTTTTATCTATAGTTCTAAGCTGTTCTAAAAGTATAACTGAATCTTTTGGCAATTTATAAGTTGTGGCATCAAGTTCAATATGTGTTGGAAGCTTTGCCTTGTTAATTTGACTTGTTATGGCTGCCACAATTACTGTGGGAGAAAATTTATTTCCAATATCATTTTGGATAATCAAAACTGGCCTAACTCCGCCCTGTTCACTACCTACAACAGGACTTAGGTCTGCAAAGTATATATCACCTCGTTTGATTTCCTCCAATTTTTGCAAGTTCCTTTTCATATAAATTTAAATCAGACAAATCAGCTTTTTCAGCCAAGGCAATTTCTTGTTTTTCCAATTCACTTAAATTTAAATAGTTTTGAAAGTCTGATTTCATTAGCATTGTATGCAACTGCTCACTATTTTCGTTAAGGACCTTATCTAAAATGTCCCCATAAATTTTTTCTTCTTCACTTATTTTTGTGTTTAAATTATCTCTAAGCTTGTCAAATATTAATTTCATATAATTATCTCCCATAAAACAACTTTTAAACTTCAAATTTATTTTGCGTAGTTTTCAATTTATTATTCAAATCATTAATAGTACTAAGCTTCAAAATATATATTGACTACACAAAATTTTTCTTGGTCAATCCGACTTCAATATTAATTGTCTAAAAGATTATTATAAAAGCGGAATATCTTGTATTCCGCTTAAAATTAATTTGTATCGAAATTATTTTTTTTCTTTTTTTTCAACTTTTCTTTCTTTTTTTCTTCTTTAGTTTTTGTATTTTGGTTATTTTTAGGTTTCGATTTGAATTTTTTTGAGCTGTTTTTTAAATATCTTATAAACTCATCTTCGTCATCATTTTCTACGATTTTAACCACTGCATCTTCACTTCTCTTTTTAACAGGAGTAGAATCAAATGGCAAAACTTCAACTTCATCTTTTAATCTAATTTCCATTTGATTGAATGGTATTTCAATATTTTCACGTTTAAATTCGTTAAAGACCTGTTCCATAAGTTCAAATTTCAAGTCCCAATAATTTTCTGTAGCACACCAACATCCAGTTCTTAAAACAATTGAGCTTTCATCAAACCTTAAAAGCTGAACAACTGGATTAGGCTCTAAAAGAACCATATCATTATTTATCATCAAACCATACAAAAGATCTTTAGCTTTTGGTATGTCTGTACCATAAGACACAGGAAATTCAATCAAAAGGTTTCGCGTTTTATGCTTGTTAAAATTAATTATTTCGCTTTCGACAACGGTTTGATTTGGAATAGAAACTTCTTTATTGTCAGATGTTTGCAAAATAGTGTGCATCATTTTTATTTCTTTAACTGTTCCTTCCACACTTCCAATCGAAACATAATCGCCCTCTTTAAAAGGTTTTGTGCTAATTATCACAACTCCATTTGCAAGATTACTCAAACTACCTTGAAGTGCAAGTGAAACAGCAAGACCAGCTGCGGATATAATTGCAATGAATCCAGTCATAGGAATTCCAATATATTGGAAAATCATCATGAATAATAAAACCCATAATACCACTTTTAAAAAATTTCTTAAAAATTTTGATGTTGCCCTTTCCATATTTGTTTTTTCAAAAACTTTTTTGACAATTAATAGTATAATTTTTATTAAAATAGCACCAACCACGAAAAAAGCAACAGCGATTAAAATTTTTACTCCATAAGTTTGAAAAAAATCAACAATTTTATCCCACATTTTTTTCTCCAAATTAAAATTGAACTTTTTATTTTAGATTATACCACAAAAATAAAAAATAACAAAAAAAATTACAAAATAACATTCATGTTAAAAAAACAAACAATTAATAAATTGTTTGTTTAGTTTTAGTTGTTTGGTTTTATCTAGGATATTTTAGATTTGCTTGTGCTGATGCAAGTCTAGCAATCGGCACTCTAAATGGTGAACAAGAAACATATGTGAGCCCTGCTCTTTGACAAAATTCAATAGATGATGGGTCACCACCATGTTCGCCACAAATTCCAAGTTTGATGTCTGCTCTTGATTGTTTTCCAAGCTTACAAGCCATTTCAACAAGTTTACCAACACCATTTTGGTCTAATCTTGCAAATGGGTCAGATTCAAAAATTTTCTTTTCATAATAACTTGGCAAAAATTTTCCAGCATCATCTCTTGAAAATCCATAAGTCATTTGAGTGAGGTCGTTCGTTCCAAAAGAGAAGAATTCAGCAGATTTTGCCATTTCATCAGCAAGAAGAGCTGCTCTTGGAATTTCAATCATTGTCCCCACTTTATAATGCATATTTGAGTTTGCTTTTTTAATAATTTCATCAGCGGTTGAAGTTACAATTTGTTTAACATAATCAAATTCTTTCTTTTCACAAGATAGTGGAATCATAATTTCAGGAACGATATTCCAACCCATTTCTTTGTTAACTTCAAGTGCAGCTTCAATAACAGCTCTTGTTTGCATAACAGCAATTTCTGGGAAAGTTACTGCAAGTCTAAGTCCTCTGTGTCCCATCATTGGGTTAAATTCATGAAGTGAATTAACTGTGGCTTTTAGTTTTTCAAAACTGATATTCATTTCTTTTGCCAATGTGGCAATTTCTTCGTCAGCATGAGGCAAAAATTCATGAAGAGGTGGATCCAAGAAACGAATTGTAACTGGATTGCCATTCATTGCTTTATAGATTCCAATGAAGTCATTTTTTTGCATTGGAAGAATTTTTGCTAGAGCTTTTTCTCGCTCTTCAACAGTCGAGGATAAAATCATTTCACGAACCGCCATAATTCTATCTGCTTCAAAGAACATATGTTCTGTTCTACAAAGACCTATGCCTTGCGCACCAAAGTTATAAGCTGTTTTTGCATCTTGAGGATTGTCGGCATTTGTGCGAACTTGCATAACTCTAAACTTGTCTGCCCACTCCATTATTGTCGCAAAGTCACCAGATAAACTTGCTGGCACGGTTTTAATTTGTTCGCCATAAACATTTCCAGTTGAACCATCAATGGAAATATAATCTCCTTCAACATATTTTTTTCCATCAATTTCACAATAATGTTCTTCTTCAACAACTTTTAAGGCAGAGCAACCAGCAACGCAAGCTGTTCCCATTCCTCTTGCAACAACGGCAGCATGAGAAGTCATTCCTCCTCTTGCGGTTAAAACTCCTTCAGAAACTGCCATGCCCTCAATGTCTTCTGGAGAGGTTTCCAAACGAACCAAAATGGTTTTTTCTTTATTTTCAGCAAATTGTTTTGCTTTTTCAGCAGTAAAAGCAATTTTTCCACAACCAGCACCAGGAGAAGCTGGAAGTCCAGTTGCAATTACCTTTGCATTTTTCAAAACTTGAGCATCGAATTGTGGATGCAAAAGTGCATCTAATTGTTTTGGGTCAATCATTAAGATTGCTTGTTTTTCATCAATTTTACCCTCACTAACAAGGTCTACAGCAATTTTTAAAGCTGCGCGAGCAGTTCTTTTGCCGTTTCTTGTTTGAAGCATGAAGAGTTTTCCATTTTCAATGGTGAATTCCATGTCTTGCATGTCGTGATAATGTTCTTCCAAAGTGTTGGCAATTTTAACAAATTGCTCATAAATTTCTGGATTTTGTTCTTTCAAAGTTGAAATGTGTTTTGGTGTTCTAATGCCTGCAACAACATCTTCACCTTGAGCATTCATAAGATATTCACCATAAAGTGCTTTTTCACCAGTTGATGGATTCCTTGTAAATGCAACACCAGTTCCACTGGTTTCGCCCATATTCCCAAAAACCATGCTTTGAATGTTAACAGCAGTTCCCCAACTTGAAGGAATATCATTCATTCTTCTATAAACTATTGCTCTTGGGTTGTCCCATGAACGGAAAACAGCTTTAACAGCTTCAATGAGTTGAAGCTTTGCATCTTGAGGAAAATCTGCTTTAAGCTGTTCTTTGTAAAATTCTTTAAACCTAACAATCAATTCTTTTAAATCTTCAGCATCAAGTTCATTGTCTAATTTAACACCCTTTCTTTCTTTTAGTTCATCAATAAGTTTTTCATATTTAGATTTTTCAAGCCCCATAACAACATCAGAAAACATTTGTATAAATCTTCTATAGCTATCATAAGCAAATCTTGGATTTGAAGTTAGTTGTGCAAGACCTTCAACAACTTCGTCATTAAGCCCCAAATTTAAAATAGTATCCATCATACCCGGCATTGAAGCCCTTGCGCCAGAACGAACAGAAACCAAAAGCGGATTGTTTTTGTCACCAAATTTTTTTCCAGTAATTACTTCTAATGAGGCAAGATTTTCCATAATTTCTGTGATAATTGAATCACTTATCATTTTACCATCTTCATAATATTTGTTACATGCCTCGGTTGTAACTGTAAATCCTTGAGGAACAGGAAGTCCAATTCTTGTCATTTCTGCAAGATTTGCGCCTTTCCCACCAAGAAGTTCTCTCATTGAAGCAGAACCTTCACTAAAGAGATAAACATATTTTTTTGTTGCCATAATTTCTCCTTTACCATCGAATATTTTACAAAAAAACACCTCCTTTGGCAAGCAAAAGAGGTGAATTTTAAAAATTATTAGGAATTAATTTAAAAATCTTCTTTCAAAATTCCTATTAAGCAATTGTAGAATTTCATGAACCACATTTTTGTTCAAGTTCAACGTATTTAATCTATCATAATCTATTTCTGATAAAAACTTAAAAGCTTTGTTCATTGCATAACTTATTTTAACACAATCATCGTCACTGCAAAAAGAACAAAGAACCTCACCTGAGCTTAAACAAAGATATCTATCATCCATAAGTTCCATATTACAATTACTACAACGTTCGGTGTGAAAATTGTATCCTTGATTGAAAAAAATTGCCAATAAAAACTTACAAAGCGCCAAATTATTTTGAACATTTGAATAAGCTAAAACCTTTAAAACTTTTAATGTTTCTATAAACAAAGCAGGATTCGCTTCATTTTCCAAAACAATAATTTTTAATATTTTTAAAACTTGCACTGCCTCATTAAACTTGTCATAGTCAGTTGTTATTTCATAAAACGAATCAAAACACTCAGCAGAAGTAACTGTATAAAAACCATTTTTTTCTGCTAATAAAAATTCAGCAAAACAAAAAAGTTCTTTTGCAAATTTTTGTTTTGACTTGGCTTCTTTAACACTTTTAATTTTTGCCTTAATAAGACCTTTTTCTAAAGAAAAAAGGGTGATTAAAGCATCTTTATCACCACTATCTTGTCTGTTAATTACAATTGCTTTTGTCTTTAGCATAAATTTTTAAAATTCGCGTCCTTCATCTTTAATTCTTTCTTTGTTAGAATCTATGTCATTTATTTTTTCATTTTGAGGAAAATCTAAATTAATCAACAAACTAAAATAGCCCAAAGGTGCTTTTATATTGTGTTTAGAATAATATTTCAAATTTTTCCAAATTATTTCTTGAAGTTCACACTTGAAACCATCCATAAAAGCCTCCTTTTGTTATTGAAGATTAATTCTCATATAATAAGTATATAGTATTATATGCAAATTATCAAGAAAAATTTATATTAATAGTTTATATTATCGGAAGTTTTGTCTGCAAGCGACGGAGTCATTTGCAAGCAAAACTGATGTTAATTCAAACAGT
>CALWMK010000009.1 GCA_944381825.1 uncultured Clostridia bacterium
GCGGAGACGAGAAATTTTAAAGCGAACGCAATCAAGGGGTCCCGGGTTCGAATCCCGGGTGAGCCACCAAAGTCTAGTAGAAAAGCTAGATTTTTTTATAAGAAAGTGACTTGATTAAAAGTCAAAGAAGGGGACCCCGAAAATTAGGAATAATTTTAGGGGAGAAGAGAGCTTAAAATTGAAAGTCGGAAGCCTTTTAAAAAAAGGCGGAGACGAGAAATTTTAAAGCGAACGCAATCAAGGGGTCCCGGGTTCGAATCCCGGGTGAGCCACCAAAGTCTAGCAGAAAAGCTAGATTTTTTTATAAGAAAGTGACTTGATTAAAAGTCAAAAACGGGGGTCCCAAAAATTAGGAATAATTTTAGGGGAGAAGAGAGCTTAAAAATGTAAATTGAAACATTTTAATAAAACGTTTATTTATAATTACTACTAAGGCAAATGTTTTTTAGTAGTTGACTTGATTTTAGAGAGATGTTAAATTAGATTTATGAACATAATTTATCAAAAATTAACTAAAGAAAATTTTTATTTGACATCGTTAGATGATTTTCAAAGATATCAAGAGGTTTCTAAATGTTGGCGAAAAATTGACGGGGATTATAAACTGTCCGATGTTCATTATATTGAAGACTGGGAACTATCAGAGTTAAGAAAAATGGCAGAAAAAATACTGCAGGGGTTATCGCAGGGTTGTGTAGGTTATGCTGCCATTATTAACAATAAAATTGTCGGCTTTGCATATCTTGAAAATTTATTTTTTGGAGACAAAAAACAGTATATAAACTTGGGAGAATTGTATGTTTCATTTCCATTTCGTAGAAGAGGTATAGGAAAAAAACTATTTGATATGACTTGTCAAGAGGCAAAAGAACTTGGCGCGAGCAAATTGTATATTTCAGCGCATTCTGCAGAAGAAAGTATTTGTGCTTATAAAAGTTATGGCTGTACATTTGCTCAGGAGGTTAATGCTACTTTAGCTCAAAAAGAACCCTTTGACTTACAATTGGAATTCTCTTTGAATTTGCAGATTTATCAAGTTGAGAATAAACAAGATTTTATGGACCTTCTTCTTTTGGGAGATGAGCAAGAAAGCATGATTAGGAAGTATCTTGAAAAGGGGGAAATGTTTGTTATTGATGACGATGGTATTAAAGGAGAAATTGTTGTTTGTTCAGTAGGAGGGGGTGTACTTGAAATAAAAAACTTGGCCATATTGCCCGAATTTCAAAAAATGGGTTATGGAAGAAGGTTAATTGAATTTATTTTAAAAAAGTATAATACAAAATTTACTACTATCCAAGTTGGTACTGGGGATAGTCATCTTACAATCCCATTTTATGAAAAGTGTGGATTTGTTAAATCTCATATTGTTAAAAATTTTTTTATAGAAAATTACGATCATCCAATCGTCGAAGATGGTAAACAACTAACCGATATGATATATTTGAAACGAATATTAGATAATTAATGTGCTATTTTAGATTTTATAAATTCATTATGCTTAAGAATTTATTTAGTAATTTACTTTTTAATTTTCTATATTGGCTTAGCAAATTCTAAAGAAAATATCAAAAAATTGAGATATTACTGCCTATTGCTTTTATTATTAAAGTTATATTTTTTGAAATTAGGTGTTCCATTCAACAGTTTAAAAAGTCTATTGTCTATGCTATAAGTTTGTTTCTTGCAACAATTTGTGTTCTTTTTCCATTAAAAGAAATGCTTTATTCAGTTTCAATTCCAAATTTTTTATATTTTTTGATGTATTATTATATAAGCTTTTGTGTTCTCTTTACTAAATTTATTTATGATTCATTGTTATAATCAAAGTCTTTTATAAATTGCTTCTGCGACTTTAATCCCGTCTATTGCACTTGACATGATTCCTCCAGCATAACCAGCTCCTTCGCCAACGGGGTATATGCCTTTTATATTTGTTTGATAATCTTCATTTCTAACGATTGTTAAAGGGCAACTACTTCTCGATTCTATTGCAATAAGTAAATTTTCATCTTTTGCAAAATTTTCCACTTTTTGATTTAAAAGAGGTATACCAGTTTTTAAGCTTTCATAAACAAAATCTGGCAAGCAATTTTTAATTTGCGTTATGGTAATATTTGGTTTATAGGTTGAAGAAATATTGTCATATTTTTTATTTTGTAAAAAATTTCCAACTGTTTGAGCTGGGGCATTAAAGTTTTTCCCACCTATTTCAAAAGCCAACTTTTCATATTTTGCTTGAAATTCAATTCCTGCAAGAGGATGAGAAGATGAATAATCCTGTGGTGTGACATTAACTAAAAGTGCACTATTTGCATATTCTTTATCTCTTGAAAACTCGCTCATACCATTTGTTACTATTTCTCCGTCATTGCTACTAGAGGCAACAACAACTCCACCCGGACACATACAAAAGGTGAAAATACTCCTTCCATTTGGAAGATGAGCAACTAGTTTGTAATCAGCTGGAGGGAGTGATTTGTCGTAATTTTCACCATATTGTGAAATATTAATGTCATTTTGCTTTTGTTCTATTCTAACTCCCATTGCAAAAGGTTTTTGTTTTATGTTTATATTTTTACTATTTAACAATGAAAAAACATCTCTTGCGCTATGTCCAACGCATAAAAGCAAATGATTTGTTTGAAATGTTGAAATTTTATTATTTTTTATATCTAAAACATCCACACTTTTTAAGGTTTCGCCAACTGTATAAAAATCTATAAATTTATGTGAAAAAAGAATTTGACCGCCTAACGAAATAATTTCATTTCGCAAGTTTTTAACAACAACTTTTAGTTTGTCGCTTCCTATGTGTGGCTTAGCAACATAGGTTATTTCTTGTGGTGCACCAAATTTAAAAAATTCGTTTATAACTTTTTTGCAATATGGACTATTAAGATTTGTATTAAGTTTTCCATCGCTAAAAGTTCCTGCGCCTCCTTCTCCAAATTGAACATTTGAATATTTGTCAAGTTTTCCTTTGTTCCAAAAAAGATTTACATCCTTATCCCTTTCTTCAACACATTTTCCTTGTTCTATAACAATAGGGCGTAATCCCATTCTTGCCATTGCAAGAGCAGCGAACATACCGCTTGGGCCAAAGCCTATTATAATGGGAGGTAGGGGAATATATTTTTTTTGATATGAAAAAATTGATTTGTCTATATCGTATTTTAAATTTTTGAATTTTTGTTCCAGTTTTTTTGAAAGATTTAAACCAACAGTCAAAGAATAAAAAATATCAGGCTTAAATCGTGCATCAACTGATTTTTTAATTATTTCAAATGAATGTATGTCTTTTTGCGAGATATTTAGCTTTTTAGCGCACTTTTTAATTATATTTTGATCGTTAAATTTATTTATTTCAATTTTAATTTGTTCAATTTTTATCATAAGGCTTCACCGACAATTTTTCCACTTGTCCATGCCCATTGCAGATTATAGCCACCGCATATTCCATCAACATCGCAAATTTCTCCGCAAAAAAATAAATTTTTATTTTTTTTGCTTTCTAAATTTAAAGTTAAATCTTCTAAGTTAACTCCACCAGAAAAAACTTGATTGTTTTGATAACAATCAACAACATCAAATTGTAAATTTTTAATTTGTTTTGTGAAGTAATGTAATTCATTGCTAGATAATGCCATTGATGAACGATTTTCATCTATTTTTATTCTGTTTAATATTTCATAACCAATTTCTCTAACAAAAAGCCCATCAAAAAATCTATTAATATTAATTTTTAATTGTCTCCTTTGGAATAATAAATTGTAAACTTCTTCATAGCTTAAATTTGGCAAAAGGTCTATGCTTATCAGTCCTTTAAAGTTTTTAACTCTAGAATATATTGTGGATAAATTAAAAATGCAAATGCCACTCAAACCACTTTCCTTAAATAGCACCTCACCAAAATCGCTTTTAGATTGACCAAAGGTATTTGTTGCGGTTACTTTGACATTACTCAATTTTACATTTGCTAAATTTTTAGAAATTTTTGTTTTTAAGGAAACTAGGCTAGGGGAAAAGGTTTTATAATTAATATTCAAGTTTTTTAATGTTTTTAGCATGCTATTTCCGCCTGTTGCAACTACAAGTTTTTTGCAAGAGAATATACCTTTTGTGGTTTCTAAAATAAAATTATCTTCATTTTTAGTTATATTTGTTACCTCGGTTTCAAGTTTAACATCTATATTTCGTTTTTCAATTTGATTTTGTAAAACTTCCTGTACACTTTTTGCGCTGTTTGATAAAGGATAAACCCGACCTTGTTCATCAAAGTAAGTTTCTAGTCCAATACTTTTAAAAAAATCCAAAGTTTGATTTGCATTAAATTTATTTAAATATGGTTGAATGTTTTGATTGTAATTTTCATAAGAAATAGTTTTGTTTGTTAAATTACATCTTCCATTTCCAGTTACTAAAATTTTTTTTGCAATTTTGTTTTGATTATCAATAATCGTTATTTTTTGATTTTTTGAGGCGAAAAGTGCGCAAAAACTTCCGCTTGCTCCACCACCAATAATTATTACATCTGAATAATTCATAATTCACCTTATGAGAGTTTAACATAATATTTAAAAATAGTAAACTTTAAAAGACAAATAATGAATAGACTTATATTAGAAAAAATTCAATTAACAAAGCAAATTTAAATGTTATAGATATAAAAAAATCCAAAAGCTTTCTTTTGGATTTTTTGGAGGCACCACCCGGATTTGAACCGGGGCATAAAGGTTTTGCAGACCTCTGCCTTACCACTTGGCTATGGTGCCAAAAAGTTACTGATTTAATTTAACACAATTAACTTTTCTTGTCAATAAATTTTTATCTTTAATTAAATTATACGTTAGAAAGATGCATTTTGTTATCAATAATTTTTTTATTTGCTTACAATTTTAGGTAAAAGCTTTTTTGTAACCACCTATTGTAGGTTTTTGCTGGTATCGTGATTGTTTACTAGTTTGTTTGACAATAACAATGTTATTGCTAGTATAGATATTAATGTTGGTGATTTGTAATTTTATCTTAATGATATTAGAACTATAAAATTTTTCAAATCTAAACAAATAGGCAAGTTAAGGGAAAGTATATGCTTTGCCTTTTTTTCTTAACTGAAACCAAAAGCTATACTCATTTGTTTGTTTGATTTGCAAAATTTTAATATTTCCCACTGGAATAAAGGAGTAGTGTTATCTAACTTACAAATAATAAAAGATACTAGTTTTAATAAATAAAACTTATAATAAATAAAACTTATAATAAATAAAAAAAACTACTAAATCTAGTAGTTCTTTTGGAGCTGGTGATTGGAGTCGAACCAACAACCTGCTGATTACAAATCAGCTGCTCTGCCATTGAGCCACACCAGCATTTTGTCAGAAAAAACGGAAAAAAGACAACAAGGGGATTAAATTTTCACCGTTTTTTTGGTGCCTCGGGGCGGAATCGAACCACCGACACAAGGATTTTCAGTCCTTTGCTCTACCGACTGAGCTACCGAGGCAAAATTTGGCGATTCGGAAGGGAGTCGAACCCTCGACCTCTAGCGTGACAGGCTAGCGTTCTAACCAACTGAACTACCGAACCAAGTAGAAAATTAATTGCGTTTTGGTTTAATACTTTTAAATGACTTACTTGCAAAAACCTATAAAACTTTAGTCACATTTTTCCCAATAATAATTGTATTGGTGGGCCTTCAGGGACTCGAACCCCGGACCAACCGGTTATGAGCCGGTTGCTCTAACCAACTGAGCTAAAGGCCCAAAATTTAAGATTGTCTTAAATTTTTGGTCGGGGTGAAGAGACTCGAACTCCCGGCCCCATGGTCCCAAACCACGTGCGCTACCAACTGCGCTACACCCCGTTATCCAAATTTAGACTTAAACATGATATTATATAACAAATAATTTGTCAAGCATTTTTTCTGAAAATTTTAATTTTTCAAAATTATATTTACTTTTACTCAAACTAAAATATTTATTAAAATATAATATTATAATTTATAATTTTTTGTTAGTGTTGACATTCTCTTGTTGTATAATGCTGCCTTACACCATTTTGAAAATTTAATGTTTTTTGTATTTTTGTTATAATGTTATAAATATTATGAGATGAAAAAATTCTTGTTTGAAAAAAGTTTATTTATGTATATGTGCAACAGGAAAGTCTTATCTTGCTTCGCATGATTCACGTTTTTTTTGATGTTGATCAAGAAGTATAAATATGGATACAATTAAGATATGTCACAAGAAAAGTTTTCTCAGTTGCAAGGGCATGGGAAAATAATTAAAAATGACAGTGAAAATTTTATCACAATAGGATTTTGAAGCATTAAGAGAATGGTAAAATAATATTGTCTGCAACACATAAACATATAATAAAGATGATAAAATAGAATTTAATATGTAAACTTATTTATCGAAAATTTATAAAGAATATAACGAGCCTTAAACATAAGTTTTTTTTTAATAATTTATTCGCTTTATAAAGAAATTAATTGAAATATAAACAAACACTTATTTATTATCCCTAAAGTTTATACTATATAAAATTTATAATAAATAATAAAAGTCTAAATCGAGGGTTTCGATTTAGACCGACCATGGTGGGAGGAGATGGATTCGAACCATCGAAGACGGAGTCGACGGATTTACAGTCCGTTGCATTTGGCCACTCTGCAATCCTCCCATATTTGTTATAAAAAACAAATCTTAAGTAAGATATCATAAAATTGTGTTGCTGTCAACAATTTTATGCCAAATAAAAGTTTTTTTTAAAAAAGTTTGTTGCATTGAATAAACATTTTTTAATTATTAATACTAAAAAAAATGGAGGTATTATGACGGAAATTTGGAGATTGTTAATCTTTTCTTTTATTTCCGTAATTTATCTTTTTGTAATTTCAAAACTTCTAGGTAAAAAACAAATTGCACAACTAGAATTCATTGATTATGTATTGGGAATTTCGATTGGATCAATAGCTGCAGAAATGGCAACAGATATAAATGAAAAAGCTTTCTATTATTATTTGATTGCTATTACAGTTTTTTTTATAGTGGATTTACTTATATCTTTTCTTGGAAGAAAAGGAGCTTTTTTTAAAAGATTTTTCAAAGGAACTCCAAACACTATAATATATAAAGGCAAAATAGATTACAAACAACTCAAAAAAAGCAAATTGGATATAAATGATGTTATTTGTTTATGTAGAGAGTGGGATATTTTGATTTAAATGACATTGAATATGCAATTTTTAGAACAGGGAAAATAAGTGTATTGCCAATTGGCGCGCAAAAACCAACAGTTATAAAAGATATTACAAAAAATTATGATACATCTAAACTTCCAATCTATATGGTTGTTGATGGTAAGATTTCACATTCTTCTTTAAGTCATATTAATAAAGATGTTGATTGGTTATTTTTAAAACTTGGCATAAAAATAAAAAAGATTTAAAAGATATAATTTTAGCTTCTTATGATGAAAAACTTAAAAAGATGACTGTGCATTTTAAATCCAATCATATAACATAATTTTTTGTTGATTTTTAAAAAATTATAATATAAAATATTAAATGATGAGTGAAGCTTTAAAAGATGAAACTATTTCTTTTGATTATGATTTGAAACATCTTTCCAAAGAATTGGTTGGAAGAGAAGAAATTTTGCAAAAAGCGATAAAAAATGGAGTGGAAAGATATGATGATGCAGAAATAATTAAGGTTGCTCTTTGCTATGTTTTTCCTAGAAGAACAGATTATTGTGAATTGGCAGATGTATTATTAGACACTTTTGGTTCATTTCAAAAAATTTTAGAAGCTTCAACTAAAGATTTGAGAAAAATAACTTTGCTAAATGATGAGAACAAAAGAAGTTTGGCACTTTTTAAACAAATTGGAGAATATTATTTTTACAGTAAATCGCTTGATAAAATTAAACTTGAAAACACTCAAAAAATTGTCAATTATTTTATTGATTTGCTTATTTTAAAACAAAAAGAATTTTTTTATATCATTGGGTTAAATAATGATTTTGAATTAATTGAACTAAAGAAATTGGCAGAAGGAATTGAAACACAAGTTTTTATTACCAAAGAAGCATTGGAAGATTTTTGTGTTTTCAATCCTAAGGTGAAACATATTGCAGTGGCACATAATCATCCTTTTGCATCTTGTGAGCCTTCTAGGGAAGATGATTTAAGCACTACCAAAATTAAAGCATGGGCAGATGAGTTGTCTATTGACTTTCTCGATCATATTATTGTTGGTATTGACGGCGCTTTTTCATTTAGAGAAGTTGAATTTTTTGATTATAAAAATTAAAATAACTATTGTAATATTTTATATTTTATGATACTCTAAAACTAGAGGTTTGTTAATGAAAGAAAAAGTTAAAGAAAAAAATAAAAAGAAATCAATAAAAAAAACTATTGCAAAAATATTAATTTTTGCCTCTGTTATTGGTATTACGGCAACAGGTTTGTCTATTTCTAAAGGGGAAAACAATATAGTTGAAAATATAAAAGACAAAATTTCTGATATGATTGACCAAAAAATATCAGAAAAGTATCCTCCATTGCAAGCCCCACAAAATGTAAAGTTTGATATTGATAATAATTTAATCAGTTGGGATAAGGTAGAAAATGCAACTTTTTATGAAGTTAATATTCAGTCTGCAAGTGGAGAAAGCATCTATCTTAAAGTTGATGATAACATAGATAAAGATGCATACAACCTCAATGGAGCAGATTATGCTACAACTAACAAATGCTCAGTTAACATATATGATTTTCGTTCCACACTTTATAAACTAGGTTATAAAGATGGTGATGTTTTAAAAATTTTTGTACAAGCTTATAATGAAGCGGCAAGAAATGTTGGTAAAATACAAATTTTTGATAGTAATGTAAGAAAACACCATTATCGTTCTCCAGAAGGTGCAATAAACTATGTCATAGAAAATCAAAATGACTATTTTTATAATCGCATTAGCAATGAATTTGATGAAACCATTAGGATGATTTTAGGAAGTTATTTATTGCAAAACTATGATAACGAAATTTATAATAAAGATATGAATTTTTTAGAAGAAGATTATAATAGAATAAAAGACCTTAAATATACTTGTGAAATCGTTGACGGTAGACTAAGATTAATTGGTACTGCGGAATTATATAATGAATATTTTATAGATAAAAAAGTTGGCGAAAATACATGGAGAACTGAAGGTACAAAAGGATTATATAGGCCCGCATTTTTTGATATTAAAATCGAAGATTATGATATAGTTAGTTGCTTTAAAGAAATTAAAAACAATAAAGATTATTTCAAAAATGGAGAAATGTCAGATAAAATTAATGAAATTTTAAGTAAGCGTTGGATACTTAAGGACTATGTTCGTGATTTAAGTCCTGTTCAATTTTATGATTGTGTTTTTAAATATACTGATGGCCTAACTTTTCGTTTTAATAAAAATTCAACTCCAATTCCTAATTTTGATGGACGTTATTTTGTTGAGGATGTGTCTACTTTTATTCAAGAAACTACTCCTGATTGTATGACCAATTTACTTAATTTTGTTTATCCTGGAATGAAGGTTGATAGACTTGTTAATTTAGAATATAGCAATTTTAGAGAAACATATAGCAAAAAATATTTTGATGCATATGCAATATTTGAAACAAAAGATGGAAAATATGTTGAAACATATTATACATTTATAAATCCTAAAAAAGATAAAAGTTTTGAAGAGTTTTGTGAAAGTATTAATGATATACTTAAATATGTTCCTGATAGAATTTTTGATTATATTTCTAAAACCAAGGAATTTAATTATATAAAAGATGATTTAAATAACTTCTTGCAAGAAATTCAAAATTATAAAGAACAAAAAAATAACAAAGAACAAAATTCTGATACGATCAATAATATTAACCAAAACGAAACAATTAATTTTGAACAAAACTATTAAATAATATTATAAAAATCCCAAATTTTTTTGGGTTTTTTTAATTTGTCGGATAAAAACATTTTTTATTGAGTGATAAGAATAACAATTAATATTAGTGGAAAAGATTAACAATAATGTGTGCAGAACAATTTTTTATGAAAAATTTAGTATTATAAAAATCAGTGAATTAAAAATATAATTAATTGGGTTAAATTAATTTCAAATGAAAGGGAAATAAATGAATAAAACACTTAAATACTTTAATGAAATAGCAAAAATTCCTAGATGTTCTGGAAATGAAAAAAATATTGCCAAATATTTATGCGAATTCGCAAAGCACAAAGGTTTGGAATTTTTTGCAGATGAATTTGACAATGTTATAATTAAAAAAAAGACATCAAATTTTTCCCCAATTATTGTTCAAGCGCATACCGATATGGTTTGTGTTAAGAGTAAAGATTCAGAAGTTAATTTTGAAAATCAAGGAATAAGTCTTTGTTGTAAAAAAGATTATTTAACTGCAATTGACACAAGTTTGGGTGCGGATAATGGAATCGGTGTTGCCATGATTTTGTCATTGCTAGATGAAAACTTTCCAATGAATATCGAAGCAGTTTTTACTTCATCAGAAGAAACAACAATGAAAGGGGCTATGAATTTAGATTATTCAAAGCTAAAAGCAAAATATATTTTAAGTTTGGATGGGAGTGTGGAAAACGAAGTTGTTACTTCGAGTGCTTCAATGACAGAGATAGAGATTAACTTTGAAAGTATTTCAAAAACTATAGAACCTTGCAATGCCTATTGCTTAAAGCTGTACAATTTTAAAAGTGGTCATTCTGGTGAAGATATTGATAAATGTAGACTTAATCCTATTTCATTGTTTTTTAATTATTTTAAAAAAAATGAATTTAATCTACATGATATAAATATTAATGAAAAGAGCAATGTTTTACCAAACGAAATGATTGCAATTTTTTCTTATTCGAAATTTGATATTAAAGATTTTGATAATTATATAAAAGAAGAAAACGAGAGATATAGTGAAAGTGTTAAGTATGAATTGTTTAATCAAATAACTAATAATTTAATAGATTCAAATTTTGTTAAAAAACTAAAATCTTTTAAAAATGGCGTTATTAAAAAAAATAACCAAAATGTTATTTGCTCATGCAATATTTATTTTATTAACTTAAAAAATAGTAAAATTAAACTCTCTTTAAGAGCCAACAAAAAAAGTTTAGAAGAAAAATTTTTGAATGATTTAAATGTTCATTTTTCAAATTCAAAAATCAATATTTTGGATAGTAAACCTTTCTTTGAAAAATCTAAAAATAATTTGCTTTTATCAAAACTTTTGCTAACTAATAAAAATGCTTATGAAAAAGAAATACATGCGGGTTTGGAAGGCGGAATTTTTGCTGAAAATATAAAAAACTGTGAAATATGTGTAATAGGGGCAACAATTTTAAATATGCATACAATAAATGAAAAGGTAGAGCTTAATTCTATAAAAAATGTTTATCAATGGCTTGTAAAAACAATTCAAAGCATTGATTTTTAATGATTTTTGTTTTAAATATGTTTAAAATGTGCTACAATAAAATGTAATTTTAAGAGGTAAAAATGGAAACTCCGCTTGTAGCCATTATTGGGAAACCAAATGTTGGCAAAAGTACTTTTTTTAATAAAATTTGTGGAAAGCGCATAAGCATTGTTGATGACACACCTGGTGTTACTAGGGATAGAATTTATGGTAATGCAGAATGGGCAGGTTTTTCCTTTAGACTAGTTGACACTGGTGGTTTAGATTATGGCAGCGAAGATGTTTTTCAAAAAGATATATTATTGCAAGCCAAAATAGCTGTTGAACATGCTCATGTTGTTGTGTTTATTGTCGATGGTAAGGAAGGATTGACTCATAATGATCAAGAGGTTGCCACATTTTTAAGAAGAAGTAAAAAAAATGTAATTTTGGTTGTAAATAAACTTGATAATTTTGAAGTTGAAAAAACATATGAATTTTATGCTTTGGGACTTGGTGAACCATTTCCAATTTCATGTGCTCAAAGCAAAGGTTTGGGCGAAGTGCTTGATAAAATTGTATCCTTTTTTGGTGAAAAAGTTTCAGCGATTGACCAAGATTTATTAAAAATTGCAGTTGTGGGAAGACCTAATGCAGGCAAAAGTTCTATAATCAATAAAATTTTAGGTGAGGAAAGGGTTGTTGTTAGTAATGTTGCTGGCACAACTAGAGATGCAATTGACACTCCATTTAAATGGGAAAAGAAAAATTGCATGCTAATTGATACTGCTGGATTGAGAAGACAAAGAAGCTTTGACAATCAAAGTATAGAAGGATACAGCGTTTTAAGGACATTAGATGCCATTGAAAGAGCAGATGTGGTTTTAATTGTTTTTGATGCTTCTGAAGAAATATCTGAACAAGATATAAGAATTGCTGGAATTGTTCACGAACAAGGCAAACCAAGTGTGATAGTGTTAAATAAATGGGATAAAGTTGAGAAAAATCAAAATACTCAAAATAAATTTAAAAAAATGCTGGATGAAAAACTTTCTTTTATGAGTTATTATAATCTAATTTTTGTATCTGCGCTAACGGGTCAAAGATTTGGCGAAATTATGAAAAGTGCATATGAATCATTCTCGAACTCAAGCAAAAGAATTAGTACTGGTATATTAAATGAAATTTTGTCAAATGCCATTTTAAATAATGAACCTCCTTATAGAAATGGAAAACGCTTAAAAATAAACTATATAACTCAGGCGCAAACAAATCCTCCAACTTTTGTTCTTTTTGTAAATGATGTTAGTCTTATGCATTTTTCTTATGAACGATATTTGGAAAATTTTATAAGAAAATCAGTTGATTTTACTGGAACACCAATAAAATTTGTGTTAAAAAGTAAAGAGGAGAAGTAATGTTTGTTGAAATTTTAAAATATGTTGGAGTGGTAATAATTGGCTATTTCATAGGCAATATTAATTTTGCGCGTATTATTTCAAAATTTTTAAAAAATGATATAACACAACATGGAAGCGGAAACCCTGGAACAATGAATATGCTTAGAACATTTGGCTTTAAATTTGGGCTTTTGACATTAGTTTTGGACGTAATAAAAGGAGCTGTGTCATCTTTAATTGGTTTTTATGTTTTTGGCGGAGATATGTCGGCAAATCAAAGTATAATTGGATTATATGTTGGTGGTTTAAGTTGTGTTTTGGGCCATAATTTTCCTATTATTTATAAATTTAAAGGTGGTAAGGGTGTTGCTTGCATCTTGGGAATTTATGCGGTGGCTAATCCTATTTGGACATTAATTGCTTTTGCAATTTCCTTTATATATCTTTGCATTTTTGATTATGGTGCTGTCGCATCTTTCATATTCATTACAATTTTAACGGTTTTGGAGTCTACAAAGCATACTGGATGCATTCCTATTACTTGTCTTTTATTTGTTTTATTTTTTATGACATGGTTTATGCATAGGAAAAATATAGCTAGACTTTTATGGGGAAAGGAAAATAAAGTTAATTTAAAAAAAGCATTTAAAAAGAAAAAGGTTAAAAATAATGAAAAAATATAACACTAAATATAGTGTTATATTTTTTATCATGGTACAAGGTTTAGCATATCGCCTATATCATTTGAAAAAAGATATGTTTGGGGAACTTTTCCTATAATAATGTTTTCTGCAATCATGATTTGAGTCTTTGTGTTAACTATTTCGCTTGCTGTTGGTAAAATGACATTTACTTTTGTTGAAACCTCGATATAAATTCTGTGATTTGTTTGGTTTATTCCGGCAGTTATAAATTTTGAAGAGAAATTGCAATTGATTGCACCAATAGGTAATAGTTTTAATTTTACATTAGGACCTCTACCAACAAAAATAGGCATACCAGTAAATGTTCCTATTGGAATATTGACTCCACTTGCTCCCATTTTTTCTAATTTTAATTGTGCATTTTCAATTATATCCCTAGACAGAGAGTTTATTTGAACAGAATTGCTTGATATCATGATAATTTCGCCCTCTTCATTTCTTAAAATATGTATGAGGGTGTCATATATTGTTGAATCTTTTATAACTTCAAAAACTGCAGTGTTAATTGCGTCTTGTGAAAGTGAACGAACTTTTGCACTACTTGATTCTATTATAATCGGATTTACAACATAATTTAGATAGGTAAAACTACCACAAAGCAGCAGTATGATTATTAAAAGAAAAATGAATATCTTTTTATTATGCTTTTTAAAAAAGATTTTTTTTCTCATGAAAATATTATATGTTTTAATTTTAACTTATAAAACCAGTATTGGACAGGCTAATCTTTAACGCAAAGATATTTTTTTAGTTTGTTAAAATTTTCCTCTTCTAAATTTAAAAGTTTTTTACTTAGTTCCATAAGTTCTATAGAAACACTTTCATAGTCGCATTGATCTTTATAACATGTTATTATTCCCATAATTGTTCCTATAAGAAGTTTTTCGGTTATGTTTCTAGTTGTTTTGTCAAAAGTAGTGGTCATTTTTATTGTTGTAAATAATCTTGCTTTTTCAAACCAATCATTGTCTTTAATATCGATAGCTTCGGCTTTTGCAATAGCTTCACATTCTTTTTGTAAAACCAAATAATTTGAGTTTTGTGTTGCAAGTTCCTCTTTCAAACTTGTGTTTTTTACATTTGGTGTTATATCTTCAATAGATTGAATTGCAGTTGAAATGTTTTGATAGATTGAATTTAAAAATCTTTGAAAGTTATCCATTAATTTTCTCCTTGATTTTAATTTGGCTTGAAAAGTTAAAATTTATTCATGTTTGAATATTTTTATTTCATTAAAACACAATAGCAAGTATGAAGACTTCAACAAAAATATTTTTAATATTGTTTATTATTTTTGCTTTTGCAAGTATTTTAACTTTTAGATTTTTATGGGGAGCGATTTATTCTAATGGTTCATTTCGCTTAGAATTCAATTTTTTATCTTATTTGGCATTATTTTTCTTTTTAGCAAGCTTATTTTTTGGCACTTTTCTTTATATAAAATTTCTAAAAACACAAAGTTTTAATATTATGCTATTTTTTATAACCGTTCCTTTGACACTTGCGTTTGCAACTGTGACATATATTTTATTTAATATTAACAATTATGATCAACCAGCCTTGGTTGCAATTAGAGTGGCGCTCAAAGTTTCACAAAATAACATCAATAATTATTTGTGGTTAATATTGACAACATTAATTTATCTTTTAATATTATTTTTCATTTTCAATTTGGTGTGCAGACCAATAAAAAAAGTTGAAAAAGCAGTTTATAGATTAAGTGATGGAAAGGTAAAAGATAGAATAAGTGTGGGTGGCACCAGACAATTTAAGGAAATTGAATTTGCTCTTAATAAAATAAATGAAAATTACAGACAAAAAGAAACCGCGCTTCGTCAAACAAATTCTGAATATGAAAAATTTATTCCCAAACAATTTTTAAAATTTTTTGGGAAAAGCAATATTTTAGAGTTGGAACTAGGAAACCAAGTTCAAAAAGAGGTTACGACAATGTTTTGCGACATAAGAAATTCTACTGCTCTTAGTTCTAGCTTGTCTTTAGAGGAAAATTTTAATTTTATAAATTCATATTTAAATACAATTTCTCCCATTATAAGAAAATTTGGTGGATTTGTTGACAAGTATTTAGGCGATGGTATTTTGGCTGTTTTTTCAAAACCAGAACATGCCATAGAATGTTCAAGAGCTATTTTTTTAGCAATCGACGACAAAAACTTTAAACAAAAAAAATTGCCTGATATGAAAGTTGGAATTTCGATTAATACTGGTGAAGTTATTTTTGGAGTGGTTGGAGAAGAGGCCAGAAAGTCGCTTACAATTATATCTGATAATGTTAATTTAGCATCAAAAATGGATGAGGTAAACAAGTATTTTGGAACTTTTGTTATTTTTTCAAAACGAACTTTAAATGCGCTTCCAGCTGGTTATAATTTGTCTTATAGATATATTGGCAATTTAAAATTTAAACAAGAATCACTTTTTGTTTTTGAAGATCTTGATGTTTACGACAAACTAAAAAAAGAAAAGTTATTAATGAAAAAAAGTGTTTTTGAAAGCGCTGTTAGAGCATTTGATGAAAATGAAATAGAAAAAGCAAAAAATTTGTTCGCTAGTATTTTAAAATCTATTAAAGAGGATAAAGTTTCTTATGTTTATTATAATAGATGTTTAGAAAAATTAGAATAAACTGAATTTTCTTTAAAAAACTACTAATAATAAAAATATGCAACATTGGAGTTTGATTTTTGTTCTTTTATTTTTAATTTTATTGGTGACACCATTCACTTTTAAATTTCGACTCACATTTGATGCGATGAAAAATTATGGGGTTTTCACTTTTAAAATATTTAATTTTAAGGTCAAATTCGCCACTTTCAAATTCACAAAACTTGCAATTATTATAACAAGCGGCAACAAAAAACCTAAAATTTCAGAGATTGAGCTTTCAGTGTCAAAAGAGCAAATTGTATATGTTCAAGAGTTGATTAACCAATTTAAAGATAAAGTGAAAGTGCGGAATTTGTTTTTTGCTTCTAGGTTGGGAACCAATAATGCTTTTGAAACTGCAATGCTTTCTGCGTGTTTAAATGAACTGGTTTGTGGAGCGTTTGCTTTTGTAAAAAATTTTAAACAAACTTGTTCTATCTCAATTTCTTGCGCACCTGTTTATGATAAAAAAAGTTTGCTTTTTGTTTTAAATACTGCATTTGCAATTTCAATTTATGATTTGATTTATTGCTTTATTTTTGCAGCTATTAGAAAATGGAGGTTTAAAAAAAATGAAAAAAGACTATGAAACCACAAGTTCGATTGAAAAGTTACTTGATGGAACTATTGAAAGAATACGCACCTTGGTTGATGCAAACACAATTGTTGGAGAACCTGTTGTGTCGCCGAGTGGCAGTGTTATAATACCAATTTCAAAAGTAGCAGTGGGATTTGTTGTTGGTGGAGGAGAATATTCGGACTTATCAAACAGACGCGTTGCAAATCACTTTCCGATGGCGGGAGGAAGTGGAGGTGGAATGAGTGTTTCGCCTGTTGGGTTTTTAGTTGAAACTGATGGCAAAGTGAAATATGTTGATATTGAAAATAAGTCTGCTTATCAAACACTTTTAAATGCTGTTAATGCGCTTATAAATAAAGTTTCAAATAATAAAGGAGAATGTGATGAAATTTAAATGTTTTTATCTTTTTATCCTATTTTGTTTTCTTTTTATTGCTGGAGCATATTCACCATCTCAATCGATAGTAAAAAACACATCTGCAAAAGCAATGGTAACTATTGAAGCAAACACTAAACGAGTGCTTTATGAAAAAAACAAAGATGAGCGTTTGCCAATGGCAAGTACAACAAAAATTATGACCGCTTTATGTGCATTAGAAAGCGGTTCAAATCTTGATGAAGAATTTGAGATAGACCCAAGAGCTGTTGGAATCGAGGGAACAAGTATGTATTTGAGAAAAGGTGAAAAATTATGCCTAAGAGATTTGCTATATGGCTTAATTTTGCCTTCTGGCAACGATGCTTCATGCGCTATAGCTTATAGGATTAGTGGTTCAATAGAAGATTTTGTTGCACTTATGAATAAAAAGGCAAAAGAATTAAATTTGGTTAATACAAATTTTGTCAATCCTCATGGTCTTGATGCCAAAGACCACTACACAAGCGCTTATGATTTGGCTATTATCACTGCTGAGGCATTAAAGAATCCTGAGTTTGTTGAAATTATTGGGACAAAGTCAAAATCGGTCAAGGGTGCAGGCGGCGAGCAGGGAGAGCTTAGATTTTTGAAAAATAAAAATAAATTACTGACTTCATTTGAGGGATGTACCGGAGTTAAAACAGGATTTACCGATATGGCAGGCAGATGCTTTGTTGCATCTAGCAAAAGAGGGGATTTGTCTGTTATAAGTGTTGTGCTCAATTGTGGACCTATGTTTGAAGAATGTGCAATGCTTATGGAAAAGGCTTTTGAGGAATACAACTATATTGAAGTGCTTGAACCCTATTTGTTTTATAGAAAGGCTCCTGTTTTAAAAGGAAAAGAGAATGAGGTTAAATTATGGACGAAACAAGGTTTTTACTATCCATTAACTAAGGAAGAAAGTTTAAAAATTTCTTATGATTATGAAATAGACGAAAATTTAATTGCACCATTAGAAAAAGAACAAGTTGTAGGTAAATTAACTATAAAGCTTTGTGATGAAGTTTTGTTTGAAACAGAGATTTACACAATGGATGAGATAAAATCTAATGAGCTTTTTGAAAACATGAAACAAATTGGACATCATTGGAACTAATGTTTTGAAAAAAACTGAAATAATATGACACAATTTGTCTAAACTGAATTTTTTATCTTTTTTGCAAATATTTTACCTTGAGCGAGAAAAACGCCAAGGTAATTTTTTATATATTCCCAATTGGAGGTGATTAATGCTTGGAAAAATTTTGCCACTAAATATTTTTAATGTTATTGATAAGAAAATAGATTTTTCAAGATTAAACGAATTGCGCCTTAGAAGTAATCAACCAGTTACAGTTTTTTTAAATGGACAACCCTATTATCTTGGCGAAAAAGGACTAACTTCAAACATTAGTAAGGCTATTATATGCAAAAAAGAAGATATAGAAGATGTGGTTTTTAGAGCAAGTGGTTGTTCTATATATTCAGTTAATGAGCAAATTAAAAGAGGATTTATTGTTGTGGAAGGCGGCATTAGAATAGGTATTTGTGGAGATGTCGTTATTGAAAAAGATGAAATAAAAACAATATCTAATTACACTAGTTTAAATATAAGAATTCCTCATGAAATAAAAAATTGCTCACTTTCAGCTTTTAGCGCAATTGTTGATGAGTTTGGAGTAAAAAACACCTTAGTTATATCTCCTCCTTCTTGTGGGAAAACAACCTTTATTCGAGATTTTGTATTTCAATTATCTGAGAATAATTTTTGCTTGAATGTTTTGGTTTTAGATGAACGAGGAGAAATTTTTGGTGGCGGTCAAATGAATTTAGGAAAATTTTGTGATGTTTTAAGCTATTCAACAAAAAAACTTGGTTTCATACAAGGCATAAGAACCATGGCACCAAATTTAATTGTCGCAGATGAGCTGGGAGGGGAAGATGACTTAAATGCAATAAAAAATGCATTTAATTGTGGTGTGAACATAATGGCGACCGTGCATGCCTCTTCGGTTACAGAACTGCGAGCAAAAAACGAGTTTAAAGAGTTGCTAAATTCTAAATGCTTTTCTCGCTTCGTGGTACTTTCTTCAAGACAAGGACCAGGAACATTAGAGGGTGTTTATAATGAAAATTTGACGAGAATCGCTTCTTGGAGCTAGCCAATGAAATTATTTTTAATTTTGTTTTTAGTTTTTCTTTGTGGTTATGTGGGCTATGGGCTTTCATCTTATTATAAAAATCGTAGAATTTTTTTTGAAGAATTTATTTCTTTAATAGAAAATGTAAATTTAGATATAAATTTTTCTCGAGAAAAGATAGCGCAAATTTTAAAATCACAAAAAATTAATAGTAGAGCTCTAAAAAAAATAATAAATAATTTCATAGCTGTTTTAGAGACCCGAGAACTTGAATGCGAAAAGTTATTTGAAGGAGTAAAACTTTTGAAAGATGATGAAAAATTTTTAATTTTTTCATTTTTTAGAAGTTTGGGAAAATTTGATGTTGAACTTCAAAGTCTTCAACTTTCACAATTCAAAGAAAAATTTTTAAATTCATTGCAAGTATGCAGTAGTGAAGAAAAAAAATATTCTCCAATACTTTTAAAATTAGCGATAATGGTGGGAGCACTTTTGGGATTGATTTTTATTTAAGGAGCTAAAAATGGGAGTTGATATTATTATTAAAATTGCAGCAGTGGGAATTTTAACAGCAGTTGTAGGACAAATTTTGAAGCATACAGGAAAAGATGAGATTGCAATGTTGACGACACTAGCAGGTTTAGTTGTTGCTCTTATGATGGTGCTTGATATGATTTCATCACTTTTTGAAACTGTCAAAACTATGTTTAATTTATAACGAGGCATCATGGAAATAATAAAAATCGCAGGCGTTGCCTTAATCACATGTATTGCAGCTTTGCTAGTTAAACAAATAAAGCCAGAAATAGCAATTTTTGTTAGTATTTGTGGTGGAATTGTCATTCTTTTTTTGTGTGTTAATTATTTAACTGAAATTTTAGGTGTTTTTAACTTTGTAGTAGAAAAAACAGGGCTCAATGCAAAATTATTTAATTTAATTTTAAAAATTATAGGTGTTGGTTACATAACCGAATTCAGCGCAAATATTTGCAATGATAGTGGACAAAGTTCGCTTTCTGATAAAATTTTATTAGCAGGTAAAATAATCATCTTTTCAATGTCGATTCCAATCATCAAGACTATTATAGAAATAATTGCGGGGCTATTGCCATGAAAAAAAAATATTTAATTTGTGTTTTAATTTTTCTTTGTTTTTCTTTTTTGTTTTTTGGGATGGGGGCAAGTAAAACAGAAGAAGAGGTTTTAGAAGATGTTTCCACCGAGGTAGATAACCAGCTTAGTGATTTAGATTTTTCAAATTTGGAAGAGCTTTTGGCTGGGCTTGATGAAGAACAACTTAAAATATTTGGAGAATCTTCTTTTACCGATAAAATAAAAATGATTATAAATGGCGAATTTAAAGAGCTTGGAAATACTGTAATTAGCGCCACTATAAATTTGGTTTTAAAACAAATATTGGATTTTTTACCTCTTGTTGCAACCATTTTAGCAATTGGAATTTTATCTAGCATGCTAGGGAATTTACGAAGTGGGAAAGACAAAAGTTTGGGAGATGTAATTCATTTTGTTTGTTATGCTTTGATATTAGTTTTAATTTCTTCTGCTGTTATGCAAATGTTAACACTTTGTCGTTCAACGCTTGAAACAATGAAAGCAGAAATTGATATTATTTTTCCTATACTATTAACCTTAATGACTGCCATAGGTGGTACTGTTTCAGTTAGTGTTTATCAACCAGCAATTGCGCTTTTGTCGGGTAGTATCATGCAAATCTTCAATTTAGTGCTAGTTCCAATTTTTATCTTTTCCTTTGTCTTTGCGGTTATTTCTAATTTGACATCTACTGTCAAACTGGAAAAATTTAATAGTTTTTTAAATTCTTGTTTTAAATGGCTTGTGGGCGTTATGTTTACTATATTTATAGCTTTTATGTCTATACAAGGCATTACAGCAGGTTCTTATGATGGGATTTCTGTTAAAACGGCAAAGTTTGCTTTAAAAAGTTATGTTCCAATTCTTGGAGGATATTTGGCAGATGGTTTTAATGTCATCGTTGCAAGTTCTGTACTTATAAAAAATGCAATAGGGGCATGCGGACTTTTGCTTGTATTTGTTAGTGTGCTTTCGCCAATTTTAACTTTAGTTATATTTAGTTTGCTTTTAAAACTCACTGCATCAATTTTGGAACCATTATCAGATGGTAGGATATCAACATTTTTATTCTCTGTTTCAAAATCGCTTACTATGCTTTTAGTTATTTTAATAGGCGTTGCATTCATGTTTTTAATTATAACAGCATTAATTATGTGTAGTGCAAATTTTATTTAAGGAGAGTTTATGAATGGAATTTCAGCCTGGCTCTTGTCCATTGCTGGTGTAAGTGTTCTTTCTGTTGTGGTAGATATATTGTTGCCAAAAGGTCAAACCGAAAAATATATTAAAGGTATTTTTGCTTTTGTGATGATTTTAGTGATTATTGCGCCATTGCCAAAGTTGTTAAAAGCTGAAATTAATTTTAATGAGATATTTCAAAAAGAAGAAATAAAATTGCAAGAAGATTTTATTTATCAACAAAATCAAAATAAATTGACATTATTAAAAAAAGAAATTGAAAGCGATTTAAAAGAAAATAATCTTGATGGCGTAGAAGTTAGTATTTATGGAGATATATTTTCTGATGAAATGCAAATTGAGAAAATTTTTGTCGATTTAACAAATCTAGTTATTAACGATAAAAATCAGCATATAGATATAGAGAAAACAGTAATTGAAACAATTCAGAAATATGTTTTGTTAGAAAAGGAGAAAATTGAATTTAATGAATGAAAATAAAAAATGGTTTGACAAAATTCCACTGTTTCAAAAACTAAAAAATATTAAACATATTGAAATTATAATTGCTGTTATCTTCGCTATAATAATCTTGCTAATTTATCTTTCCTCTATTGGTTCAACTAAATCGACTAGTACAAAAGGTGGACAAACAGAACTAGAAATTAGGTTATGTGGAATATTAGAAGATTTAGAGGGTGTTGGAAAAGTTAGTGTTATGATTAATTATCTGGATGAAAAGCAGACAATGGCAGGGGTGGTTGTTGTTGCCAGTGGTGCTAGTGATGTGGCTGTAAGACTTCAAATTTTAAGAGCGGTTGAAACAGTTTTAAATTTGCCAACTACTAATATTGAAATATTAGTTGGAAATAAATAAAAGGAGTTTTTATGAAAAAAAGAACAAAAATAATAATTTTAGTTGCCATGGTTGCTTTATTAGGTGTGACAGGTTATCTTAACATTGCATTAAACAATCGTGTGGTTGATGCCAGCACACAAACTGGTAGCAACATAAGCTATTTTGATGGTTATAGAGGGGACAGGCAAACAACAAGAGATCAAGAACTTTTATACTACGACGCAATAATAAAGAGTGAAAGTTCAAGCGCAGATGCCATTGCCAATGCAGAAAGCAAGAAGTTAGAAATTATTACCCAAATGGAAAGCGAACTTGTTATGGAAGGACTTATTAAAGCAAAGGGTTTTGCCGATGTTATTGTAACAAACTCCGCTTCTTACATCAATGTCATTGTAAAAAGTGCAGAACTTACTTCAAGTGAAGTTGCCCAAATTGTATCCGTGGTTCAAGAACAAACTGGCAAAAGCATAGATTACATTAAAATTATTCCTGTTGAATAATAATCTTGCTTCTTTGTTTTTGGTATTATGCTGTTAATTATTTTAAATCAAAAATAAATTAATTCATTTGTCTTAAAAATAAAATATTCTGAAAGTTAGTATGCTTGTTAAAATGAAAACTTAAATTAGAAAAATAACGAAAATTGATGTAATTAAATCAATTTTCGTTTTTTTAACTACAGCATTTGACAGTTATATTAAATTATAGTAATATATATAATAGTAAAAATAAAAGAGAGAAAATATGAATAATTATTTTTATTATAAAGGAGGAATTATGGAAAACAAAAGAAAAAACAATATCCTTCTTGTATTAACTCTTGGATTTATTTTTTTGTGTTCATATCTATTTTTTATTTTGGCTAGTGGACAAGAAATTAATGCTGAACAATGGGGAATAAAAGTTTATTCTAATGAATTCGCTGGTGGTAATGGGACTGCCAGTTCTCCTTATGAAATTTCAACTCCAGAACAATTGGCAAGAATGAATTATTTAATTCGTACGGATTATGCAACATATGGAAACAGTCATTTTAAACTTATTTCGCCAATTGATTTAAGTGAACATGATGGACAAGATATGCTGTGGCCAGCAATTGGAACAAGTTCTCAACCTTTTGCTGGAAACTTTGATGGTGGTGGACAAAGAATAACTGGACTTAATATCATCGCAAATGACAATGCTTGCGGTCTTTTTGCCTATTCTAGTGGAACCATAAAAAATGTTATAATTTTAAATTCAAAAATAGAGAATGTAGAATGTAATAATATTGGAGGCATTGTAGGAAAAACAACAGGTGGTGAAATTTCAAGTTGTTATGTTGACATGGAAATTAAAGCTTTGGGTAAAAATAATGTAGGTGGTGTTATTGGTGAAAATAATGCTTCTCTAAGCCAAATCTCTTTTGTTGGAACAATTATTGGCAGTAAAAATGTAGGCGGAATTTGCGGAAAATCTTATTCTGGACAAATTTCAAATTGCAATAATGCAGGCAATATTACTGCAGATTCTATTGTAGGTGGAATTTGCGGTTATATTTCATATAATAAAGAAGCGGATAAATCAGATTTTAGTAGAGTTGTACAACTTTGTTACAATAAAGGGGAATTGAAGGCTACTAACGGATACGGTGGGGGAATAGTTGGCTATTCAGAATTTTGTTCCGTTAATAAATGTTATAATATTGCAAATTTGACCAATTGCTCTGGTATAGTTGGTTCTTTGGAGGGATATCATGTTATAGATACTGTAGGCGGTTCCTCAATTGAAATGATTACAAATATTACTAATTGTTACAATAGAGGAAAATTAAATTCATCAAATTCTATTGGTGGAATTGTTTATTATTTAAACAATGGTGAAATTAGAAATTGTTATAATTGTGGAGATATTGAAGGCGGTGATAGAACTGGTGGAATAGTTGGGCAGTATGCTTATGCATTATATATTTATAATTGCTTCAATTATTCTAAAATTAAAGGTGGAAATTCTGTTGGTGGAATTTTGGGCTTTGGTGATGACAATAGAGGAAATTATATCGAAATAATAAATTGTGGAAATAGTGGGGAGATAACCTCTACTGGAAACAATATTGGAGGCATTGCTGGCTATATCTATTCTTTTGCAGAATTTCAATCGGCTAGTGGAGATTATGAAACTCAAGGCGAAATTTCATCTTGTTTTAACACAGGTAAAATAACATCGCAAAGTCATTATGTTGGTGGAATAGTAGGAAATTTGAAAAGTATTTCATGCTTTGAAAACAATTATAATGATGCTGACATTTCTGCTTGGAAGGGTGATTTTGTTGGTGGATTAGTTGGCTATATGTCAGCAAGACAAACCTTGCAATATTTTACAAATTGCTTTAATCGTGGGGATGTAAGTGGCAATAGTAATGTAGGTGGAGTATTCGGCTACTGGAAAGAGATGACCGGAGCAAAAAACAAAATTACTAATGTTCATACTTTTGGAATAATCACTGCTGCAACTTCTTCTTATGTTGGAAACTTTGGTGGTAGAGATTATCATAATGGTTTACAATATCAAAATTGCTATTTTTCCCTTGGCTATAATGGACATACTAGAGGACTTGGAACTAGTAACGGTCGTGGGACAAATACTAATGGCTTAAATGAAATAGTTCCTCCAGTTAATTATGGAGCTGACATGTTTGGAAGTGCATTCACAAGCGCCTCTTCAAGCAATGTTTATGGTATTCAATTGGTGGTATTTAATGATGCAAATATATGGTATGTTGTAGAAGATTTTAAAGGCGGAGGTTCTTCTCAAACAAGAAAATATGACTTAAAATGCTTCTATTCCTCTCCATTTAACTCTTCGAAAGAACTTATTTTTGATGATAGCATTTGGCAAATTGAAGCTTCAATAAATGAAGGTCAACCATTTTTAAGAGAGTTTTATTGGATATATGTGGCTTAAAAAATAATATTTTCTATTTTTGAAGAAGTTTTATTTTGATCAACTTTTATAATTTTATCTAAAAATGTTTATTGATTATTTTCATAAGTAATGCAACTAAAATTATTTAAGCTTTTTTATTTATATTTCAACAAAGATTTTTATTGATTAATTATTTTTTTATTTTGATTTTTAAACCATTCGTGATATAATAATCTGATTTTATAGAGGTAAAAATGACAAAAAATGAAAACGAACTTTCGTATAAAGGGAAACTTTCTTGTGATAAAAAAATTTTGCTTTCAATAATTTCTTTGGCGACTGAAGAAATTAACGGTGTTTCAATGCTTAAAGATAGTTTTTCTTCTAAGTTTAAAAATTTTTTTAAAAAGACAAAATTTCCAGGGATTCAAGTTCATTTTAATCCCAACGGACTTTTAGTAGTTGACATTAGTTTGACAATTGAAAATGGTTTTAGTGTTCCAGATGTTGCGTTTAGAGTTCAAGAAAATGTAAAAAACAATATAGCATCAATGGTCAATATGAAAACAGCAAAAGTAAATGTTCATGTTTTGGGTGTTGATTTTAATGAAGAAAAAAAATTTGGTGAAGAACAAAAATGAGAAGAAATGCAAGAGAAAGTGCTTTTAAAATAATTTATCAATCTCTATTTTTCGATGTTGCAGAAGATGAAATTGATAAATATGTAAAAGAAGATGGACTGAATGACGATGATTTTGTTTTTTCAAAAAACATTATTAATAAATATTTGCAAAATAAGAATGAAATAAAAGCTGAAATAGAAAAAAAATTGCAAGGCTATGAATATAACAGAATTTATAAAATAGATTTAGCCTTAATTATACTTGCTTTAACAGAAGTTAAATTTTTATCAACAGCCAAAGCCATAGTTATAGATGAGGTAATAGAACTTGCCAAGTTATATTCAACTGAAAAAAGCCCGAAGTTTATTAATGGAATTTTGGCTTCAATTTTAAGTTAATTTGTTTTATTTTTTCTAGGAAATTTATGTTTGAACAAGTGTTAACTGTTTCACAATATGGAACATTTATAAAAAATATTTTCGATGCTGAGGTCATGTTACATGGTGTCAGTATTTTTGGTGAAATTAGTGGTTGGCAAGTTGTGCGTGACAATGCCTACTTTAATTTAAAAGATGAAAATTCTTGTATTTCTTGCGTTATGTTTGGTGTTGGTTTTCAATCTTTGAAAGATGGGGATTCAGTTATAGTTACTGGTTCACCAAACTATTATGTTAAGGGTGGAAAACTTAGTTTTAATGTTTTTAAAATTGAAAAAAAAGGTGTTGGCTCTCTTTATGAAAATTTAATAAAGTTGAAGCAAAAGCTTGAAAATGAGGGTTTGTTCGATTCTAAAATTAAAAAAAATTTGCCTGCGAAAATTAAAAAAATAGGAATTGTAACCTCAAACACTGGAGCTGTTTTACATGATATTATGCAGGTTTGTTCTAGAAGAAATCCCTTTCTTAATTTAGTTTTATATCCGGTGAAAGTTCAAGGTGAGGGTGCAGACACTCAAATTGCAAAAGGAATTTTATATTTTAATAACACAGATGTAGATGTTGTAATAGTGGCAAGAGGTGGTGGCTCTCAAGAAGATTTATCTTGCTTTAATACTGAAAAAGTTGCAAGAGCGGGTTTTAATCTTAACAAGCCATTAATTTCCGCAGTGGGACATGAAACAGATTTTACTATTATAGACTTTGTGGCAGATATAAGGGCATCGACACCTTCTGTCGCAGGTGAATTGGTTTCTAAAAATATTTTTGAAGTTAGAGATTTTGCAAATAAAAGTTTCTTTAAACTTTCAAAAGCTCTTTTGAACATTATTTTGGCTCAATTTAAAGAAAATGAATACAAAATTAATAATGCTAAAGCTTTTTTAATGAGCAGATATAATGTTCAAAAAAATAAGAATATATTTTTTAATCAAAAATTAGTTTCCATTTTCTCAAGTTTTCTCTTGCAAAAACAACATCGTGCATCTTATAATGAATTAAAAATTCAAAAGTTGAATCCAATGCAAATTTTGTCTTTAGGCTACGCAAAAGTTGAGCAAAATGGAAAAAACATAAAATTTTTAAGTCAACTTGATGACGCAAAGTTTGATTTATATTTCAAAGACGGAAAAACTGAAGCTAAAAAACTTTAACAGGAGTTATTATGGAATTTGAAGAAATAAATGAAGAGTTGGAAAATATCATTGAAAAATTAGAATCAGGTGAAATTACTTTATCAAAAGGCTTGGAACTTTATGAACGAGCCAAGTTTCTAATAAATGAATCTAATAAAAAACTAACAGAAGCTAAAATTAAATTGGAAACTATTAATGCGGAGGAAGAATAAACATGAAAATTTCAAAATTGCTTGGCGAAAGAATTGAAAGCAAACCAACTAAGTCAATGGCAAGAAGCCATGAATATTTATTAAGAGCTGGATATATTAAACAAATGTGTAATGGAATTTTTTCTCTTTTACCTCCTGCAGTTAGAGTGCAAAGAAAAATTGAAAAAATTATAAGAGAGGAATTGAACAAAGTTGATGGTCAGGAAGTTTTATTCCCTGTTATGATGCCAAAAGAACTTTGGGAAGAAAGTGGGAGATATACATCTATTGGTCAAGAAATGTTTAGATTAAAAGACAGAACTGGACATGATATGGTATTGGGCATGACTCATGAAGAAGCAGCAATTCATATTGCAAAGAATACCGTTAAAAGTTATGACCAACTTCCTTTTATGATATATCAAATTCAAACTAAACTTCGTGATGAGGCAAGGGCAAGAGCTGGGCTTATTAGAACTCGTGAATTCACCATGAAAGATGCTTATTCTTTTCATAATAGCTATGAAGATTTGCAAGATTATTATAATAAAATGCACGATGTTTATGAACGAATTTTTAAAAGAATAGGTATGAAAAATGTTGTTTCTGTCAAGTCTGATAGCGGAATGATGGGAGGAAGTATTAATCACGAATTTATGCTTTTAAACCCTATTGGAGAAGACAGTATAGTTATTTGTGATAAGTGTGGTTATAGGGCAAATAATGAGGTGGCAACTGCTATTATTCCAAAAAATGAAATTGAAACTCAAGAGCTTAGTGAGGTTTATACTGGCGAAAAACATTCCATTGAAGAGGTTTGTGAACAATTAAATATTAAAAGTAAGCAAACATGTAAAGCGGTTTGTTACTATGCTGTTAACTTAAAAAAATATGTTGTTGCTTTTATTAGAGGAGACTTGCAAGTAAATGAAACTAAACTAAGAAATTTGGCAAAAGATGAAATTGTTCCAGTAGAAATTGAAGAGGGGTGTGAACTCATCGCTGGCAATATAGGACCTAAAGTTTTTTCTGAAAATGTTTTGACATTTTATGATGCATCTCTTAAAGATGGATGTTTTGTTGTTGGTGCAAATAAAAATGGTTACCATTTTAAGGGCTTTACTTTTGGTCGTGATTTTGATGTTGAGTTTAATGATATAGCCAAAGTTGAAGATGGACAAATTTGTCCAAATTGTAAAGAAGGACATGTCATCATTTCAAAAGGTGTTGAAGTGGGGCAAATCTTTCAATTAGATACAAAATATACTAAATCTATGAATATGACAATCCACAATAAAAATGGTGAACTATTTTATCCTATTATGGGTTGTTACGGAATTGGTATTGGCAGAGCAATTGCTTGCGTTGCCGAAGAAAGTAGTGACGACTTGGGGCTAAAATGGCCGATTTCAATTGCTCCTTGGCAAGTCTATTTATGTCCACTTAGAGTTGATGATGAAAATATTAAAAAACAAGCTGATGCTTTATATGAAAAATTGTTAGCTGATGGCTTTGAGGTTTTATATGATGATAGAAATGCGTCCGCTGGAATTAAACTCACGGATAGTGAGTTAATGGGCATCCCAATTAGAGTTGTTATTAGTCCTAGAACTTTGAAGGAAGATAAAGTAGAGATTAAAATTAGAGGGGAACAAGAAGCATCTTTAATTGAACTTAAAAATTTAGAAGAAAAATTAAAGGAAATTATAGAAAAAGAAAAAAGTTAAAACAAAGGATAAAGCATGAATTATCAAGATGAATTTATTAAAATTTTTAGTGAGAATGTGAAAAGGGAGGGTGCGAATAATCTTTTAGAATGGCTTTTAAAGTCAGACTTTTTTACTGCGCCAGCGAGTTCTAAGTTTCATTCAAACTTTGCTGGAGGTCTTGTTTTTCATTCATTAAATGTTTATAAAAGATTTTTAAACAATGTAAAAAAAGAATATGGAGAGAAATTTGAAGAAAAAATTTCTCTTGAAACAATAGCTATTTGCGCTCTTTTACATGATGTTTGCAAAGTTGACTATTATAAAGAAGATTATAGAAATGTGAAAGTTGATGGCGTATGGGTTCAAAAACCATATTATACAATAGAAGACAAGTTGCCATATGGACATGGCGAGAAGTCGGTTTATATAATTAGTGGTTTTATGAAACTGACAAGAGAAGAAGCAATGATAATAAATTGGCACATGGGTGGCTTTGACCAAAGAGTAATGGGTGGAAGTTATGCTATTTCTCAAGCATTTTATGCCTTTCCAAATGCGATGTTATTTCATATTTCTGACATGGAGGCAACTTATTTAGATGAAGTTGCTTTAAATTAAAATTAATTTTAATAAAAAAAATAAATTAATATTTAATTAAAATTAAATATTAATTTTTTATACTTTAAGTTCGTATTTTTAAATTTTTTAAAAATCAATTAATTAAGCTTAAAATGTCGTTTGGGAAAGGAGCAATTAAATTAATAGCATGATTTGATATTGGATGAATTAAAGTAATTTCGTATAAATGTAATGCAGTTCTTGAAATTAAATTTGAACTTTGACCATATAAAGAATCACCTAAAAGTGGATGAGAAATTGAGGAAAGATGGACTCTTATTTGATGTGTTCTGCCATTTTCAATTTTTATTTTACACAAGGTATAATCGTTAAAAATTTTAATTGGTTCAACATGTGTTGTTGCAGACTTGCCATTTAAGTCAACAACTCTTTTTCGAATATTAGTTTTGTTTTCGTCTTGCAAGGTTAAAATGTTTTTTTTAATAGTTTTTAGTTTGGTTATTTGCCCACAAACAATTGCAAAATAGTTTTTTTCGCTTATGCAGTTAAACAATTTTTCACATATGAATTGGTTTTTTGCAATTAACACTAGACCGCTGGCTTCTTTATCTAAACGATTGATTGGTCTAAAAGTGAAAGGTAAATTTTTATAATAATTTAAAACCATGCCTGCCAAACTTATTTCATTGTGAAGTTTTGAAGGAATTGTGACAATGTTTGCTGGCTTGTTTACGGCTAATAGGTCTATATCTTCATAAACAATTTCTAAAGGTAAATCTGTGTTTTTTATATTGCTTCTTTTTGAAACTGGCTCTTTTTCTATTTCTAAAACATCGCCTTTTAAAAGAGGTGAGATTAATTTTTTAGGGTAAGAATTAACTAAAATTGCAGCTGTATTTTTTTTAAGTGCAATAATAAAATTTTTTGAAAGATTTTGTTCTTTCAAAAAATTTAAGATGCTTGGATATTCTTTTTCTATTTTAAAGCTAACATAGTTCATTTTTTCAATTCAATACCATTTTCTGACATATAGCTTGTTAATTTTGAAGAAAATTTATCAATATCCTCGCTTGTGAGAGTTCTATCAAGTGAGTAAATATTAAAATTAAAAGTCCAATATTGTTTGTCATTTTTTTCATCGATATAAATATCAGAAAGGGAGTAATTACATTTTAGTTTCGAGTTAAAATTATTTAATAGAATTTCTATTTCAGCATAACTTTTTGAATGTGGAACATTAAAGTTAAAATCTAATGAAACAGTTTGATATTTTGTTATCTTTTCCAGTTTGCTTTCAAGGTTTTCGCCATTACAAAGCATGTCAAAATCAACTTCTAAAACAGCCACATTAAATCGTTTGTCAAGTTTGCTTGTAATCATAGGATGCAAAATTCCCATTTTGCCTAATATTTTGTTGCCACTAATAATTTCACAACTGTTTATTGGGTTAAGATAATTTTGACTTTTGTTTTCTACAAAATCAACTTTAACATTTAAAATTGTTTGACAAACATCAAGAAGCATCTTCTTCAATGAAAAATATAAATCTTTTTTGCTTTTTTCTTGTGATGCTAAAACTATTGCAAGTTTTCGTTTTTCTATACCTAAATTATTTTCATCTATTCCAATAATAGCTCTTCCAATTTCATAAATTGAAATGTTGTTAAAATTATTTTTGTTTTCAAAAAACATTTTTAAAAGTGTTGGTGCAAGTTCACTTCTTATTCCACTTTGACCACTGTTTGTTGTGTCTAAAAGTGATAGATAAGAAGGTGAATTAATGCCATATTCTTCATTAAAATCTTTATAGTTCCAAATATAGGAGTGCACTTCATTTAAATTATATTTTTGTGAAAGAATAAATTTTGTTTTATATTCTTTGTCGTGAACATAATCTATTGAAGTTGGCTTGATTTCTCCCAAAAGTGACATTGAAGGAATGTTATCATAGCCATACATTCTTGCAATTTCTTCAACAATATCTTCTTTTATCGAAATATCTTTAGTTGCACGAAAGGAGGGGGGAATAACAGTAAATTCATCTCCTTTAATTGTGATTTCAAATCCTAAATATTTTAAAATCTCTTCAATTTTATTATTTTCAAGTTCAACGCCAATTCTTTTTTGCAAAAATTGACGGTTAAATTTTATTGTGTTTTTACTATATTGTTTTTTATAAACATCGGTTAATGCTGAGGTTATTTCCATATTTGGTTCTATGTCATTCAAAAGTTTTAATAACCTTTTAATTGCAAGTGTTGTCATTTCTGGGTCAAGCGATTTTTCATATCTTATTGAAGCATCTGTTTTAAGTCCTATATTCGCACTTGTTTTTCTGATGCAGGTGGGGTCAAAGCATGCGCTTTCCAACAAAAGAGATGTAGTATTTTCACTTATACTGCTTAAAAGTCCACCTTTAATTCCTGCAATTGCGACTGGATTTTCTTGACTGTCACAAATAACCAAGGCATCTTTAGACAATTTGTGTTGTTCACCTTCTAGTGTAAGCATAGTTAAATTGTCAGATGCTTTTTTTACCACAATTCCTTTTACTTTTTCGTTATCAAACGCATGCATAGGTTGCCCTAATTCAAGCATTAGATAGTTTGTTAAATCAGCAAGCAAATTTATATCTCTCATTCCAGTGTAGCAGAGTCTAATCTTAAGCCATTGTGGACTATTATGAGAAAATATGTTTTTGACTGAAATTGCACTGTATCTCAAACAACCTTCATCTTCTATTTTAATATTTAATTTATTTAAATTTTTATATTTTTCAGTTTCAAAAACACTGATTGGTTTTAATTTTCTTTTAAAAATGGTGGAAAATTCACGAGCAATGCCATAATGTCCCCAAAGGTCTGGACGATTTGTAAGTGATTTATTATCAATTTCAATAATAGTGTCATCAATAGGATAATATTCCTTTAAGGATGCCCCTAATTTAACATCTTCTTTGATGTCCATTATTCCATTATCGTCACTTCCAATTCCAAGTTCATTTTCACTGCAGCACATTCCAAAACTTTCAACTCCAGCAAGTTTTGCTTTTGATATTTTATGACCGCCAACAGTGCTTTTGATAGGAGCGAAAGCCGTTATCATTCCGACTCTAACATTAGGTGCTCCACAAACAACTTGAACATTTTCTTTTCCGTCAAAAACATTTAAAATATGAAGTTTTTGTGAATTAGGGTGGGATTCAACACTTGTAATTTTAGCAAAAATAACTCCTTGAACATCTTGCCCCTTATATATTACATCTTCTATTTCTGCAGTAGAAAGTAAAAATCTTTTTATAAGTTCATCCTCATCAATTCCATCTAAGTTTACATATTCTTTTATCCAATTAAGTGAAATATACATTATTAACTCCTTGTTATTTCTATTATAATTTTAAAATTTTGTTTTAAATTGTTTTAAAAATCTAAGATTTCCACTATTTAGCATTCTGATATCATCTAAACCATATTGAAGCATTACAAGACGGTCAAATCCAAGGCCAAATGCAAAGCCACAATATTTTTCACTATCTATTCCTGCAAGTTTCAACACTTGTGGATGAATCATTCCGCAAGGGCAAAGTTCTAACCAACCAGAATGTTTACAAACCTGACAGCCTTTTCCTTCACAAAAAGTACATTGAGCATCCATTTCAAATCCGGGTTCCACAAAAGGGAAGAAGCCTGGCCTCAAACGAATGTTTATATCTTTTTTAAATAATTCTGAAAGCATTTTTTTCATAAAGAAAATTAAATTTCCAACTGATACTTCTTCATCGACAAGCAAACCTTCAATTTGAAAAAATGTGTTTTCATGTGAATGATCAACAGCTTCATTTCTAAAACATCTTCCTGGAAATATTGCTTTAAGAGGACCATTATATTTTCTTAATATTCTGTTTTGTGCGGCAGAGGTTTGGGTTTTTAAAACTTGGTTGTTTGAAAGCCAAAAAGTGTCTTGCATGTCTCTTGCAGGATGATTTTTTGGAACATTAACAGCATCAAAGTTATTATATTCTGTTTCAACCTCATAACCATCTTCCACTGTGAAGCCCATTCCAACAAAAATATCTTCAATTTCTTTTTGTAAAATTGTTCTTGGATGAAGAGAGCCTGACTCAATAGAAACTGGAAGAGTGATGTCTATTTTCTTTTCACTTTTCAATTTTTTTTCTATGTTTTCTTTTTCGAGTTTTTGTTTTGTCTGTTCAATTTTGTTTTCAATCATGTTTTTTAAAGCATTGATTTTTTGTCCAAAAATCTTTTTTTCCTCTATTGCCAGTTCTTTTATATGGGACATAAGATCAGTAACTAGACCTTTTTTACCAAGATATTTAACCCTAACATTGTCTAATTGACTTAAATCTTTTGCATTTTCAACTTCAGACTCAAATTGATTTTTTGTTTTTTCGATTTCCATTTTTATTCCTTTTACATTCTAAAATTAAACTATATTAGTCTATCACAATCAAGTTCATAAATCAAATTAATATTATTTTATTTTTAAATTAATAAATCAAATTAGAAAGTACATTACATTAAGTATGTTGTTGCTGTTTGTTTGACTTATTCAATTGCATCATGGTAAATTTTAAAGGGGAAAAATGGTGAATAAATTTATAAATATTGCAATAGATGGTCCTGCAGGAAGTGGAAAATCTACTATTGCTAAAAAATTATCAGAAAAGCTAGGTTTCTTTCATTTGAATACTGGCTCAATGTATAGAACAATGGCTCTTTATTTTGTTGAGAAAAATTTAGATTTTGAAAATGAAGAAGTTGTAAAAAACAATGCTCAAAATATCTTATTAGAAGTAAAATTTGAAAATGGTGAACAGTCAGATTATTTAAATGGAAAGTATGTGACACCTTTGCTAAGGGAAGAAAAGGTTACCTATGCTAGTTCTTTTATATCGCAATTCGCTTGCATTCGTGAAATAGCTGTAAAACAACAACAAAGTGTTGCATCTAGAATGAATGTTATAATGGAGGGTAGAGATATAGGTGCCAAAGTACTGCCAAATGCGAACTATAAGTTCTTTTTGACCGCAAGTCCTGAAGAACGGGCTAGAAGAAGGCTAAATCAAATAATATCAAGCGGTGGCACTGCTGAATATGATGAGGTGCTTAATGAAATCAAACAACGAGATGAAAGAGATTTAAATCGAGAAATTTCCCCTCTTGTTCAAACAAAAGATGCAATTTTGGTTGATTCAGATAATATGAATGTGGAACAAGTGGTCGAATATATGATAACCAAAATAAATTTATAAAAAATGCTTGAAAATATTTTTTTAGTATGATATATTATATGTAAAGGCTTAGACCTTTACAGAGCTTATGGAAATTGAAAAGAATATAAAAATATGCAAGTTATATGAGCTTTACGGAGATTTTTTGTCCGAAAGGCAAAAGGATATAGTTTATAAACATTACTTTTTAGATATGTCTTTTTCTGAAATTGCAGATGGTGCTACTAGACAGGCAGTTAACGATTCCCTCAAAAGAGCGGTGTTGAACCTGGAAAGTATGGAAGACAAATTGCATCTTGCTCAAATGTCAAATATAATTTTTGACATGAAACTATCAGACTCAAAAAAAATTGAATTATTAAAAAATTTATTATAAAAGGATTATCATGGCACTTTTTTCTGGATTGAGTGAAAAATTAAATCATATTTTTAAAAAGCTTACAAATAAGGGTAGGCTTACGCAGCTTGAAATTAATGAGGCAATGAGAGAAATTAAAATTGCACTTTTAGAAGCTGACGTAAATTATTTGGTAGTTAAAGATTTTATTGCAAAAACGAGTGCAAAATGTTTGAATGATGAAATTTTAAAAAGTTTAACTCCTTCACAGCAGGTTGTTAAGGTTGTAAATGAAAGTCTGATAGAACTTATGAGCAGTGCAGACCAAAAATTAAAGTTTTCTTCAAAGCCTCCAACAATAATTATGATGTGTGGACTTCAAGGCGCTGGAAAAACCACAATGTGTGCAAAGCTTGCCTATCATTTAAAATCCACTGGCAAAAAACCGCTTTTGGTAGCTTGTGATATTTATAGACCGGCAGCAATTGAACAACTTCAAACAGTTGGGAAGCAGGCGGGATGTGAGGTTTTTGAAAAAGGTAAAACAAATCCGGTTAAAATTGCTAAACTTGCAGTTGAACATGCAAATAAACAGGGCTTTGATATCGTAATTTTAGACACTGCTGGCAGACTTCACATCAATGATGAACTAATGAACGAACTTCAAAAAATTAAAAACGAAGTTGTTCCAACTGAAATTCTTTTGGTTGTTGACTCAATGACAGGTCAAGATGCTGTGACTGTGGCAGAGTCTTTTAATAATAAACTTGATATCACTGGTGTTATATTGACAAAGCTTGACGGTGACACAAGAGGCGGAGCGGCTCTTTCAATTAAAGCGGTTACAAACAAACCAATTAAATTTTCTGGGATTGGAGAAAAAATAGGTGACATTGAACCGTTTTATCCAGATAGAATTGCAAGCAGAATTTTAGGGATGGGTGATGTTTTAACGCTCATTGAAAAGGCTCAAAATGCGGTTACTGAAGAAGAAATGAAAAGAATGGAGCAAAACTTTAGGCAAAATTCTTTTACCTTTGAAGATTATTTGATTCAGATGGAACAAATAAAAAAAATGGGTAGCCTTAAGGATTTGATATCCATGATTCCAGGACTTTCAAACAAGGTGGGAGCAATCAATATAGATGAAAAGCAACTTTTGAAAAATAAGGCGATAATTCAATCTATGACAAAGAAGGAAAGGGTTAATCCTGAACTTATTAAATCTAGTCAAAAAAAGCGTATTGCAACTGGAAGTGGCACCACAATTCAAGATATAAATATGCTTTTAAAGCAATATGAACAAACCAAGGAACTAATAAAACAAATGAAGGGTAAAAAGGGCATAAAAGGTTTGTTTTAAAATGGTATAATCAAGCATTGCTTGTTTAATACAAATATATATTTTAGGAGGAAAAAATGGCAGTTAAAATTAGACTTACAAGAATGGGGGATAAAAAATCACCTTTCTATCGTGTTGTTGTTGCTGATTCTCGCTCTCCAAGAGATGGAAAAAACATTGAAATTATTGGTACTTACAATCCACTCACAGAGCCTGCTGAAGTTAAAATTGATGCCGATAAAGCTAAAAAATGGCTTTCTAATGGCGCAATTCCAACAGACACAGCCAAAGAGCTTTTGATTAAAAGCGGAATAATTGAAAGGAAGTAATATGAAAGAAGTTGTTGAATACATTGTTAAAGCTCTTGTTGATGATTCAGAAAATGTTAATATTGAACAATATCTTGATGGTGATGTTACCATAATCAAAGTTAATGTTGCTGAAAATGATTTGGGAAAAGTTATTGGTAAAAATGGTAGAATTGCAACAAGTATTAGAAACATTGTAAAAAGTTTATCAGCAAAAGAAAGAAAAAAATATGTTATTAAAATTGGGGATAAATAATTGGACAAAATTATTTTTGGGAAAATTGTCAAACCTCATGGGCTAAAAGGCGAAGTCAAGGTTTTGCTTTCTACAAATCAAACCCAATTTTTATCCACTTTAAAAAATGTTTACATTGGTGAAAATGACATCGCTGTTAAAGTTGAAAAATCATATATTGTCGGAAAATTTGCAGTTATCAAATTTTTCGGCATTTCTTCTTTTGAACAGGCTGACAAATTAAGAGGTCTTATGGTCTCAACAAACAGAAATGAGTTTGTCATTCCAAAAGACAACTTTTTAGTTGAAGATTTAATAGGTTCAACTTTATATGACGAAAATAATAATGAAATTGGCAAACTTAAAGAAATATTACAATATGGAGCTGCTGATATTTTTGTTGTTTGGGCAGATGGAAGGGAATATATTTTTCCCTATATAAAAGAAGTTGTTTTAAAAGTTTTTCCAGAGCAAAAGATTATTATTGTGTCGAAACAAAAATTCGATGAGGTAAAAATATGCGAATAGATATCTTGACACTTTTCCCTGATTCTTTTTCATATTTTGATCAAAGTATAATTGCGAGGGCTAAAAATAAGGGAATAATAAAAATTAATATCATTGATATTAGAGAGTTTTCAAAAGACCCACATAAAAAATGTGATGATTATTGTTTTGGTGGTGGCAATGGAATGCTTATGACTCCACAGCCTTTATATGATGCTATCATGAGTGTTAAAACAAATCAAAGCAGAGTTATTTACTTGAGCCCTAAAGGTAAAACGTTTAATCAAAAAAAGGCGGTTGAACTAGCAAAATTAGAGCATCTTATTTTCGTTTGTGGACACTATGAGGGAATTGACCAAAGAATAATTGAACTTTGCGTTGATGAGGAAATTAGTTTGGGGGATTTTGTTCTAACTGGCGGTGAAATTCCAGCAATGGCAGTAGTTGATGCTGTATCGCGAAACATTCAAGGTGTGCTAGGGAATGAGATGTCTTCTCAGGACGAAAGTTTTTCAAATTCTCTTTTGGAATATCCTCAATACACAAGACCGCAAGAATTTATGGGGCTTAAAGTCCCAGAAGTTTTGCTTTCTGGTAACCATCAAGAAATTGAAAAATATCGAAGAGAACAAAGCCAAAAAATTACACAACAATTAAGGCCTGACTTAATTAAAAATAAAAATACTTAATAATTGTTATTTAATTATAAATTTATTTTTACATTTTTTAAATTATTAAAATTAAGTTTTGATATATGGATAAATTAAATATTTTAAAAAAGATTGAAGAAAGTGGTTTAGACAAAAATAGAATAATAGTTATATCTGGAGCATCATTGGTTGTTCAAGGAATAATTGAGGAGACTGATGATATAGATTTATCTTGCGATTTGGAATATTATAATTCTTTAAATTGGAAAACAAAAATTGGCGCTTTTGGTATTGAAATTAAGTATTTTGATGTTTTTGAAATTAGTTATAACCTCTATGATTTAAACCAAACAATTATAATAAATAATATAAAATTTATGAATGTGCAAAAATGTTTAGAATTAAAACAAAAACTTGGTAGAACAAAAGATAAAGAATTAATAAATATATATAAAAAAATTCAATAAAAATTTTAAAAATTTTTTTTAAAATATTTATTGTAATTTGGAACTAAAAAACTTTAAATATTTGTGATATATTGTATTTAAATGACAATATATGTAAAAGTTATTTTTGTTTATTGTTGTAAAGAAACAATTTAGGAGGAGATTCTTATAATGGCGAATAAAGAAAATAAAGGAAATGCTTTAGGAATTAACTGGTTTCCTGGTCATATGACAAAAACATTAAGGATGATGAAGGCCGAAATGGATAAAGTTGATGTTGTTATCTATGTCATTGATTCCAGAATTGTTGCTTCCTCCTTAAATCCTGAATTTGTATCTTTTATAAAAAATAAGCCGGTACTATATGTTTTAAATAAATTTGATTTGTGTGATGAAAAAAAGACCTTGGAAATTTCTAAAAATTTAAAACGGGAAAATGCTATAGTTATAAAACTTGATGCTTCAAAGTCGGGTGCAGGTAAGATAGTTGAACCCCTAATATTAAAGTTGGCGCAAAATAAAATCGAAAAATTTAGAAAAAAAGGAATAAAGATTCTCCCAAGAGCAATGGTTATTGGTGTCCCTAATTGCGGGAAAAGTACACTAATAAATAATCTTTGCAAGGGTGCGAAAACCGAAACTGGGAATAGACCTGGAGTGACTCGTGGTAAACAAGTTGTAACTTTAAAAAGTGGAATTCAGCTTTATGACACACCTGGAACTCTTTGGCCAAAGTTTGAAAGTGATGAAACTGGCTTGAACTTGGCTTTAGTTGGCAGCATAAAAAACGAAATTGTTGACACTAATTATTTGGCTAAATATCTAGTTAATTATTTGTCAAAGAACTATAACAATGAACTTGAATATAGGTATAAAATTAAATTAAAAGAAAAAGATGCTATTGAAATTTTACAAGACATTGGGAAAATTAGAGGCTTTTTGATAAAGGGTGGAGAAATAGATTATGATAGAACTTGCGCCATGCTTATAACAGAATTTAGAAAAGGATTAATTGGAAAGATTACTTTAGACTAATGAAACACATTATTTTAGGAAAAAAAGGTGAGATAGAGGCAGTTAACCATTTAAAAAATAAAGGTTATAAAATTTTGCAAACCAATTATGTCAATGTTCTTGGAGAAATTGATATAATTGCTAAAGATAATGACTATTTGATTTTTATAGAAGTTAAAACGCGTACCTCAAGAAAATTTGGCAGGGCTAGTGAGGCCGTAAATTTTCATAAACAAAAAAAAATAAGAGATGTTGCACTTTTATACTTAAAAAAGAATCATGAATTAGAAAGCAATGTAAGATTTGATGTTATTGAAATTTATGATAATGAAATCAATCATATTCTAAATGCTTTTTAACAAATTATTATAAAAAAATTTATAAAATACTTGCAAATAATGTACCTTTATGTTATTATATCATGGACTTCGGGTGTTCCGCTGTACTTGATATATGAACACTTAGTTTAAAAAGGAGGAAAAGTCATGAATATTGTTAATGTTATTGAAAAAGAACAAGAACGCGAAAACGCTCCTAATGTAAAAGTTGGCGATACCGTTAAAGTTTACTACAAAATCAAAGAGGGTGACAAACAAAGAATTCAAGGTTTTGAAGGTGTTGTAATTTCTAAGAAGAATGGAAGTGTTAGAGAAACTTTTACTGTTAGAAGAATTTCTTATGGAGTTGGCGTTGAAAGAACTTTCCCAGTTCATTCACCACTAATTGACAGAGTTGAGGTTGTTAGAAAGGCATCTCCAAGAAGAGCAAAACTTTATTATGTTAGAAATTTAACAGGTAAAGCTGCCAAGATTAAATCTAACGAAAATTAATTTAACTTTTAAAATTAAACGAAATCATATGATTTCGTTTTTTTTGTTATATATTAGTTTATATATTAAAACCCAATCATTTTATGCGTTGAAAGTGGCTAGGGCTTTTATATTAGGTACTATTATATTTAATAGTATTATTTTTTTTATAACAATTTTTTGAATGTGTACATATAAAATAATAGATTTAATAATTTTAAATTGGCAAATTGACTATGGTAAATTTGCCTAAGATTCTTTATAAAATTAAAACACAAAACACACAAAATAACAAGCTGTGAATATACTGATATGTGGAGATAAACAATGGAAAAAATAGTGGTTAATGGAGGGAAAAAACTATACGGAAACATTAAAGTCAATTCCGCTAAAAATGCATATTTGCCAATATTAGCTGGAAGCATTCTTAGTAAGGGTGAAATTTTGTTGCACGATTGCCCTAAATTTGATGACATTCTTTCAATGTGCAATATTTTGAAAACTTTAGGAATAAAATGTAAACTTGAAAATCACGAATTAATTTTAAATTGTGGGGGAGCTAATGCTTTTGAAATTCCTGAGGAGCAAACCAAACTCATTCGCTCCTCAATTTTTACTTTGGGTTCTATTTTAGGCAGATTTAAAAAGGCAAAAGTCGCATATCCGGGTGGTTGTGCTATAGGGTCTAGACCTATCGATTTACATATAAAAGGATTAAGAGCATTAAATGTTAAAGTGGAAGAGGAAAATGGCTTTTTAATTTGTGATGGAAAAAACATGCGGGGTTCGGATGTTTTATTAAACTTTCCTAGCGTTGGAGCAACTGAAAATATTATGCTTGCTGCAACACTTACAAAAGGAAGAACTAGAATATTTAATCCTGCGAAAGAACCAGAAATTGTTGATCTTCAAAATTTTTTAAATGCTATGGGTGCAAAAATAGTTGGTGCTGGCGGTGACTTAATTGAAATCGAAGGTGTGAATGATTTATCTTCGGTTGAATATACTCCAATGCCAGATAGAATAATAACAGGTACATACATTCTTGCATGTGCAATTACTGGTGGAGACATAACTTTAGAAAATACAAATGCTAGTCATATAGAAAGTTTAATTAAAAAAATTGAAAATAAATGTTGCAAAATATATGTTCAAGGTGATAAAATACGAGTGTTGGCAGATGGAAAGCCAAAAGGTGTTGGTCTTGTCGAAACCAAACCATATCCTGATTTTCCAACAGATTTACAGCCTCAAATTGTTGCTCTTGCAAGCATTTCAGATGGTGAATCTATGATAATTGAAAATTTATTCGAAACCAGATTTAAACACATTCCTGAACTTGTTAAAATGGGAGCAAATATTCAAGTTGATGGAAAAATTGCAAAAATTACTGGTGTTAAAAATCTTTTTGGCTGTGAAGTTGAGGCTACAGATCTTAGAGGTGGAGCATGTTTGGTTTTAGCTGGTCTTAAGGCTGCTGGTCAAACAATCATAAGCGGTGTTCATCATATTGATAGGGGCTATGAAAAAATCGAAATGCTTTCTAAATTAGGTGCCGACATAAAACGTATAAATGTCTAAAAATAAAAAATTAATTATTTTAGGTGGAGCGCTTTTAGGGGTAATTTTAATATTGCTTATTTTAGCATTCACTCTTTTTGGCTTAAAGAAAATTGAGTTTAATGCACTTAACTCCACAGATATTTTTTCTTCTTCGCAAACGCAAGAAGAAGCAATTCAAATTAGCAAATTCAAAAAAAATTCTTGTGTTTTATTTTTAAATAAAAAAATTGCAACTCAAAATTTAGAAAAAAATTATCCTTATATAAAAATAATAAACATAGAAACTAAATTTCCAAATAAAATTGTCATACATTATGCCGAGAGGGAGGAGGTTTTTGCAATTCAAAACGGTGTTGACAAATTTTTTATAACTGATGACGAACTTAAAATTCTGAGAATAGTAGAAAATGCTGAAGGTTATACATCGACTAGGCAAAATCCAATTTTGATGTGCGGTTTTGAAGTAGAAAATGCAAATGTTAAAAGAGGTGATTTTTTAAAAATAAAAAATCATGATGAACTTGTTAGAAACATTTCTAAAAGCCTCTTGCTTTGCAATCGTGATGTGGTGGAACAAAAATCACTTTTTAAACAAGTTTCTTTAAAATATAGTGAAACACAAGATGTTTTATCTGGTGAAGGCGATTATTTAGAAATTGTTGATTTTAATAATTTTGTTGCAAATTTTTATTCACCATCAAAATCCACAACTAAAAAGTTTCAAGTTTATTTTGCAGGGATGACTGAAGTTATTCCTTATTATATTGCAACTCATTACATGGAGATTTATACAAAATCCACAGGAGAAATTTTTTGTAAATTAACATATAAATTATAATAAAAAAATGTTGACATTAAAAATGAATAAGTTTATAATTATAAAAAAATAATTATAATTATTCATTTTTTTAAATATTACTACAAAAAGATAAGGAGAGAATCTGTGGCTAAAAAAGGAGTTGCTGTTTTAGATATTGGTTCGTCAAAATTAAGACTTGTTATTGCTCAAAAAACCAGCGGGAAAAACTTTAATATTTTAGGAATGAGCGAAATAGAATATGCAGGTTTTTATAATGGAAATTTTATTGAGGACGAAGATTTTTATGCGGCAATCAATAAAGCAATAATTTCCGCAGAAGAAAGTGCTCAAACACACATCTCTAAATTGTACATAGGTCTTCCAGCAGAATTTCTTTGTTGTTTGGTGAAAGAGGGTACCCTTTCTTTTGAATCTAAAAAGAAAATTACACAGCCAGACATAGATTTACTTTTGAATCAAAATAATGAATATAAATATCTTTCAAATATGACTTTAATTAGTGCAGATGCAGTTTATTTTACAGTTGATGGAAAAAAAGTTGCTTCTCCGATAGGGGAAAAAGGTGAAAAACTTTTTGCACAAATTAGTTATCATTATTCTTCAAGCGAAATTATACTAAAAATCAATAGTTGCTTAAGTAAACTGGGCTTGGCATCTGTTGAATATTTATCAACACCAATGTGTCAACTTCAAATACTCCCCCAAAATGCAAGAACTGATTTGGCTGTGCTTATAGATTGTGGTTATCTTACGACCTCTGTTTCTGTTATTCGAGGCGATGCAATTTTGTATTTGGGTTCTTTTTCTTTGGGTGGGGCCCATATAATGACGGATTTGGCAGAATGCCTAAATATTAATTATCCAATTGCAGAAGCATTGAAACGAAAACTTGTTTTGTCGCTTGTGCCGGAACAAGACCAAACAATTGAAGTGGCTTATGAAGGTAATATTAAAAATGTTCCTTTATCTCTTACAAATGAAATAGTTTGCGCAAGATTAGATATTATTGCAAAAGGCATTGACACTTGCATTGAACTTTCAAAATTAGATTATCCCAAATTTTATCCTGTTTTCTTAACAGGAGGTGGAATTTCTCTATTGAAAGGCGCAAGGCAATATCTTTCCAAGCAACTTTCTAGACCGGTTGAGATTATTTTTGATGATAGTCAAATTTTATCTAAGCCATATTATTCTGCTTTAGTTACATTGACAGAAACTGCAATTAAAAAAGAATGCAGCAATGAAAAAAGTTTTCTTGCAAAACTATTTAAAAAATGATAAAATAAAACCATTAATTATTAGGAGATAAAATTATGTATAATAACAACAATATTAGTCCAGTTGCAAACATCAAAGTTATAGGAATTGGTGGGGGCGGAAATAACGCAGTTAATAGAATGATAAATGCGAACATTACTAGTGCTCAGTTTGTTGCGATTAACACCGACAAACAAGCACTCTTAATGAGCAAGGCAGAGCTTAGACTCCAAATAGGTGAAAAACTCACTCGTGGTTTGGGCGCAGGGGCTGAGCCAGAAGTTGGTCAAAAGGCAGCCGAAGAAAGCAAAGCAAGCATTTCTGAAATGTTAAAAGATTCTGACCTTGTTTTTATTACTGCTGGTATGGGCGGTGGCACGGGAACTGGTGCTGCGCCTGTTGTTGCTCAAATTGCGAAAGAAATGGGAATATTAACAATAGCGGTTGTAACAAAACCTTTCAATTTTGAGGGACGAAAAAGACTTTTAAATGCTGAAAAAGGCATTGAAAATCTTAGAAAGCATGTTGATACTCTTGTTGTTATTCCTAATGATAAGTTGTTTAAAATTGCACCAAAGGGCACACCTATTGTCGAGGCTTTCAGATATGCAGATGATGTGCTTAGACAAGGCATTCAAGGCATTTCAGATCTTATTGTTACTCCTAGTCTTATAAATTTGGACTTTGCGGATGTTCGTTCAATAATGAAAAATAGAGGACTTGCTCACATGGGTATTGGTCATGGCAAGGGAGAAAATAAAACTATTGAAGCCGTTCGTCAAGCTGTTTCCAGTCCACTCCTTGAAACAACAATTGAGGGTGCAACAGGTGTTCTTTTGAATGTTAAAGGTGGTTTGGATTTGCCATTAGATG
>CALWMK010000010.1 GCA_944381825.1 uncultured Clostridia bacterium
CCATTGAAGCAGCATATTCAGTTGTGGTCAATTTATCATCAAGTGACAATTTTCCATTTTCAATATTTTCAATTGTTATTAAAGTCGTCATAAGCTTTACAATGCTAGCTACTTGCAATTTATCTTCTGCATTGTTTTCATAAAGAGTTTCACCAGTATAAAAATCAATTATAATAGATGCTTTATCTTGTGTTGAAACATTGTCTGCATAAACATTTCTAATTGGAGTAATACAACTTATAGCTAGTATTAAAGTAAATATAACACTAAATGTAGTTAAAAAAAACTTTTTCATAAACTCTCCTTTTTAAGTAGTTTTTGAAAAAGTTACTTTTTTATTCATATTAAATCAAATGCGTAAAATCATTTGAGAAATTATATTGTTAAGATTTTTTGAGTTGAGTTGTGCCATTTTTAAAACATCATCGTGAGAAACATTTTCACCTATCATATTGCTAACAAAGGCAAATGCCAAAACTTTAATTTTCATTTTTCTGGCACAAATAGTATCAAATGCTGTGCTCATTGAAATTGTATCAGCCCCTAATTTTTTTGCCATTTTAATTTCAGCTGGTGTTTCATAAGTTGGACCAGAAAGTTGCAAATGTACTACTTCTTTCAGTTTTATTTTGTTGTTCATTCCAGAGATTTTTGCCAAGTTGCGTAGATTGTTATCATAAGCATTATTCATATCTATGAAATCTAAAGGTTCAACTGCAATAAGAGGATTATAACCTGTTAAATTGATATGATCTTTAATTAGTAATAAATCACCTGTTTTATATTTTTTGTTAATTGATATGCAAGATGTTGCCATTATGACTATATTAACATTTAATTCTTTTAAAATTTCATAGGGTAATCTAACAAGTGAAATGTCACCTGATTCATAATAATGATATCTTGTTAATTTAATACATAATTTATTATTTATCTTTCCAAATTTAAAGAATCCTTTAAAGCCTGGAACTTTACTTTTTGGCAAAGGAGTATCTTTATAATCAACTACAATCTCTTCTTCAAAATTTGGAACAGCATCATCTAAACCAGATCCCATAATAAAAGCAATATCAAATTTATCTTGTATTTTGTAATTTGCTTTTAAAAATTCAACAATTTGTTTTGCATTCATAAGATTAGTTTAACATATTATTATCTATTTTCAAAATCTTTAGTTATTTAACTTGGTTTGTTTTTAATTTTAATGTAAATTCTTTTGACACATTTTCTTGGTTGGCAAGCAAATAACCAGTTCCTTTGTAATTTATAAATTTATCTCCACTAACAACTTTAAATTTTAATTTGGCCTCTTCATTTGATTTTATAATAAAAGTTTTTGATACTGCATCTTTAAAAGATATAAAATCTTCAGTTTCAGGATTGTTTTTAAAATTTATTAAAAGTGTGGTTAAAGAATACCATTTATCACTACTATTAAAAATCAAATCGTATTGTTCATCTTTTAATTCTTCTTGTAAAGTAATTTTTAAGTTAGATTTATCTGATTTTACAAGGATATCATAATATTTTTTTTCATATCTTTTATCATCTTGAAAAGAAACTGTAAAGGTATTATTAGTTGAACCAGCAGCTGTGCCCAATTTAAAACTAGCAATTTCCATATTTTTTTGACAAGCAAAAAATATCATCGAAAATATGATTAATATAAAACTTATATATAATCTTGTTTTTTTCATCATCTCTCCAGTTATAAAGTTTAAGCAAATTTAAAAATCTTAAACATTATTAATTTGTTCACAAAACACAAGATTATTCAAAAACAAATTATGTTGTTAAAATAATTGTAGTGGTATTTAAAATTTTTGTACCAGCAGGAGGAAGTTGTTCTTTTATAATTCCACCTTCACCCATTATTTCGTATTGTAAAGCTAACTCATTTAGTTTTATTACTGCTTCAGATAGTGACAATCCAACAAGATTAGGCATTTCAACTTCTTTTACATTTATATTAGCTTGTTCTCCATGCAAAGGTTGTATATTCTTATATTCAAAAATTCCAGAAAAAATTTCTTTAGCATAAGGAGAAGCGACTATGCTTCCATAATATTGTCCGCTTCCGGGTTCATCAACAATCACCAATACAATATACTCTGGTTTGCTTGCTGGATAGGTGCCAATAAAACTAGAAATATATTTGCCGCTAATTTTTCCATTTTCATATTTTTGTGTTGTACCGGTTTTGCCCCCTATTTCATATCCGGGCACAAATGTATATTTACCGGGTTTTGAAACAGTTTCCTCAAGCATCATATTAATTATATCAGATGTTTCTTTCGATACAACTCGTCTTTTAGGTGTTGTTGGAAAATCATAGACAACATTTCCGTTAAAGTCCTTTATATTTTTAATGATTTGAGGTTTATAAAGTGTTCCGCCATTAACTACAGCTGAAATTGCAGAAATAAGCTGAATGGGTGTGACGGCAACGGCTTGACCAAAACCCATTCTTGCCAAGTCTACATTTTTGACATTGTTTTTATTCATTAAAATGCCACCACTCTCACCTGATACTTCAATGTTTGTCATTTCTCCAAAACCATAATTTTTTAAACAATCATAAAATTTATCCAGACCTAATCGTAAAGCGAGATCAACAAAAACACAATTGCAAGAATTGCATAATCCATCTGTTAAATCTTGGGAACCATGCCCTACACTTTTCCAACATTTAATTTTTTCACCATCAACCACACAAGAACCACCACAATAAAATCCGGTATTAAGTGAAGCTGTTTTATTTTCTAAGGTGCTAGCCATTGTTAGAATTTTAAATGTTGAACCAGGCTCATAAACATCAATTACACATTTGTTTTTTACTGTTTCCATAAGATATGAAATGTCATTTCTAGGCACATCATTTAAATCAAAACTTGGTTTATTACTCATGGCTAAAACTTCACCATTATTTGGATTCATAACTATGCAAGAAACAGCTTTAGCTTTTTGTTCTACCATTAATTTTTCTAAAGTTCTTTCAACAATTAATTGTATTTTGCTGTCGATAGTTAAAGTAATATTGTTTCCTGGTATGGATGGGATGTAACTTCGTAAGGTGTTGTCAAGTTCTACACCTCTTAAATCGCTTTGTACTAATGAATAACCATTGACGCCCTTTAAATAGTTGTCATAAAATAATTCAATTCCAGCTTGACCTTGATTATCTATCGTTGTAAAACCTAATATTTGTGTTAATAAATCTCCATAAGGATAATATCTTTTTATGTTTTCAGAAAGAAAAACTCCTTCCAGTTCACAGTCAAGAATTTTTTCCGCAACATCAACTTCTATTTGGCTAGCTATTAAAACCTCACTTACTGAATTATAAATAGCTTTATCATAAACGGTCATATAATCAAGATTTAAAAGTTCACTAAGTTTTTTTGCAACACCTACAGCATCTTTAATTTGTCTTGCACGAGTATAAACATTGTATGTAGTATATGAAACAGCCAATGAAGAGCCGGTCGTATCATAAATTTTACCACGTTCAGCTACAAGAGGTAAATTCCTTGTCCATTGAGATTCAGCTTTTTGTTGTAGATTTTTGCCATTAATAATTTGAACAATACCCAATCGTAATCCTAAAAGACAAAAAATAAAGGATATTGTTAATATTAGTGTCAATATCCTCTTTCGTAATGAATGCATGGTATACTTCATTTATTAGCCTCCAAAAAGATAACCAAACCAATTACAAATTTTATCGAACCAATTACTATTTTGAGCATAATCAGTAGGATTTTCGAGTGGAGCTGGTTGAATTGTAATAATTTCTTCTATTGGGAAAAGAGAACTATCACTAGGGTTTTGAGAAGTATCTTTTAAATCGTCTAATTGTTCAATTTTTTTAATGTAATTAAGTTCGTTTATTTTAAATGAAGATTGAGAAGCTTCTATAGTACTTTGCGCAGTAGCAATTCTAACAGCATTTGTTATTACCCAACCAGTGCAAACGGCAATTATAGCACAATAAATACAGGTTAAAAGCCTAAAACGAAATTTAGTTGGTTTCTTTTTTTGTTTTGGCTTTGCTTCAATCTCAAAAAAATCTCTTTCAATGTTTTCGATTTTTTCTTCAAAAATTGGAGCGCTTGCTTGCTTTACCTCTTCAATTTTTTCAAAGTTAACTTTTAAATTTTTTGCCTCTTTAGGCTTATTAATATCTAAACTTTGATTGAGCGTTGGCTTTTCAGTTTTTTCAAATGTTGCAGAAGAGAATAAATTTATCTGAGGCATTGTTGGCTTAATTGGTTCTTCAGTTTCAATTTTTTGAGCAACAAAAATATCTTCTGGCTCTGGTAAATTTTCATTGAGCTGTTCTTTTTCTGGGTGTTTCTCGTCAAGTTTTTTTTCCGCTTCCCTTTCTTTTAGAAGATTTGGTCTCATAATAATTTTACTCCTTTAATTATTATAATAGAACACAAAAAAATTTTTTGCAAGAAAAAAACATTAAATTTTTTCACCTATCCTTAACTTTGCGCTATGACTTCGTGAATTTAATTTGAGTTCATCGGCATTTGCAACAATTGGTTTTTTATTTATTAATTTAATACTTGCATGATGCCCACAAATGCAAACTGGAGTTTTTGGTGGACAAATACAATCTTTTGAAGCTTCTTTAAAAGCATTTTTTACTATTCTATCTTCTAAAGAATGAAAGGAAATAATAGCAATTCTGCCATGTGTTTTAAGCTTGCTAATTAAAAATAAGATAGATTCATATAAACCAGTCAATTCTCTATTAACTTCGATTCTAATAGCTTGAAATGTTTTCTGACACCCACCAGAAAATTTATATTTACTTGGAATTGCTGATTCAATGACTTGTTTTAATTCGAAAGTTGTTGAAATTGGAGAAATTTTTCTTTGTTTGAGAATTTTTGCGACTATTTGTTTTGCATATTTTTCTTCACCATAGTCAAATAAAATTTTTTCTAAATCGTCTTTAGTGTAGTTGTTAATAACCGTATATGCACTAAGTTTTTGAGAACTATCCATTCTCATGTCAAGTTTTGCATTTTTTAAAAAACTAAATCCTCGAGAGGGCGATTCTATTTGATGTGAGCTAACTCCCAAATCAATCAAGATTCCGTCAAATTCTTCAAATAATATCTTGGTTTCAATATCTTTAAAATCGCTTTTAATAAATTTTATAAAATTGAAATCTTTTAATTTTTCCTTACCTGCATTTATTGCTTCATCATCCTTATCAACACAGATAAGTTTTCCAAATTTCATTTTTTTTGCAATTTCAAAAGAATGTCCACCTCCACCTAAAGTACAATCAAGATAAACTCCACCCTCTTTAATTTCAAGGGCAGAAACTACCTCATTTAATAAAACTGGAATATGCTTATAATTCATTAGTTAAGTCCAAAAATTAATAATAAATTTGTTTGATCAAGTTCAGTATAATTTTCTTGAATATAATTTTTAATAGCATCTGAATATAATGAATCTACTGAAATTGTAATTTCATTATTTAAAAACAAATTCTTTGTCGAAGTAGAATTATTCATATTTTCAATAAGCTCAATATAATCATTATATTCGGGAGAATCGTTAAGTTCAAAGTTTTGATAACAATTTTTCAAAGCATCCACCGATGCTTTTTCATCCAAATAAGAATCAACTTTCAAAAATTCAAGTTTATTTGTTGGAATAAGTCCAGCAATGAAATCTAATATATTATGCACTTTGTTGATTTTAGAATCATATGCACTTAAAGTTTGAAGGGAATCTGATAAAAGTATAAGAGTTTCCAATTTATTTGCTTCAGATGACAATGTTACAAAATTATTTGATGTTGTCAATATATCAGCAATAATTAAACCATAATCCTCATCTTGATACATAGAATTTACAACAACAGATAACTTTGTTTTTAATGAATCAGAAATAACTGAATTTTCATTAATATCTTTAGCTTCAACAGCAAGTGCTAAGATATCAACCCAATCAACATTTTCTTGAGAGGTGTAGTTGTTTAATAAATAGGTTATTTTTTCACCATATTCTCCATTTTTCAAATAATCTAAAATTGCATCATAAGTTTTATTAAATATACCAATATAATTTGTAGATAAAGCATTTGATTTCAAACTATTCATTGTGTTTCCTATTATTTCATATGAAGTGCCAATTATTTCTGTTGTCATTCCATCTTTAATCTCTTTGTAGAGCGATATAAAATTTTTAATTACATTGGAAATATCACTTACTTGCATGCTTATGTCTGTATCAAGTGGAATTTTAGTAATAGATGAATTTAATATAGAATTTAATGTTGTATTAATTGTATTAACCAATTTTATAATATTTTTTTTCATCAATTGGCTTTGAGATAAAGGATTAATTATTCTGTCAACTTGTTCATTAGTTAAGGATTCAAAAATAGAGTCCAAGTTATCACCGTCTTTAATGGCTTGTAACATGGTTTTTTGTCCATTTTCATCAACTATAATTTCATTCATAGCTGTAATTGCATCTTGAATTTTATCAAGTTCACTATTCCAACTAAAATCATTTTCTAAAGCAATCAAAAAGTCTGCGAATTCATTTAAATTAGGATTTTTTGCAAGAGCTTTAATTAAAGAATTATATATTCCTTCATATTCAATATTATCTTCCATATAAGAATTAAAAAGTTCACTTTGTTTAATTGAATCTAAAGCTAAACCAAGACGGGTTAAATTGCTTGCCACTATCTCGCCAAAAGCATCACTTTTTAATTGTTCTAAATTTAATTCACTAGCATAGAGAACAACATTGTCAAAGAAGGCAACAATTTTTTCTTTTTCTTCTGGTTTATTAATTGCACTTTTTTGAATTTTCCCAAGTTCTACATTTTCACCAAGCTGATTTTGATAATTTTCTATTAGTTTGTCAATTTCATCAAATCCTAAATAAATTAATTTTTTAAATGCAGAAGTTTCAAGCAAATTAGAAACAATTTTATTTATATATGATTTTTGAGAAGAGTCTTTATTAGCCAGCTTCTTTAAGATACTTGATATGTCTTCATTTGATATATTGTCGCTAAGATTATTTATTAAGTTTGATTCTTTGATTGCCAAAAGCGAATTTGAAATTGAGTTGAACTCAGTATCAATGCTTCCCTCATTCTTAAATACCTGTAAATCAACATATTTGGATATTTTCTCTTCTTTACTTAAAGCATCTAAAATGCTTGGGAAAATACTTTCGCCATTTTCATTATAAAAGATTGATGACGAATAAAGTTTATTAAGCAAAAAACTTAATTTGCTACAAATAAAATCTACATCAGCATTAAAAAGCAAATATGGTTGTTTTGTTATTGAATCAAAAACATCACTTGAAATATTAGAGGAGATATTGTTGTAAATGTCTAAAGCACTGTTTAAAACATCTTTAATGCCTGTTCTATCCCAATCCACTTTTTTAAAATCAACATTAGCAATATTGAGTTCATATTTATCTTCAAGTTTATCAAGAACAGCATTTAATTGAATTATTGCAAAATTTTTAAGTGTTTCAGATAGCATAAGATTGTCAACAATTTTATTTAAAGCATCTCTATTATTATTTAATAGAATGTTGGAAATTGAAGATAAATTAATTTCATCTTTTATAATTTCATCAGCCAATCCGCTTTCACAAGCTGATTTAGCCACTCCAAACACAGCATAAACTTCGGTTTTAATTGTATTTAAAGCATTAGTTTCTTTTCCTAATTGTGAATTTAAAGCTTGCAAAAGAGAGGTTGCAAAATCTGGAAGTTCAATTTTTAAAGTAGGATTTGGACTAGTTAAATCATCCACAGCCCATTGAGTTATTTCTGGAAGAAGTGTTTTTAAAATTCCAGAATTAAACAAAGAATCAAGTGCTTTTTCGAGCTTTAAAAAATCAATGCTTTTTAAACTTGTTTTAGAAAAATCAAAATCAATTAAAAAGGCCGCATTATCATAAACATTTGCAAAAGCATTTATTTCTCTTCTTAATGTAATTTTTTCTCCACCAACATTTACAGTTGTCAAAGTGTCAAAACAAAGTTTATCCAAACCACCCATTTTCACAAATTTTCCAACTAAATTTGAATTATAAGCCGAAATCACTTCTTTTACTTCTAGTGGTAAATTTTCATCTAATAATTTTGCTGTAGGCGTTAAATCATCTGCATAAGCAACATTGTCATTTGTAGAATAAGTTAAATCGCTTACAGTTGAAACAAGCCCTGATATTGGTATTAAAATTACAAAGAGCATAATTAAACTCTGAACAACCCCAACTAGTCCACCGAGGAGTCTATGTTTTTTTTCTTTTTTTTGTGTTGGAATCACATTTTTTCCATCTTTAATTCTATAAGGTTCTTTATGCCTTTTAAATACAATTGATGAAATAATAAGATACACAATATAGCTGGCAAACCACATTGATAAAACTAAAAGTATAAAAACAATAGCATTTAAAATTAAAAGAGGAAGAACATTAATAAATTCTGCTATATTTGGACTAGAAGCATATAAATTTGCAATTGTTTCATTGTTTAAAAGCATTTTTGTCAAATGTTCTGAAAACGACAAATTTTCTCCATTTATTGTCGCATGAATATTTATTACAGATTTAGATATAGGCATACTTAATAAACTTGCTAAAGCAATAAACAAAAGAAAAATAAATAATCTTAAAGTAGCCTTTTTAAAGCCTTTAACAAGACCAAATAAAAAACCAAAAACTGCAAATATACCCAACAAAGAATATAGAACTATTGAAACGATTTGTTCAACTGGCATATTTCCTCCTAATTATATAGTTTACATGTTTTAAATAAATTTATCAATCAAATTGTTATTTGAATTGGAGTATTATCTAAAAGATTACAAGAAGTTAAATAAAAACGACAGCCATCAATTTCTTCTAAAATAGAATTTATAAATGCAGTATGAATGTGCCCATAAACTACTGCATCAACATTATAAGCTTTTATTAATCTCATTATTTCATTGTCTTTATAATTTTTTATAAATGGTGGATAATGAAGCATAAGAATAAGTTTATCACCTTTTTGCAACTTATTTTTTCCGTCTTTTAATGCCAATTCAAGTCTTAGCACTTCGTTTTTATAAACTTTTAAATCATGTAAAGAAGTTTCGCTGTTCGGCAAATCCCAACCTCTAGTCCCGCAAATTACAACTCCATTCATGCGTATAGCATCATATTGTAAAGCATACATATTTGAAGGTAAGATTTTTCTAACCGCGCTAATTGATTTCCACCAATAATCGTGATTACCTTTTATAAATATTTTTTTCCCAGGCAAGTCATTAAAAAAAACTAAATCTTGTTCAAATTCTTCAATTTTCATTGCCCAACTTAAATCACCGGCTATTAAAATTAAATCTTCTTCTCCAACCAATTTTTGCCAATTTATCTTAATCTTATCCATATAATTTTCCCAATTCCCGCCAAAGATATCCATCGGCTTTTTAACAGTTAAAGATAAATGCAAATCACTTAAAGCAAAAATTTTCATATCAAAACCTTTTTAAAACTTCTGAAACTTCACGCATATCACATTTTCCATTATAATTTGATTTAAAGTATTTCATAATATTAGGAACAGATTTATCTTCGAGGCTTGAAATGATGTCAAATATTTCTTGTTGTGAAAGCATTTTTGGCAAATATGTTTTAGCAATATCTATTTGAATTTGAATATTGTTAGCCTCATTTTTGTTGTTGGCTTTAATGTAATTTTGTTTTTCATCTTCCAGTTCTTTAACTAATTTTTGAAGAATTAAAACCACATCTACATCATTTAATGCATCACCCTTCTCTCTCTTTTCGATTTCAACAAGTTTTATTTTATTTAATATTACACTATAAATTGATCGAGCTATCAAATTTTTTTCTTTTAAAGCAATTATGTTTGCTTTTTTTATTTCATCTATGATCATAACTGTTTCTCCCAAAAAAAATTGCAAGATAATCTTGCAAGTATATTATACAACAAAGAAGAGAAAGAATAAACTTTTTTTAAAGCTTTCGTAAAAATTTTTCAGCATTTAAAAGTCCGTAACCTTCATAATTTTTATTAAAAGTTATCGGCATACAACTTTGAAGCAAAAGTTTTTTTATCAAATCAGGACTATATCTTTTATTCTTTTCATATGCTAACGCACAAATACCGGCAATCATCGGAGTTGCAACCGAAGTACCAGATAATTTTGAATAAAACGATGTTCCATTTTGACATGAATTAATATCAACAGAAGGCGCAACCAAATCTGGCTTAAATCGTTTCATGGCTGGGCCGCGCGAAGAAAATTTTGCTATTTCGAAAAAGTTATTATTAAAAGTTTCATCATCAAACCTGTTGTCATTCATTCCACCAACTGTAATAATTTTAGGACTTATTCCTGGACTTTTTATTGTTTCATATTCAGGTCCGCTATTTCCAGCAGCAGCAACAACGCAAATTCCACTTTTCCAAAGCATTTCTGCTCCTTTCATTATGGGGTCATTAGGACCAAGAGGTTCGCTTCCAAAACTCATACAAACTACTTTAATATCAAATTCTTTTTTGTGATTATATACCCATTGCATTGCTTCCAATATTTTATTTGCACTTGCTTCTCCATTTTTATCTAGAGCTTTAACTGAAATGATGTTAGAATTCGGCGCAAATCCCATATATTTATAATTTGAAACCAATCCGTTTCCAGAACCAACTCCACATACAAAAGTACCATGTCCATTATCGTCGTATGGATTTTTTCGACCATTTATTAAATCGACAAATTTGACTATTCTATTTCTTCCAAAACAAAAATCAAGATGTGGATGAATTCCTGTGTCAATATAACAAATTCCAATCCCTTTTCCTGTTAATGTTGAATTTTGAAAACGGATGGCTTTTTTTGCCACATTGACTAAAGCATTAACTTGAGTATGGGAAGATATAAATTTTACACATTCATATTTGCTTATTTTACATATTGTATGAATATTACCTGACACATACAACATGTTGAGAAATCCAAATTCATTTAATATTTTAATATCGCTAGGCAAACTTTTTTTGGCCATTTGAATATTTGATACAAAAATAAAGCATGTTACCTTTTCATCAGTTGAGCACTTTATGGCTTTTTTAAATTTTTCATCTATTTTTCCCATAACTTATCCTTTAGTTTTTTATTACTTTTTTCTATTGTTATTTTAAAGTTTCAAGCAACTTAAATAGTTTTTGTTTTTGTTCATCATTGAGATATCCAGACATAAGTTCCACATTTTTTTTCAGTGAATCATAATCAAATTCTCCTCTTGATTTTTGCAATTCAATTTGTTTATATAACTCTGAAATTAATTGGTCTTGGTTAAAATCTTTATAATATTCGTATCTATCTTGTATTGTTTCTTTTATTATTTCTTCATTTTCTGTGGTTTCTTTAGGTTTATATTCTTTAGCAAAGTCAGATAAATTTGCCATTAGATACCTCCTGTAACTAAAACATTATATGACAGCATATAAAAACAATGTGAAATAATATTTAATAATTTCAAAAAATCAAATCTTCTTGTTTTTTAAATTAATTAATAAACAAAAGTTAATTAATGAGGGTCATATGCAAAATTATTATCCTGAGGACGCTTTTCCTAAATCAAAAACTAATTCAATAAATAAAGATGATATTTCTAATTCATCATCTTTTGATATGCAATCTTTGATGAAATTGGTTAATTCTAATAAAGGAAAAGATGTTAACTTAGAAATGTTAATGACACTTTTAAAAAATCAAAATCCACAACTTGCAAATTTACTACCTTTGTTAAATGGATTAAAATTATCCCACCCATCAAAGTCAGTTAATTCAAAAAAAAATAACACCGATAATAAATATATCAGTGTTTCTAAATATTATGAAAAATGAGATTAAAATCAGCTATTTTGTTTAGTTTAAGAATTGTTTTCTTCTAAAGATTGAACAAGACTACCAGATTTAAAATAAAATTTTCTAGAAGATAGTTCATTTGCAATTTGTTCAGATGAGGTTGCTACAATAGATGTTAAATTTTCATTTGAAATGAATTTTTCTTTTATAATTGAGACAATTTGTGTTGTTTCTTCTTCAGTTAAATAATCAAAAACATTATCAACTAAAATTAGATCAAGTTTTCTTAAACTTAACCTTGCTAATGAAATTATATATTTTTCATACAAAGAAAGCTCTTCAATTTTTGAAAATTTATATTTTTCGATATTATAATCAATTAATACCTCATTTATAAGCGATTCAGCTTTAGATTTATCTATTTTTCTAGATTTTAAAATATATTTCAGGTTTTGCTCAACTGTTTTTTTCTTTAAAAATATTGGATTAACTGGTAAATATCCCACACTTAAATCAGATTTAAAATTAACTTTTTTAAGTGGAGTTTGATTGATATAAACTTCACCACTAGTAAAATTTTCAAGTTTAGATAAAATACGAATAAGCGAAGTTTTTCCACTATCTTCACTGCCAACAAAAGAAATTTTTTCATTATCTTCAATTTTTAAGTTTATATCAAACAAGGCATAGTATTCGCGGATATACTTTAAGTATAAATTTTTTATTGTGATCATTTAGATAACCTCCAGTTTCGTCTTTTATATTAACATTTTAAAAACTTATTAGCAAAGATTATTTTTTAATTTTTCATAAGCTTTTTTTGCAGCCAAATTTTCAGCTTTTTGTTTTGAAGATGCTTTTGCTTTAGAAATTAAGTTTTTATCTATGCATACACCAATTTCAAATGTTGGATTGTGATTTTCACCCTTTTTAGAGATAAATTTATAAACAATATGTTTTCCTTTACTTTGGACAAATTCTTGAAGTTTTGTTTTAAAATCATTATCTTCTATATTTTCATAATCATAAAGCTTTAAAGTTTTTATTATTATTCCCTTTACAGTTTCATAATTGCTGTCTAGAAAAATTGCACCATAAATAGCTTCAACAATATCAGCTTTTATAGAATTTGATATTTCACCCTTAAAACTTTTACCCAAAATAACATGCTCTTTTAGATTTAATGTATCAAAAACTGTACATAAATATTCTTCTGAAACAAAACTAGACCGTAGTTTTGTTAAAGCGCCTTCTGCCAAATTTGTTTTTAAAAAAAAATATTCTCCAACAATAAAATCTAATAAACTGTCGCCCAAAAACTCTAAACGTTCATAATTTTCTTTTGAAAATGAACTATGAGTGAGAGCGTTTATTAGTAGATTCTTATTTTTAAATTTATATTCAGCAATTTTCAATTTCATCATTTATTTCCGTTTTAACCAGGTTTTCAATTTCAGTAATAACATTTTTATCATAAAGAGATTTCGCTTGTTTTATACATGCTAAAATTGTTTCAGCTTTGCTGGAACCATGTGATTTTATAACAATTTTTTTTATGCCTAAAAAAGGCGACCCCCCATATTTATTATAATCTAATTTTGCTTTTGATTTTTTTAATTTTTTATATACAAAAAGTGCACCAATTTTTCCCCAAAAACCTGAAAAGGCATCTTTGACCTCATTCATTGCAAGCGACACTGCACCTTCGGTGGCTTTTAAAGCTATATTACCATCAAAGCCATCACACACAACAACATCACAAATTCCAGATGTAATCTCTCTTGCCTCAATATTACCAATAAAGTTAATATTAGCATTTTTTAGAAGTTCGTAACTCTCTTTGGCAAGATTGTTGCCTTTCTTTTCTTCTGTCCCAACATTTAAAAGGGCAATTTTAGGTTGTTTAATATCAAAAAGATAATGCATGTAACAACTTGCCATAACAGCAAAATGCAAAAGATTTATGCTTTTACAATCCATATTGGCTCCACAATCTATTAAAAGAACTTTTGAACCAGTTTTTGTTGGCAATAATGGGGCTAAAGCGGGTCTTGAAACACCCTTAATTCTTCCAATTTTTAAAAAACCACAAGTTAAAATTGCTCCAGTACTTCCAGCAGAAATAATTGCATCAGCCTCATTAGATTTTAATAAATCAAAACCAACGACTAAGGATGAGTTTGGTTTTTGCTTTATTGCAATAGTTGGAATTTCATTATTTTCAATTACTTCACTGCAATCAACGATTTGGAGTCTATCAGGTGAATATTCCTTATTAATGCAATTTAAAATATCATCTTTTTTTCCTGTTAATATAATTTTCAAATCACTATATTTATCAAGGGCAAGCAAAGCTCCTGCAACAATTTGTTGTGGAGCATTATCTCCCCCCATTGCGTCAATGATTATTTTCATTAAATCTCCTATGATAAAGAATTAATTGTATTTTATTAATAATAATGAATGATAAATAATACAAACTATCACACAAAGATATTGTAACAAAAAAATGTTAAAAGTACAACAAAAATATAAAATAAAAATCCTAAAATATTATTCAAATAATTAATTAAATAATCATTGAATTTTAGGATTTTATCAGCTTTTCAATCGCTAATTCATTCAGATTTTGAAATTAATTTCATATCTACCCTTCCCTTGTCGTCAATTTTAATAACTTCAACTTCAACTTCATCTCCAATTTTAACAACATCTTCAACTTTTTCAACCCTTTTACTAGAAAGCTTTGAGATATGAATCATTCCATCTTTTCCAGGTGCCACCTCTACGAAAGCACCAAATTGCATGATTCTAACAACTTTACCTGTGTAAATTTTACCCACTTCAAGTTCCATTACTATGTTTTGAATAATTTGTTTTGCGCGTTCGTTCGCAGTTTCATCAACTGAAGCAACATAAACCAAACCATCGTCAGTGATATCAATTTTTACACCAGTTTCTTCAATAATCTTGTTTATAACTTTGCCACCAGAACCTATTACATCTTTGATTTTGTCGGGGTCAATTGTAAACGAAATTATTTTTGGAGCATATTTAGAAAGTTGTTTTCTAGGTTTATTTATCACTGAAAGCATTTTTTCTAAAATAAACATTCTTCCTTCTTTGGCTTGTTTTAAAGCTGTTCTTAAAATATTTTCATCAATCCCTTTAATTTTTATATCCATTTGAATTGCAGTAATGCCTTTTTCTGTTCCAGCAACTTTGAAATCCATATCTCCCAAAAAGTCTTCAAGACCTTGAATATCAGATAAAACTGCAACTTTATCATTTTCTTTTATAAGTCCCATTGCTATTCCTGCAACTGGAGCTTTTATTGGAACACCTGCATCCATAAGAGCTAGTGTCGAACCACAAACACTTGCCATTGAAGAGGAACCATTAGAAGATAACACTTCACTTACAAGCCTTAAAGAATAAGGGAATTCTTCTTCACTAGGAATAACAGGTTCCAAAGCTCTCTCAGCCAAGGCGCCATGACCTATTTCCCTTCTTCCAGGACTCTTAAGTGGTCTGGCCTCTCCAGTTGCATATGGTGGCATATTATAATGATGCATATATCTTTTTGAATCCTCATCGTCCAAGCCATCAAGAACTTGAACATCTGAGATTGTTCCAAGTGTTAGTGCAGTTAATACTTGAGTTTGTCCACGCGTAAAAACCCCAGTGCCATGAACTCTTGGCAAAATTCCTGCTTCACACCAAATCGGACGAATTTCTGTTGTTTTTCTTCCATCAGGTCTAATGCCTTGATTTAAAATTTTTTCTCTTACAATTTCTTTAGTCATTTTATAAAGAACATCACTAATTTGTCTTTCACATTCTGGATAAATTTCAGCAAAATGTTCTTTTACATTTTTGTCAACTTCATCTTGATTTTTTTGACGTTCTTGCCTGTCAAATGTGTCTAAAGCCTTGACAAGCATGTCAGTTGCATAGGCTCTTACATCAGCATCAATTTTTTCATCTACTTTATAATATTCCACTTTTTTGCTAACTGGCAAGCCTATTTCCTCTTTGATTTGCTTTTGGAATTTAACAAGTTCTTTTATTTCTTCATGTGCTTTTAAAATTGCTGTTAGCATTTCCTCTTCCGAAACCTCTTTTGCTCCAGCCTCAACCATTAAAACTGCCTCGTCAGTTCCACTAACATATAGCGATAATCTAGACTTTTCCCTTTGTTGTAAATTAGGATTTATTATATATTCACCATCAACCAAGCCAACATAAACTGAACCAGTAGGTCCTTGAAAAGGAATATCAGAAATTGAAAGAGCAAATGACGAACCAAGCATTGCTAGAGGTTCTGGCAAAACATCTGGGTCTACAGAAAGAGCTGTTGCAACTACACTAACATCGTTAAAAAATCCTTTTGGGAACAGTGGTCTAAGTGGTCTATCAATTAATCTAGATGTTAAAATAGCTTTGTCACTAGGTCTACCTTCTCTTTTTTTAAACCCACCAGGTATTTTCCCCACTGAGTACATTTTTTCTTCAAAGTCAACTCCTAATGGGAAAAAATCGATTCCATCTCTAGGTTTTTCAGCCATTGTCACATTGACCATAACAACCGTTTCACCACATTTAACCAAACAGCTGCCATTAGCTTGACCTGCATATTTTCCCGTTTGAATTTTTACCTCTTTTCCACCCATTTGAGTTTTAAAAACTTTACACTCGTTATTCATAAAATCTCCTTTATTTTAAATTAAATAAAAATATAAATTTATTAAAGAAAATTGGGGTGGTAAAATTACGCACCCCTTTAAAATTATTATCTAATTTGCAAATCTTTTTTGATTTGTCTGTATGCGTTAATATCTTTTGATTCAAGATACTTAAGCAAACCTCTTCTTTGACCAACAAGTTTCAAAAGACCTCTTCTAGTGTGGTTGTCTTTTGGATTAGCTTTAAGATGTTCTGTTAAATGATTAATTCTATCTGTTAAAAGCGCAATTTGAACAAAAACAGAACCAGTGTCATTTTCAGATGTTTTAAACTTGTTAATAATATCTTTTTTATCCATAAAATTCTCCTTTTCTAGATTTTCACCTCAAACAAAGAAAAACGTCTTGGAGCAAGTTCGTTAAGCTTTGCAAAAGGAACTTTTTTATAATAGCATATTAAATTAAAATTGTAAACATTTTTATTTAAATATTTTATATTTAAAATAATTCATTGAAATTTACTCTAATTTCATTTAATTACATATATAAACTTTATTGTATTTTTATTTTTTTGCGAAAGCGATTCAAATGTTGCATTAGAATAAGTTGGATTAATAGATTTAAAACCGTTTTCTGATTTATCGTATAATAACTGATAGTGTCCATGGTCAATTGCAAAATATGAATAAATAACAAATTTTGCATCTTTAGAATTAGTTTCAAAATTACTAAAATATATTTTAACATTATATCCATTTTTTCTTAAATAAGATTTAATAAAAAAGGGATTAGTTCCTAAAAGCCCCATCGCATTAAGACCAAAGGGTTCACAAGATTTTATTATTTGAGCTAAATTTGACTCTTTGTTGTCTAATTTAAGCAAATTGTAAATTGCAACAACACCGCAACCATTATCAGCCACATTTCCAAGTCCAAATTTATATTCTTTGTAATCGTGTTGAGAATAGATTAATGAATTTTCAATCGTTAAATTTGAATTATGTTTATAATTAACAAAGCTACAAATTATTGTAGTTGAATAACCACCAACAATAAGCACCAAAATTATGCTTAAAATGCTAATACCTATAATTTTTAAAATTTTCATTTTAATCCGTTTCAAACAACTTGTATTTTCGTTCAATCATTTCATCAACTCTTGCGATATAATCTTCAATCATTTTTACATTTGCGCATCTTTCAATTTTTCCATCGTCATTAAAAACCCTTTTTGTTATTGCATTGGCACCACAAGCTAAAATAGAATTGGTTTCTTCCATGCTATCTATATTAAATATACAAGTATAATTAGGTTGAGTATATCCTACATTTTCCTGGGCATCTAATTGTTTTTTTTGTCTGTAAAGATAATACGGCTTATATCCAGCCCCTTTTAATTCGTTATAAGCATATTCGGTCATTTTAGCTATTTCTTGTCCATCTGTTTGAATCTGAGTTTTGCCAATTAATTCCCCTCCTTTTTTTAATGAAAGTGCGTGAATCGTAATATTATGAGGAGAAAATTCAAGTGCAGTTTTTATAGTGTTTTTAAAAATTCTCAAAGTTTCGCCTGGCAAACCTGCAATGAAATCCATATTGACAACAAAATCATAATTTAAAGCAAGGCTATAAGCTTCAAAAACCTGTTCCAATGTATGATTCCTACCAATAGTCTTAAGAGTTTTTTTGCAAAAGGTTTGTGGATTTATGCAAAGTCTTGTAACACCATGAAACTTTAATATCTCTAATTTTTCTTTGGTGATGGTGTCTGCCCTTCCACACTCAAAAGTGAATTCACTAACTGGATAGTTTATATGTGAAAGCAGTAAATCTATTTGTTTTTCATTTAAAACGCTAGGTGTTCCGCCGCCAATATAAATAGTTCTAACAATTAAGGCTTTATCAGATATTATTTTCTTGACTGCCTCAATTTCTTTTATTAGTGCAAATATATAATCATCAATTATATCTTTCACACAATCAAATTTAGAAGAAATAAAGCTACAATAACTACATCTTGAAGGACAAATTGGAATATTGATATATAAATCAATTAAATGGTCGTTTCTGATAATACAGTTTTGATTTTTTATTATTTCATAAACAAGATTTGCCTTTTGTTCACTAACAAAAAAATCACGCTTTAGAACATCTTTTAAAACTATTTTATCAACTCCATTCTCTAAAAGGTCATAAGCAACTTTTGTGGGTCTTATTCCAGTCAAAGAGCCCCATGGCAAATTTTTCTTAGTTGCTTTGGAAAGAGCTTGATAAACACATAATTTACAAAATTTTTTTAAAAATTTTTTTTCTTCTAGTTTTGTATATTCGCCTTTTATTTTATCCTCTCTAAAAGCAGTAAATTCGGTTTCATATAAATTAACCTTGCAAAAATTAGTTACCTTTCCATTTTCGATTTTTTCTTCATGCTCAAGTTCTATTTCTTGATTTGGGAAAAAAACATTGATTACATCCTTAATTTCATTAACCAAGTTTTCCATATTTGTTTTAATCATTTATTCTTTCCACCTTTAAAACCTCATTATTGTTTTTAATTAAAGAAATTGTTTTTTCAATTTCTTGTATATTATTTACTTGAATATTTAAAGTTGTGATTAATTGATTATATTTATTTTGTTTGCTATTAAAACTCAAAATAAAAATTTTGTTTTCCATAATTTGCCTAAGCATTCTTTGAATAAAAACATCATTAGGTTCGCTTATAATAGCCAATGTCGCTTTATAATTTTGAATTGACTTATCATTCCATTCCGCCTCAATTAAACGTTCTTGTTCTAAAAACTTAACATTATGGCAACTTTTTCGATGAATAGTCACACCCTTTCCTCTTGAAATATAACCAATAATATCATCCCCAGACACTGGAGTGCAACAATTGGCATATCTAATAAGCATTCCGCTATCACCATCAATTAAAATACCATCTTTGTTTTTTGAAACAATAAGTTTTGGTTTTATTAATTCTGTTGTAATCGTTTTTTCTTTTTGAAGTTCACTTATCAATCTATTCACAACTTGTTTGACTGAAATACTTCCGTATCCAACTGAAGCAAAAAGTTCATCCGTATTATTAAAACAAAGCTTATTATAAACAATTTCAAATGCTTTATCTTGAAAGATAATTGATGGTTCTAGCCCTTTTGATTTTAATTCTTCTTCAACAATTCTTTTGCCAGTTTTAATATTTTCGGCTTTAAATTCTTTTCTGAAGAAATATTTAATCTTATTCTTAGCAGAAGCAGTTACAACAATTTTAAGCCAATCTCTTGAAGGTCCTTTACTATTTTGTGAAGTTATTATTTCAACCACATCTCCATTTTCAAGTTTTGTGCTAATTGGCTTAATTTTTCCATTTATTTTTCCACCCACACAAGAGTTTCCAACATCTGAATGAATTGAATATGCAAAATCAATTAATGTTGAACCTTCTGGGAAGTCTAAAATTTTTCCCTTTGGAGTTTGAACAAAAATAGTTCCCGAACTTAGTTGAGTTTTAAATATTTCAATAAGTTCTTTACTTGAAAGTTCATTAGTATTTTCCATCATAGAACGAATAAAACTTAGTTTTTCATCAAGCACAGACTTCTTAACACGTTTTTCTTTATAAATCCAGTGAGCGGCAATACCATATTCAGAAATCTTGTGCATTTCAAAAGTTCTAATTTGAATTTCAAGTGGCCTAGAATTTTCAGCAATAATTGTTGTATGCAAAGACTGATATCCATTTGGCTTAGGATTTGCAATATAATCCTTAAACCTATCTGGCATAGGTCTGTATATTGCATGAATACCTCCAAGAACAGCATAACAATCTTCTACTGAGTTCACTATCACCCTCATTGCAATAAGATCATAAATTTTTGCAAGAGGAACATTTTTATTTTTCATTTTCTTATAGACTGAGGAAAAATGTTTTTGCCTAAAATATATGTGTCCATCAATTCCAAGTTCAGATAAAATAGTTTCTAATTTATTTTTTGTAATTGCTATTTGTTTGTCATTTTCCTCTTTTTTTAGCATTACATTTGAAAATAAATATTCATATACTTTAGGTTCCAAAAACTTTAAACAGATATCTTCAAGTTCACTTTTAATAAAATTTAATCCTAGCCTTTCAGCAAGAGGAGCATAAATTTCTCTAACTTCAATAAGCCTTATTTTTTCTGAATCATTTTCAATTTTTTTAAGTGATCTGAGTTCATATAAAAGTAAGCAAAGTTTAATAATAATCACTCTAATATCTTTACTGATTGCAAAAAGCATCATACGAAAATTTTCTGCTTCTGCAAGATTTTGCGTGGAATATTTTTCTAATTGTTTTAAACTTAAAAATAGAGATAAAACATCTTCATTAAACTGTTCTTTAACAAAACTTTCTTTTTCCTCGTCCAAACAAAAATTTAAAATTTCAGAAATAAGACATGATTCATCTAATTTAATTTCATTAATAATTTTCAAAATGCCATAAAGATGTTGAAGATGAGGGCAAGATTTTAAAACTGGGGTTAAAATTTCTTGAACAGCTTTATTTTTAGTTGTTAACTTCAATATTTTTTCAATCATTTTAAACCTCCCTTAACTGTCTTCTTTATAAAATCTACAAAAGCATATATTTTAGAATTTGAAAGTTCACTTTTGTTTGTTGTAGTAGTAAGAATAAAACCATTTTCTTTCTTATTTAACTCAATAAATTTAAGTTCCTTAAAAATCAAAAAGGCAAAATAAAAGTCAACAAAATTAATTTTATGTTTACAAAATTCAGAGTATAAACTTTGTAAAGAAAAGAATTCAATATTAGTTAATTTTTTAAAAACAGAATATATTTTAGCAAAATTTTCTCTAGAAGCATTAATTGTATTAAATATTTTGGTGTCAAATTTTTTATTTTTAGGTATATAAATTTTAGCCGAAGAAATAGAATTTATTTTTGACAAAAATCCTTGCTCTAAAATTCCATCATAAAATACAATATTTTCATAATTTCTTGACCATTCAATGCCTTTTGGGCAAAATAAAATTGAATTAAAACCATTGCCACTTAAATTTTCCCCGAGTTCAAAATTGTAAATATTTTCAATGTTATAATTATTTAAAAATTCGTTCAAACTTTTTTCTGAATAGAACACAATAGCAGTTCCAAACACTGATAACGATAAATTAGATACGATTTTTAAAAATTTTTCTTTATCGTATTGTTCAAATTTTTTAGCATGGTCACCAATATTTTCTAATTGTGACAAAATAAAGGATTCAAGATTTATTATATTTTTTTCTTCTAGTTCAAAATCACAATTGAATTCCTTAACAATTCCTCTTTGAATTTTATAATCGCTTTTTTGAAACTCAAAAATAACACTTTTATTTTTAGCATATTTTAATTTATATTGATCTTTTAAAAAATTAAAATAAACAAGGGATAATTTTTGATTAAAATTTAAATTAGCATGATTTGGACAATTTTTCATTGGTAAAATGGATAGTTTATTGGTTTCTATTTTAAACTTTGGTGATTGATTTTCACATCCAAAAGGCTCAAGAAGTGATAGATTTTTTACAAAATCTAAATTTACTTCATCTTCAGATATTTCCAAATCATAATATTGTATAGGCATAAAAGCTTTGTCATTAATATTTTGAAAAATATATGAATTTACTCTTTTTTTAAATTCATTAAAATTTTTAACATCTAAACTCAATCCCGCTGCAACAGTATGACCTCCAAATGTTTCTAAAATATTACTTAAATTAGAAAGCAAAAGATGAACATTTATATCGGGCAAACTTCTAGCAGAGCCCTTTAACATGTTTCCTATTTTAGAAAACAAAAAAACAGGTCTGTTATATTCCTCTAAAAGTCTTGCACAAACAATACCCAAAATGCCTTGATCCCATTTTTCGTCATACATAATAATACTACGCAGTTTGCTTACATTTTCGCATTCTAACCTTTTTTTACAATCTTCATAAACACTGTTACAAAGTTTTTGTCTTTCGGCATTATGGGCTAATATTTTAGCTATTTGTTGTTTGATTTTTATAGGATTTTTCTCCAAATATAATAAAAGAGAATCTTCAGCATCGCCCATTCTTCCAGAGGCATTTAACTTTGGTGCAATTTTAAATGAAATATCAGTAGAAGATATATTAGAAAGTGAAATTTTTTGTTCCTTTATCAATGCTTTAATACCTAATGGCAAAAACTTATCAAACAACTTCATTCCAAGTTTGACAATTGCTCTGTTTTCATCTAGAAGAGGAACAATATCTGCTATTGTTGCAATTGCTGCAATCGGCAAAAACTCATCGGCACCATCTCCTAAAAGAGCTTGAGAAATTTTAAAGGCTAATCCTGTTCCGCAAAGACCCGAAAACGGATAATTTTGATTTTCTATTTTTGCATTTAAACAAATGCAATCGGGCAAAACTTCTGGAATTTCATGATGGTCAGTGACAATTACTTCAATTCCAAGTTTTTTTGCATATTCCACTTCATTGAAGCATGAAATACCACAATCAACAGTTATGATTAAATCTGGAGATTTTGTGGTTTTAATTTTGTCTAATATTTCATTTGTAAGCCCATAGCCGTCAATATATCTATTTGGCAAATAATAATCAACATTATAATTTAATTTTTCAAAAGTTTTAATCATTATCGCACAAGCACTAACACCATCAACATCATAATCACCAAAAATCAAAATCTTTTTCTTATTTAATATTGCTTTTTTTACTTTATCAACAAACCTATCCATATCTTTTAACAAAAATGGATTGTGCAAATTTTGTTTGCTTGGATATAAAAAATTTGTAATTTCAGATTCGGTTTTGAAACCTCGGGAAACAATAAGTTGCATTATTTTGGGATGCACTTTAAACTTTTCACTATAACCATAAATCAAAGCATTGCTAATGCTTGCGTTGTAATACTTTAAAAATTTCATAAATTAAACCTAAAAACTTATTTGTTAAAAGTATAATCAAAAAATGTTTTTATAGCAAATAATTTTAACCATAAAGAAAAAAAACTGACAATGATTGTTTTTAAAATCCGTTAGTAGGTTTTTTTATCAGAATTTAACTTTATATTTATTAAGAGATTAAAATAAAAAAACCTGTTATAGTCAAACAATCAGGTTTCATTATTTTAAATTAATTAACATTATTTTGTTTTATCTAAAAATGACTTATATTTTGTGTAGTCGCTGTCATTAGATAAAAGTTCTATATCTTTAAGAAGAGATTTAATTTTTTTATCAAGAGTTTTAGGTGCTTCGCTTTTAACAGTAACTAAAAGATCTCCATAAACTTCACGATCTAAATGTTTTATACCTTTGCCCTTAATTCGCATAACGGTCCCAGTTTGTGTTAATTCTTTAATATTTAATTCATATTTACCTTTTAACGTTGGAATGCTAACTTTTCCGCCAAGTAAACAAGTTGTAAACGGCAAAGATAAGTCAAGATATAAATCATATCCTTTTCGAACTAAAACTTTATGTGGTAAAACTTTAATTCTAACATTAAGGTCTCCGCTTATTCCTTTTCTAACAGGTGCATTACCTTCACCTCTTAATCTTAAAGTTTGTCCATCATCAATACCAGCAGGAACTTTGATTGAAACATTTTTGTTGATTTTTTTGTAACCTTTTCCTGAACAATCATGACATTTTTCTTTTATTATGCGTCCTGTTGCATTACATGTTTTACATGCACCCTCTCTAATAGAAGTACCAAAAATTGTATTTTGTACAAATCTTGTCCTTCCTGTGCCATTACACTCACTACATGTTGTGTATTCTGTGCCTTTTGCGGCACCTGTGCCTTTACAAGAAGAACAACTTTCAAATTTATTTATGCTGATTGTTTTAGTAGTACCAAAAGCAGCATCTTCAAAAGAGATAGATATTTCAACATTTATATCCTCGCCTCTTTCTGTTTGATTTTTTGCAGAAGTTCCACCAAAAGCAGAAAATAAATCTGAAAATATATCAGAAAAGCCACCACTGAAATTAGCATTAAAACCGCCAGAATTTCCACCGCCAAAAAAATCTGAAAAATTCGCACCATCTGCCGAACCAAACTGATCATAGTTTTGTCTTTTTTTATCATCGGACAAAACTTCATAAGCTTCGTTAATTTCTTTGAATTTATTTGCGGCATTTGGATTGTCTTTATTCAAATCGGGATGATACTTTTTTGCAAGACGCCTATATGCGGACTTTATTTCGTCCGCATTAGCATTTTTATCGACGCCTAAAATTTTATAATAGTCTTTTTTTTCTGCCATATGTTTAGCCTTTAATTTAGTCTACGACAACTTCTGGATTATCATCTCCATCTTTTTTTTCAGCGTTATTTGCATTCTGAGCTTGTGCATTTTGATATAGTTTTGTGAACACTTCGTTAGACACAGCAGATAATTCTTCAATTCCTTTTCTTAAGATTTCAACATCTTCACTTTCAAAATCTTTTTTAGCCTTTTCAATTGCCTCTTCTAGTTTTTTCCTATCTGCCTCTTCAAGTTTATCGCCATTTTCTTTTAATGTTTTTTCCATGGTGTAAATCATATTATCTGCTTGATTTTTAACTTCAACATATTCTCTTCTCTTTTTATCTGCTTCAGCATTCAATTCAGCTTCTTTAATTGCGTTATTAATTTCATCTTCCGACAAATTAGATGAAGCAGTGATTGTAATTCTTTGTTCCTTATTTGTGCCCAAATCTTTAGCGGAAACATTAACAATTCCATTTGCATCAATATCAAAAGTAACTTCAATTTGTGGTATTCCTCTTGGTGCTGGTGGAATATCTGAAAGTTGGAATCTACCTAAAGTTTTGTTTTGAGAAGCAAATTCTCTTTCACCTTGAAGTACATGAATATCAACGCCAGGCTGATTATCGGTTGCTGTTGAAAATACTTGAGATTTTTTAGTTGGAATAGTTGTATTTCTTTCAATCAACTTTGTAAACACACCACCTAAAGTTTCAATACCCAATGAAAGAGGTGTTACATCAAGAAGAAGAACATCTTTAACTTCTCCACCCAAAACACCAGCTTGAATAGCTGCCCCGACTGCAACACATTCATCTGGATTTATGCCTTTATATGGTTCTTTGTTAGTAAACTTTTTAACAGCATCAAACACTGCTGGTATTCTTGTTGAACCACCAACTAAGATAACCTTGCTAATGTCATTTACAGAAAGCTTTGCATCTTTAAGAGCTTTTACTGTGCAATCAATAGTTTCATTTACCAAATCTTCAGTTATGCTATCAAATTTTGCTCTTGACAAATCATATTCAAGATGCTTAGGGCCACTTGCATCAGCTGTAATAAAAGGTAAAGAAATGGTTGTTTTAGGAGTGGCAGACAAGTCAATTTTAGCCTTTTCAGCAGCTTCTTTAAGTCTTTGCATAGCAAGCTTGTCTTTAGATAAATCAATGTTTTCTTGTTTTTTAAATTCTTCAACTAAAAGGTCAATGATTCTATTATCAAAATCGTCACCGCCTAGTCTTGTATTTCCATTTGTTGACAAAACTTCAAAAACACCATCGCCAATTTCCAAAATGGAAACATCGAATGTTCCACCACCAAGGTCATATACTAAGATTTTTTGGTTTTTATTTTCCCCTTTGTCAAGTCCATATGCAAGTGCTGCTGCGGTAGGTTCGTTTATAATTCTCAAAACATCAAGTCCAGCTATTTTTCCAGCATCTTTTGTTGCTTGTCTTTGACTATCATTAAAATAAGCTGGGACAGTTATAACCGCTTGAGTTACCTTTCCACCTAAATAGCTTTCCGCATCTTGCTTTAACTTTGACAAAATCATGGCAGAAATTTCTGGTGCAGAATAATCTTTTCCTCCCATGCTTACTTTGTGATTTGTTCCCATTTCTCTTTTAATTGAAGAAACTGTGTTTTCATGGTTTGCAATTGCTTGTCTTTTTGCAACTTTACCAACCAATCTTTCTCCTTCCTTTGTAACAGCAACAACAGATGGTGTTGTTCTATCTCCTTCAGCATTTGCAATTACAGTTGGCTTTCCTCCTTCCATAACTGCAACGCATGAGTTTGTGGTTCCTAAGTCAATTCCAATAATTTTCATATTTTTATTCTCCTTTTTTATTTATTATTACTTGGGCATATCTAATAACTTTATCACCCATTTTATAACCTGCTTGAGCAATGTCTGTAACAACATCATCTTCAAGCGAATTATCATTTTTAACCATAATTACATTATGTTCTTTTGTGTCAAATTTTTCTCCAACTTTATCAATTTTTTCAACCCCGAAAGATTTTAGTGCTTCAATCAATTCTTTTTCAATCATTTCAATGCCTTTTAAAACTTTTTCATCTTCTATCATTGGCTTTGCTTTGTCAAAAGAATCAAGTGCTGGCAAAAATCGCATTATTACATTAATTTGACCATCAATTTTAGCTTCATTCATAAGATTTAAACTTCTTTTCCGAAAGTTATCGAAATCAGCTTGAACGACCTGCAAAAGATTTTTATATTCCTCTGCTTTTTTTCCTTCATCACAAGCATTTTCTTGTTCTTGTTCATTACAATCACAATCGCAATTGCAATCTTTCTGCTCATCATTGGTTAAATCTTTTTGTCTATTTGACATTTTCCCCTCCTTTTATTTCATCAACAATAAGTTTTAAAACAGCGGTAATTGTTGCGTAATCCATTCTTTGTGGACCTACAACTCCTATAGAAGCAACTTGAGTTCCATCAACAATTATAGGCGCTTTAACCAAAGCCAAACCTGCCAATTCTTCGTCGTTTTCATCTATTTGAACAAATAATTGACCTTCGTTTTCAACAGTTCGCAATGTTGAAGACAATTTTTCTTCATCACTTAAAAGTGACAAAACTTTTTGCATGTCTTTTGCATCAGTTCTTTCTACAAATTGTTTTGTTCCGTCATGTCTTACATCTAAATATTTGGTCTTACTCATCTGTTTTAAAGTTTCCACAACGCTATCAACAATTTGTTCAAAGCCAGCAATTTGTTTAGCAATTCCCTTTTCAATCTCATCAATATTTTCAACTAAAAAACCAATTGTTTTACCATTGAAAAGATTGCTTAAATACTTTGACGCATCCTCACATGCTTTTTTGCTTGCCTCAACTTTAATGGTGTTGTTCAAATATCCGCTATTTGTTTGAATTAATGCCATGGCTTGTTTTTCTAATAATGGTATAACACTAACGCTTTCTACCATAAGTTTGTCGTAGCCATCCATTAAAATTGCCGTTGGATATTTTGTTGCTTTGCTGATGATTTTTGCAATTTCACTCGCTATGTCAGAAAGAGATTTTGTTCTCACGGCTAAAAGCTCTTTTACAACGTCTAAATGACTTTTATCAACTGTTAGATTTTTAACCAAATTTTCAACATAGTATTTATAACCTTCGACAGTTGGAACTCTACCTCCTGAGGTGTAAACTTGTTTCAAAAATCCCATCTCTTCAAGTGCATTAAGTTCGTTTCTTAAAGTTGCAGTGCTTAATTTGATGGTTTGTTTTTTTTGCACACCACCACTTGTAATAACAGTTGCATCTTTAATGTAATCTTCAATTGCACTACAAAGAATTTCATGTTTTCTTTGACTTAACTGCATTTAGCACCTCATCTGCTAGCACTCTTTTGACCTAAGTGCTAGCAGTAGTATATGAATTATTTTAAAAAAAGTCAACACTTTTATGCCAACTTTTTAAAATTTTTTTAATTTAAGATAAAAATAGAACATTATAATACATACATTTTTAAAAATATTACAAAAGTAACCAATTTATAATTTTATGAATAAACTGAGATATGAATTCATAAAAGGAGTAAACAATGAAAAAATTAACATTATTTCTTGCCTTGATTTTCGCATTTTGCTCATTTTCGTTAGTTGGATGTAAAAAAGACAATAACACAATTAGACTTAATGAAACAACTCATAGTATTTTTTACGCTCCACTTTATGTAGCGATAAATCTTGGCTATTTTGAAGCTGAAAACTTAAAAATTGAACTTACAAATGGTGGCGGATCTAATAATTCTATGACAGCACTTATAAGTAATGAAGCAGATATTGCCCTTCTTGGTCCCGAAACAGCGGTATATGTTGTTCAAGGTGGCACAACAAATCAACCCAAAATTTTTGGTCAGCTTACAAAACGAGATGGTTCTTTCTTAGTTTCAAAAACCAATACTGATAATTTTAGTTGGAACGACACCATCGGAAAAACAATTATTGGTGGAAGAAAAGGCGGACTTCCTGCAATGACACTTCAATATGTTATTGAAAAAGTTGCCGGACTTGAAATTGGCACCGAAGCAAATCAAGTTAATCTTAGAACCGATGTTGAGTTTAATTTAACTGCTAGTGTATATGACACTACCGATGCTCAATATTGCACCTTATTTGAACCAAATGCAAGCGATTTAGTAGCACAAAATAAAGGACATATTGTTGCAAGTGTTGGTCAAGAAAGTGGAGAAATTCCATACACATGCTTTATGGCAACAGAAAATTATATCAATAAAAATCCTGAAAAAATTAAAAAATTTTTAAGAGCAGTAATAAAAGGTTATAGATTTTTAACAACAGCAACTGTAGATCAAATAGCTGATGCATTAACACCTTCTTTTAGCACAAGTTCTAGAGAAGCAATTATAACTTCTATCAACAGTTATGTAGAATCAGATGCTTGGGTTTCAACACCTGTAATGAAAGAATCTGCCTTTGATTATTTGCAAAATGTTATGATAAATGCTGGTGAACTTAAAACCAAAGTTAAATTTAACGACATAGTAGATAACAAATATGCTTTAGAAGTAATTAATGGATTAAACAATTAAATGCTAAGCAATCATTTACAATTGAAAAAACCACTAACTAATATTAGTGGTTTTTTCAATTGTAAAAACTATTTACCGCAACTATTAGTAGTTGACTTTTTAGAAGAACTTTTATTTGCAGATTGAGAATTCATTTCAGAACCAGCTTCGGTTGCTTTAGAAGTTCTCTTTGTAGTTTTAGCTCTTCTAGCATTTTGTTTGTTTTTACCAAACATAGTTTTCACCTCCTCCAAGGTTAAATCACCTTGCAGTGTTATTATGAGCAATATGGTTAAATATATTCATTAAAAATGTTAGATAATTCATATTATCTAAATATTTGTCATAAGCAACATAACAAAATTCAAATAAAACTTATGTTTAATTAAACAGTTAAGTACAAAATTTTTAATTTGTGAATGCATGGCAAAATTTTGTTTTTCAATTTTATTGTTATAGAATAAAGCAAAAAACATTAGATACTAGCCAAATTTAAAATTACAATTTTTTAAATAAGTTTCATAAATTTAGTTTTGCAATTTCATCTTTTATTAAACTTTTAGTTTTGAGTTTTTCATCTTTTAATTTTATATTTTTAAATTCATTTACCAACTTAGATTTAACTTGTTCTTTAAAAACTAAAATTGAATTTAGCATATCTTCATCATCTTCAACTCTCACCTTATCAATTAAAGTTTGTTTAATTATATTTAAACATTTTTTAACAAAATAAGAGTCAATAAACACATTTGTTGGAAACAATAAAAAATTTTTCACATCTTTTTTTAGCAAAAACAAAAGTTCATTTTCTGAAACAAAATCTTGTTTGTAAGATGTTGTAAGTTTAAATGAATTAGAAGAGCTTAAAATATTAAAATAATTAGACTTAGATTTAGAGTTATTAGCTTTTAAACAATTTCTTTTATAATAAATATCATCTAGGGCATCTGTCAACTGACAATCTTTTAAAAACTCTAACTCACCAACTTCACTTACACAAGCGAAGGTGTTTTTATCAATTTTATTTAATGCATATCCCTCTTCAAAGTTATTAAGAATTACATTTTTAAACGACTTCTCTAATAAAAGGTGTCCATCTTTATCCATATAATTTCCCATAAGATTATCTTCATCAAAAAAATAGACAGGAAATGGAAAACCAGTTGTATTTTCAGAAATAAAAAATTTTCCGCCATGTAAAACATTTTTGGCATTTTCATTTACTAAATTAAAATCAAAAAGTTTTATAGTTTTTTGATTAGTAACTGCATTTTTAAGTTGAAATACATAAGGCGATAAAGACGCAACAATATTTAATCCAACAAGGCTAACATTTTCATTATCTAACTTTTCAAGTCTATTATTTTCCATTAAAAATAATTTTGTTGTATTATCATTTAAAATTAAATTTAATAAACTTTTGGAATTGGATATTTTTTCAATCTCAAAATCTTTTATAAGTTTGTAATTTTCTAAACCATGCAAAGGTTTATCATCTTTTGAAAGAATGTAACTAAATTTTTTACTCTTTATTAAACTAATATTTTCTTTGGTTTTAATATTTTCAAAAAAGCCATTTGCAACCTTTTTACCATTTAAATCACACAAATAAAAATTGCCATCCTTTTCCACACATATTAAATTATTTCCTACTCTTCCTTTAAAGGTTGAAAAATCAACATTATTAAATTTTGAGTTTATTTTATCAAGAACTAACAATATGTTATCATTTGAAAAAATAGAAAAATTGTTACAATTAAATAAAATTTTTTCAAATTCACAATTTAATATATTCGAATTAAAAACTTTGAATTTTTTTCCTTCTTTTATAATTGAAAACCCATTTTCAAAATTTGATAAATCCTTAATAAGATTTATTTTCCCAGAAATAAATTTAACTTTGCCATCTTCTAAATATTTTGCAATACCATTATCTTCAACCCAAAAACCAATTGAGTTTTCATCAGATGAAAAAACTTGATTGGCTCTTGTAATCAAATTTCCATTATTGTCATAGATATGACAAACATTTTCATCACTAAGTAAAAAATGGCCTTTTAGTTTTTTAAAATTCTTAAAAACTTGGCTTGTTTCACCGTTTTTGGCTTGCAACATATATCCGTCATCAAAATCTTTTAAAAGCACTAAATTTTCTGATAAAATTTCGATATATTCGTAATGACGCATATTCCCCTCCATTAAATTTGAAGTTAAATTTAATTGAATTTAGGATATCATAAAAATTAAATAAAGTCAATTCTACATTATCAAAATTATGATGGTATAATATAAAAAACCAGCTAACAAAAGCTGATTTTTTTAATGTAATTTGTTAATGGAATTTATTTGCCATAAGCATCAAGATTTTCAATTCTTGATATATCTGCAGAATATGAAAGTTTTGTGGTTGTTTCAGAATAAGCAATTTTAATTCCATTTTCAAATTCTTCTATTGACGTAACATGCGTGTCAAATTTTGAATTTTTCAATTCTATTTTAAGCGTTCCTGTCGCTCTTTCTATTAAATTTGATGAATTCAACTCACTTGTGCTATAAGTCATCTTAAATTGACAGTTTGATTGATTTCCTTTAATTTCTGGTTGAAATCCTGTAGCCAAAGCCAAAAATCCAGTACCAAAATAAAATTTTTCGTAAAGTTCTTCCATAAGATTATTAGCTACTAACCCATATACTTCGTTAATAAAAAGGGCTTCAGATAAAAATGTTTTATGAATTGTTTTAACTTCTGCTTCATTATTAGCTTTAAATTCTTTCAAAATATAATAGGTAGTATTTCCTCCAGAAGAAATTGCTGTATAAATATATTTTGTTGTTTTTTCTTCAATACCTCCCAAACCATCATCTGTTTTCGTATATTCAGTCTTTTCAAAAATTGTATTTGAGCCTTTCCCCGCTCTTTTAATGGTTGTGATTGTATTTGAGGTTTCCCAAGTTTGGTTGCTTTGATTATAATTTTTTTCTGTTATGTTTTCAACTAAAGTAAAGTCACCATGCGTTGATAAATTTGTTTTGTCTGTTAGCAATATTTCATATGTATTTTCAAGCGCTTTACTTGATGCTTTTTCAAATTCTTGAATTGTCATGTTTCGCATGCATCCAGTTAAAACAAAAACACAGGACAAAACCAACATAAATGACATTAAAATGAACTTTTTCATAATTCCTCCCTTATAATTAATTATATTATAACAAAATGAGAAAAAAGGTGTCAACTAATGACAATTAATTTATAAAAAAAAGCTAATATGACATATTAGCTTTTTTAATTTTATTTTTTATTGTTTTCTTCATATTCATCAAGTAACTTATAGTATTCATCAAAAACTTTAATAGCTGTTGGTTCATCAGTTTCAACAACAAGAGAGGCATCTCCATCTTCGGTTTCTTCTACCAAAAAAACAATTGCCTCATCATCTTCAACATTTTCCATTTTGTCAATTGGTTTTAAAATTGCATATAATTTTTCTTCCAATGGAATAATGGCAACTTGGTCAAACTTAACTTCTTTGTCATTTTCATCATAAAGAGTTATTGGCGAATCGTTATTTTCATCTAATAAAATATCTAAAACACTAAGTTCCTCTTGATTTTCTTTTTCTTTATTCATTTTAAAATCTCCTTTTTAAATATTGTTGCAAAATTAATTGTGCTGCAACTTTGTCAATTAATTCCTTTCTTTTTTCTCTTTTGACATTTGCGCTTAGCAAAATTTCTTCTGCTTCAACTGAAGTTAACCTTTCATCTTCAAAAACTATATTCACATTGCATTTTTGTTTTAATAAAGTTGCAAAAGATTTTACCATTTCCGCAGATTTGCCTTCAGTTCCATCCATATTATAAGGAAGACCAAAAACAATTGTTTCTACATTATACTCGGTGATAAGTTTACAAAAAAACTCAAGGTCTTTTTCTGTTGAAGATGTTTTATATGTTGCAAATGGGCTTGAAATCATTTTAAGTGGATCGCTCATAGCAATGCCAATTCGTACTTTTCCATAGTCTATTCCCATAATTCTAGTTTCATTCAAATTAACATTCTCCCTTTGCAAGTTAACAAGCCAACAACTTTTGATGTTATTATTTTAATAAATAAAAAAAATTATGTCAAACATATTAATGAATGTTTATGATATCACTAAAAAAATACCCAAATTACTAATCTTTGAAACCATTGACTTAAGGGTATTTTTTTAATCATTATAAAATATTTTAATTTAAACTTTTTTAGTTTTTGGCGCTACTTTTTTCTTCATTTCATTTATTTCTTTTTTAACAGCTTTTTCACCTTTGTTAACCATTTCTTTTGCGGTTTCTGAGTGTTTAAACAAAAGTGCTCCAGTAACAAGACCTATAGCCATGCCAACAATAAGACCTTCTTTCATATTCTCCCTCCTATTTTTAGTGTTTGTAAAAAATAAAAAATTATACTATTTATAAAATATTTTTCGAACAATTCTATCGAAAAAAGCTCGAAAAAAGCTTTAAACTCTTATAAAAATAAATTTTATAGGCTTAATCTTTAAACTTGATTTGTTATGTAAAGTAGCTTTTATAGCTTTAAAAAAAATTAGACAAAAAGTCTAATTTTTTAAAAAAATTTATTCTTCATCAATGTAATTTTTTTGTTGTTTTTCAATTCGTTTATAATAATCTTCAACAGCAGCTTTAATTGCTTCTTCAGCCATGATTGAACAATGTATTTTTTGAGGAGGAAGTCCACCAAGTTCTTGAATAAAATCACTATTTTTTAATTCTAAAGCTTCAGAAATACTTTTACCTTTAATCATTTCTGTTGCTATAGAGGTTGAAGCTATGGCTGCAACACAACCAAAAGTTTTGAATTTGGCATCTTCTATAATTCCATCTTCATTTATTTTTAGATATATTTTCATTATATCGCCACAAGCCGCATTACCAACTCTTCCTATTCCATTTGCACCTTTTAAGTTTCCAACATTTTTAAGTTCTTTAAAAACCTTCATAACTTTGTCATTATACATTTTTCTTACTCCTACTATTTGCTTTTGTAAGTGGCGAAATAGCCCTTAACTTTGCAACGACTTTTTCAAGTTCATCAATGACATAATTGATATCGTCTTTTGAAATTGATTTAGGAAAAGAAAATCTAATAGACCCATTTGCAATTTCATCTGGTATTCCCATCGCTGAAAGCACATAAGATTTTTGAAGAGCACCAGATGTACAAGCAGAACCAGTTGAAACCGCAATCCCTGCTAAATCTAAAAGCATCAAAATTGACTCACCTTCAATAAGTTCGAAAGAAACATTAACTATTCCAGCAACACTTTGATGTGGATGAGTGTTTATATGAATCATCGGAATTCTTTCTTGAAGCTTTGAGATAAAATAATTTTTTATTGCTCTAAGCTTTTGACAATTTACTGAAAGGTCGCGACTTGCGATTTCGGTTGCCTTGCCAAAACCTGCGATCGCAGGAACATTTAAGGTGCCTCCTCTTTTCTTTTTCTCTTGGAAACCGCCATGAATAAGGTTATCAATTTTAATTCCATCTCTTATATAGAGGGCACCTATTCCTTTTGGTCCGTAAATTTTATGTGCACTAATCGACATCACGTCTATTTCCATATCTTGAACATCAATCTTAACAGCACCCAAGGCTTGAACAGCATCAGTATGGAAAATAATATTATTTTCATGTGCTGTTTTTGCAATAGCTTTAATATTTTGTATTGTTCCCACCTCATTATTGACCGACATAATAGAAATTAAGATTGTATCTTTTCTAATATGATGGAGTAAAGATGCAAGTGAAACCACACCATGTTCATCAACAGGAAGATAGGTTATCTCAAACCCCTCTTTTTCAAGTTCTTTCATACTTTCCATAATGGAGTCATGTTCGATTGAACTTGTAATAATATGTTTTCCCAAATCTTTGTTGGCATGTGCAATGCCTTTAATTGCCCAGTTATTTGCCTCGGTGCCACCACTAGTAAAGTAGATGTTGTTTGATTTAGGAGCATTAATTGCTTTTGCGATTCTATCTCTTGCTCTATCAACGATTGCAAGTGACTCGCGTCCAAAACTATGGATGCTGTTTGAGTTGCCATAAAATGCAGTAAAACAAGGCATCATTTCATTGAGAACTTCGGCAGAAACATAGGTTGTTGCAGCATTATCTAAATAAATTCGTTTATTCATAGTTGTACCTCAAGTATTATTTTATCACGAACTCGAAATTTGTCAAGATTAAACTAAAGAATTTAATACATTAATAATCTGACTTTTTTGTCTTAATCCAATCATTTTATCGACTTCTTTTCCATCTTTGAAAATAATCATTGTTGGTATGCTCATAACCCCAAACTCTCTTGCCAAGTCCTCACTTTGATCAATATCAACTTTAAAAAAATCAAATTTGTTTTGATCTAATTCTGAATATGCATCTTGTAAAATTGGAGAAAGCATCTTGCAAGGACCACACCAATTTGCAAAAAAATCAACTAAAACGATTTTGTTAGACTTTTTTACCTTTTCATCAAAATCTTTTTCATTTACTATTTCCATTTTATTTCTCCTTTCTTATTATTTCATTTATTACGAATGCTGAAATAACACAAGCACACATTGCAGGATGATAGACAACACTTCCAACAACTGAATTGTCATTAGTTTGAGTTTGTTGCTTTGAAAAAACTACAGTATGCTTTGTTATATTTTTTTCTTTAAGCCTTTTTCTAATAACTTTTGAAAGTTTGTCATATTCGGTTTTGTAAATATCGCTAACTACATATTGTGGTATGCATGTTTTATTCCCCGCACCCATAGCAGAAACAATGTTAATGTTATGTAAATGACAAAATTTAATCAAATTAACTTTATTATCAATTGTGTCAATTGCATCAACAACATAATCATAATCTTGCAAATTAAATGTTGTCAAGTTTTCTTTAGATAATTTATTTTTAAATTCACAAATTATTAGATTTGGATTAATGTCAAGCAAACGCTCTTTCATGACATCTACTTTCATTCTTCCCAAGTTAGATGATGTTGCCATTATTTGTCTATTTAAATTAGATTTTTCGATGGTATCGTAGTCAACAAGACCTATTTTTCCCAAACCTGTTCTTGTCAGCATTTCTGCCACATAACCACCAACACCACCAACACCAATTATCATAACACTTTTTTCTTTTAAAAGTGCAACATTTTCCTTTCCAAAAGCAATTTCACACCTTGACAAATCCATTTTTCCTCTTTTTAATTTTAATATTCATTTATTAAAATAAATAAACTTTGTCTTACTTAAAAATTTTGTCTGATAAATTCATTTTTAAAGCAGATAACATTAACATAAATCAATTTAATTTGCGGTCAATGACAAGTAGCATTATAATATATATTTTCTTAAATCATATTTTTTTGTCGTTTCAGAAAAAACATTATTAACATAATTTTTGTCTATAACAACTTCCACTTTTGGGTGATCTCCACCTGCATTATAAGAAATGTCTTCTAATAGAGCTTCCATTAAAGTATGCAAGCGTCTTGCTCCTATATTTTCACTGGTTTCATTTTCATTAACTGCAATTTCTGCAAGTTGCTCTAATGCGTCATTAGTGAACTTTACATCAATATTATCAACAGCTAAAAGCGATGTGTATTGCAATGTTATTGCATTTTGTGGTTTTGATAAAATGTTAATAAAATCTTCTTTGGTCAAATTGTCAAGTTCAACTCTAATAGGAAAACGACCTTGTAATTCTGGAATCATATCCTCTATTTTTTCAATATGGAATGCTCCTGCTGCAATAAAGAGAATAAAATCAGTTTTTACATTACCATATTTTGTAGCAACGGTACAGCCTTCTACAATAGGAAGTATATCTCTTTGAACACCTTCTCTAGAAACATCAGGACCATTAGAAGAACTTTTTCCTATTATTTTATCCATCTCGTCAATAAAAATAATACCCTCTTCTTCCGCTTTTTTAATAGCCTCTGAATTTACTGTGTCTAAATCAATTAATTTATCACATTCTTCTTGCATCAAAGTTTCATATGCTTGGGAAACAGACATTTTTCTTAGAATTTTCTTTTTAGGAAAAAACCCTTCAAACATATCACCAATGCTAAGTTCTGCCATCCCGCCAGCAATCATGCCAATAGGCTTTGAGTTTTGCAATGCCTCAATTTCAATTGTAAAATTATTAAATTCACCATTTTTATATTTTTCTAAAATTTCAGCCTTTAATTCATTTTCAGAAAGAGTTGTTTGTTCTTGTTTTTTAACATCATAAATTTTTTGCAAAATTTGTTTTTCAACAATGGGTTTTACTTTTGTTTCAACAGAGTGTTGTTTTTCGTCTTTAACCATTCTAACAGCAACTTCAACAAGATCTCTTACCATGCTTTCAACATCTCTACCGACATAGCCAACTTCAGTGTATTTTGTTGCTTCAATTTTAACAAAAGGAGCTTGAACAAGCTTTGCCAATCTTCTAGCAATTTCGGTTTTTCCAACTCCAGTAGGACCCTTCATAATAATGTTTTTTGGTGTAATTTCATCCCTTATTTCTTTTGATAATTGACTTCTTCTATAACGATTTCTAAGCGCAACAGCCACAGCCTTTTTGGCTGAAACCTGTCCTATGATATATTTATCTAATTGTGCTACTATTTCTTTTGGTGTTAAATTCATTTTAAACCTCCTCAACAATTATGTTATCGTTTGTAAAAATACAAATTTCACTTGCAATTTTTAAAGCTTTTTTGGCTATTTCATTAGCTTCAAAGTCTGTATTAAAACAAAGGGCTTTGGCAGCAGCAAGTGCATAATTTCCGCCCGAACCAATTGCACAAATATTATCTTGTGGTTCAATTACTTCACCAGTGCCAGAAATTATAAGCATTTTTTCCTTATCAGCAACAATCATCATGGCTTCAAGCTTTCGCATCACCTTATCGCTTCTCCAAAGTTGAGCAAGTTCAACTGCACTTCTCATTAAATTTCCAGAATATTTATTTAGCATTTCTTCAAATCTTTCACTCAAACTAAAAGCATCAGCGACGCTCCCAGCAAAGCCAATTACAACTTGGTCATTAAAAATCCTTCTAACTTTTTTTGCATCATTCTTAAAAATTACATTTTGCCCCATTGTTACTTGTCCATCACCTGCAATGGCCGTTTTTCCATTCTTTTTTACAGCACAAATTGTTGTTCCTCTAAATTCAATCATAAATCTTCTCCTTAAACTTTTTAATTTCAGACAAACTAGTTTTAAGTATGTATTCTCGTTTTTTTTGTTTATCTCTAAAATGTTCTTCACATGTTATTATACCATAATTTGCATTCATAGGTTGAAAATTATTTGCAATATTTTGACTAATATAATTAAAAATTGCTCCCATACAAGTTTTCGTTGATAATTTTTCCAAAGTTTTATTTTCTAAATATCTTTTTGCATTGATGGCAACATATAATCCACTTGCAATGCTTTCTACATATCCTTCCACTCCTGAAAGTTGTCCAGCTATAAAAATATTAGGTATTTGTTTCAATTGCGAATAAAAATTCAAGCAATATGGTGAATTAATATAACTGTTTCTATGCATTTGACCAAAGCGAACAAACTCTGCATTTTTTAAAGCTGGTATAAGCGAAAAAACCCTTTTTTGCTCTTTGTATTTTAGATTTGTTTGGAAACCAACTAAATTGACTAATTTCCCCTCTTCATCTTCTTTTCTAAGTTGTACAACTGCATATGGTCTTTCATTCTTTTTTGTGTCAAAAAGTCCAACTGGTTTCATTGGTCCAAATCTTAAAGCTTCAAAGCCTCGCTTTGCCATTATTTCAATGGGCATACAACTTTCAAAGACTTTTTCAAATTCTTTTAATTGAGCTGTTTCAGCATTTATTAATTCATTAACAAAAATTGAATATTGTTCTTTGTTTAAAACACAGTTTATATAATCTCCAGATCCGCCTTTACCATATCGATCTCCCCAAAATGCATAATTAAAATCAAGCGAATTAGAATAGATAATAGGCGCTATTGCATCATAAAAATAGCAATTATTTTTTCCAATCAACTCCTGCAAATACAAGTAAAGGTTTTCATCCGTCAATGGACCAGTGGCAACAATATTAAGTTCATTTAGATTTAACTGATCAATTTTTTCATTCACAACGGTTATATTTTTGTTTCCATAAATTTCTTTTGTTATTAAATCAGAAAATTTTTCTCTGTCAACCGCAAGCGCAGTGCCAGCAGGTACAGCAACGCTCTTTGCTATTTTTAATAGACTACAGTCTAATTCTCCCAATTCTTTTTTAAGTAACCCAGAGGCGGTGTTTTCATCAATACTCTTTAAAGAATTGGAACAAACCAATTCGCCAAAATTATCATTTTTATGTGCAGGAGTCTTATATTTTGGTTTCATTTCAAATAAATTTACTTTAATGCCATGCTGAGCCAAATATAGAGCGGCTTCGCATCCAGCCAAACCAGCACCGATCACATTTACAAACTCATACTTCTTACTGTTTTTTAAACTCACAAGTGTTACACCTTACTTCATTTTTTTTCTTTACAAGATATCCTTTTTCACAATTAGAGCATTTTTCTCCTGTCGGTTCATCCCAACTCATAAAAGTACATTCTGGATAAGCAGAACATGAATAATATATTTTTCCTTTTTTGCTTTTTCTAATAACCATAGGCTTGTGGCAATTAGGACATATCCCAGCTTTTTTTTCTTCTGTAGTAATACTTTTAATATTTCTACATTTTGGGAAATTTGAACAGCCTAGAAATTTGCCATATTTTCCATCTCTTATAAGCATTTTAGCACCACATTTATCACATAGTTCATTGCTTTCAATAGGAGGTTCTTTATAAGTGACTGGGCTGGCGCCTGCTTTTTGTAATAAATCTTTAAAACCTGACCAAAATTTTGAAACAACCTCTTTCCATGGTTCACCTTTTTCTGCAATATCATCGAGCCGTCCTTCCATTTGTGCAGTAAATTTTACATTTATTATTGATTTAAAATATTGTTCCAAATATTCAGTAACAGAAACACCTAATTTTGTTGGAATTAAATATTTTCCATCTTTTTCTGTATAAGCTCTTGTAGCAAGCAAAGTAATCGTAGGAGCATAAGTTGCGGGTCTACCAATACCTTTTTCTTCCATTGCCTTGACTAAACTAGCTTCGGTAAATCTAGAAGGTGGTTTAGTAAATTTTTGTTCAGGTTCAAGTTTTTCTAAAGTTAGTTTTTCGTTTTCATCTAATTTTGGAATTTTTTTGTTTTCCTCCCCTTCCTTAGCCTCTTCAAAATTTTTATAGACCGCAGTATAGCCAGCAAACTCCAAAGTTTTCCCAACCGCTCTAAAAATACAATCATTACATGAAATATCTATACTCACATTATTATAAATAGCTTCACTCATTTGACTTGCTAAAAATCTTTCATAAATTAATTTGTAAAGCTTATAGTTGTCCGCATTTAAAAATTCTTTAACACTTTGAGGGGTTCTATTGATATCAATTGGTCTGATAGCCTCATGGGCATCTTGAGAATTTTGCTTTTTTTCATAGACATTTGGCTTTGAAGGAATATAATCCTTTCCATATAAATTCGCGGCAAATGCCCTTGCATTATCTTGCGCTACAGATGAAACCCTAGTAGAATCAGATCTAATATAAGTAATCAATGCAATTTTGCCCTCGTTACCAAGTTCCACACCTTCATATAAACTTTGAGCACAAGCAGAGGTTTTTTTTAAGCTCATACCCAATTTATTCAAAGCGTCTTGTTGCATTGTGCTTGTAGTAAATGGCGCTGGAGCATGAGATTTTGTTTTTGTCTTTTTTATCTTATCAACTATAAAATTTCCGGTTTTTAAATTTTCAATTATTTCATCTACTTGCGCCTTGTTTTGTGGTCTATTTTTATTATCTTTGTACTGAATCAAAGAGGCTTTAAAAATCGTAGCATCTGTAAATTTTTTTAAAAAGGCTGTAAGAGTCCAATATTCCTCGGGCTTAAAATTTTGGATTTCCTTTTCTCTGTCCACAACAAGTTTAAGCGCCACACTTTGCACCCGTCCAGCACTTAGTTTAGGATGTATTTTTTTACATATTATTGGAGAAAGCTTATATCCAACTATTCTATCCAAAACTCTTCTAGCTTGTTGTGCATCAATTAAATTTTTATTTAATTCTCTTGGATTTTTTAAGGCATTCTGAACACATTCTTTAGAAATTTCATTAAAAACAATTCTACATTTATCATCAGGTTTAAGCCCTAATTCATGAGCTATATGCCAAGAAATTGCTTCACCTTCTCTATCTGGGTCGGTTGCAAGTAAAACCTGATCTGCTTTTTTAGCCTTTTGTAAAAGCTCTTTAACTACATCTTTTTTATCATTCATAACCGCATATTCTGGCTCAAATGTATTTAAATTAACACCAAACGAAGAAGGTGGCAAATCACGAATATGACCTTTTGTTGCCATAACTTCATAGCCACTTCCTAAATATTTTTTTATTGTATCTTTTTTCCCCGGTCCTTCAATTACAACTAATTTCATTGCATAACTCCTAAACAGAATAAAAATTTCCTGGTAATTTTCTTATTATTCCACGAATACACATTGTTGTCAAACAACTATTTAATATTTTAGGCTCTAAATTTGTTATTGACAAAAGAACATCAAAGTGAGTTTCTTCTTTTTCAATTATGTCTAGTATCATCTTTTCATTTATTCCAAGCTGAATGGCAGTTTCTTTCTTTAACCCTTCAAAACCAAGATCATTTAAAATGTCTTCATATGAAATAACACACATTCCTTGACATGATTTTATCATTTTATTATTAGCAATACTCATAGAACTTGTGATATTACCTGGAACTAAATATAAATTTCTATTATAATCTAATGCATATTCTTTTGTATAAAGTGAACCACTTTTTTCACTTGCTTCGGTTATAAGTGTCCCTAAAGTTAATCCTGCAATAATTCTATTTCGTGCGGGAAAAGTGTATCGTTGAGGAGTGGCTGATGGTGCATATTCAGAAACAAGTAAACCTTTTTTTGAAATTTCAATTGAAAGGTTGAAATTTACTGCTGGATAAATTTTATTAAAGCCTCCACCTAAAACAGCAATAGTTTTTCCCCCAACCTCCAAACATGCCTCATGAGCGATTTTATCTACTCCTGTCGACATTCCACTTACAATAACAAGCCCAGCTCGCGCAAGATTTTTAGAAAAAGTATGCGTTACACCACGCCCATAATTAGTTGGATTTCTTGTTCCAACAATGGCGACAGAATCTTTTTTTAAAAGTGAAACATCCCCTTTAAGGTAAAGCACAATAGGAAAATCTGGTGTTTCTTTCAATAACCTTGGATAAGTTTGGCTTAGATAAGTAGTGCAAATAATATTTAGTGACTCTAAGTTTTTTAAATAAGATTTTATTTTTTCTTCTGTGCAATTTTCAATTATTTCATTAATTTGATTGTTGTTTAAAATAGAACAAATAAATTGCTCTCTATTAAATATAGCTTCCAAAATATTTTGAGGATTAATATATTTTTTTATTAAAAGATGGAATCTGTTTTCATATAAGAAAACAAATTGACTGAGAGCTATTAAAATTTTTTCATCTTGAGAATAATTTGTCATTATTATACCTTATATTTATCATCTAAAGAACGATATTGAATTGCTTCCGCTATATGTTGTGGCTCAATATTTTCACAACCATCCAAATCAGCTATTGTCCTTGCCACCTTGAGAATTTTGTCATGGGCTCTTGCACTAAGATGCAAATTCTCAAATGCCATTTTCATTAATTCACTGCATTCATCATCTAGTTTACAATATTTTTTACAAGAAGCCACACTCATTTTGCTATTACAAAAATTTTTAGAATTTTTAAATCTTTCAAGTTGAACTTTGCGAGCTTTATTAACCCTAATTTTTATATCAGCAGAGCACTCCTCTTCTTGTTTAGCGTTTAATTCATCAAAACTTACACTATCAACCTCAACATGCAAATCAATTCTATCCATCAAAGGTCCAGAAAACCTGGACAAATATTTGTGAATTTGAGCTGGTGAACATCTACATTCTTGCTTACTTGAACCATAATTGCCACATGGACATGGATTCATGCTGGCAATAAGGGTAAATGATGCAGGATAAGTCACACTCATTTGGGCACGAGAAACGGTTATTACACCATCCTCTAACGGTTGACGCAATGTTTCAATAGTATGCCTATCATATTCTGGCAACTCATCAAGAAACAACACCCCATTATGTGCAAGAGAAATTTCTCCCGGAGTTGCATTTTTATTTCCACCAGTAAGTGCAATTTTTGTTGTCGTATGATGAGGAGTTCTAAAAGGTCTTTCTAATACTATACCTGCACTAGAAAGTTGACCTGCAACACTATGTATTTTTGTCACCTCTAAAGCCTCTTCAAATGTCATATCAGGAAGTATTGAGGAAAAACATTTTGCTAAAAGTGTCTTCCCACTACCAGGTGGACCGATCATAATGACATTATGCCCACCAGCCGCTGCAATTTCTAATGCACGCTTTGCACTTCTTTGACCTTTGACTAATTTAAAATCCACCACTTGAGAATTTTTTTGTTCTTTTAAAGTTTCATAATCAGAAACTTGTAATTTTGATATTTCTTTTTCAGCACAAAGAAATTCTTTAGCATCTCTAAGATTTTCCACACAAAAAATATCCAATCCTGATATAAAACTTGCCTCATTAGCATTCGATTTTGGAATGATAAATTTTTTAAATCCTTCCTTTCTGGCGGCGATTAAAATAGGCAAAACTCCATTTACCCTTTTAACCGAACCATCTAATGATAGTTCGCCTAAAAATATATAGTCTTTTACACTTTCAATTGGAATTTGATTGCATGCAGAAAGAATTGCTATCGCTATAGGTAAATCATATAAAGGACCCTCTTTCTTTTTGTCCGCTGGAGCAAGATTGATGGTAATTTTATTAATAGGATAATCTAGTCCGCTGTTTTTAATGGCAGAACGAACCCTCTCCTTACTTTCTTTAATAGCCGTGTCAGCAAGACCAACTAAATCAACAGATGGAAGTCCTCCAGTTATATCTACTTCAACTTGAACTCCAAAACCTTCAATTCCAATTAAACCATAACTTAAAACTTTTGATAACATTTTTAAACCTATTACATTAACTTACAAAAAAAATGCAAAAATTACAAGCATTTTTTAAATTTACATATAAGTATATAATAAAAATTTAAAATATAAAAACGATTTAAGCAACATTTGTTATACAAAATTAAGTCAATTTTGTATGAAATGCAACAGTATATATAGTATTATGCAAATATACAAATTACAACATATTGCGTAAATATATCAATATTCAAAAATAAACAAATTTAAATTTATGATAAAATACTAAATTATAAGCATAGCAATATATTTTAAAATATTATATCCCCATTTCGTTTTGGGTTTCCTTTACAAAAATTCTTTCATATCCCCTATCTGTCTTTTTAAATTCTTTAAAAAGCTTTTCTTTTAAGATTTTATCCTTTTTCGAGAATTTTACATCACCAATAAATTCCAACTTTCCAAAATCAGTTATTAAAGAGTTACTAAAATCCGCTGTTCCACCTATTCTCCTTAAATTAGGTATTTTTGTTACTTTTGAATCACTAAAATCTGCATCTCCCCCTATACTTTCCAAGTTACTTAAGTCTTGAACTTGTGAATATCTAAAATCTGCATATCCACCTATACTTTCCAAGTTACTTAAGTCTTGAACTTGTGAATATCTAAAATCTGCATATCCACCTATACTTTCCAAGTTACTTAAGTCTTGAACTTGTGAATATCTAAAATCTGCAT
>CALWMK010000011.1 GCA_944381825.1 uncultured Clostridia bacterium
TCATTTAGCAAACTAAACTCCTGCTTTGCCACACTTGCCGAGCCTCGTTCTTCATCAAAAACTTCAAATAATTTACTGAAAACCGAGTTTTGTCTAACCCTCAAAACTCAAACTTAAAATCCGTATAAAAGATAAATTGTATTTTTGTGAAGTGAACAGTCACGATACAAATTAAATTCTAAAAGATGGGTGTCCGAAAATTTGATAATTTTTTGGAGGAGGAATTTAGTGCAAAGCGAACAAATTGCTCAAACAATTTTGAAACACAAAAGTTTGATGAGTTCGTTCTTATCAAAAAAATTAAATTAGTTTTAAATTGCAAGCTTTAGGGATAAATTTATTTAGAATAACGATGAGAAAAACATGGATAGAGTTTGTTTTGTTTAAATCAGTTGCCGAGATGATTATTAGTTAAAAACATCAATTAAAACGATGCAAGTTATCGAAGAGATTAAAGTCTTGAAAATGAAAAAATTCACATTTAAAATTTTAATTTTAAATGAAAAAATTCAATAAATAATTATTGAAAAAAAATAAAGGAGAAAATAATGGCTAAAGAAAATTTAGAATTAACCCGTAATGTTGGTATTATGGCGCATATTGATGCGGGTAAAACAACAACAACAGAGAGAATTCTTTATTACACAGGAATTAACCATAAAATTGGTGAAGTTCACGATGGTCAAGCAACAATGGACTGGATGGAACAAGAACAAGAAAGAGGAATAACCATAACTTCAGCTTGTACGACTTGTCATTGGAAAAATCACAAAATTAACATTATTGACACACCCGGACACGTTGACTTTACAATTGAAGTTTTGCGTTCTTTGAAAGTTCTTGATGGGGCAGTGCTTGTTTTATCTGCTCGTGATAAGGTTCAGCCTCAAACAGAAACAGTTTGGCGCCAAGCTAATGAATGTAAAGTGCCTGTGATTATTTATGTTAATAAAATGGACAGAGATGATGCCTACTTTGACAAATGTGTTGAATCTGTTAAACTTAGACTTAGAACAACACCGCTTCCTCTTCAAATGCCAATAGGAATGGCTGAGGATTTTAAAGGTGTGATTGATCTTTTGACAATGAAGGCTTTTATACCTGAAGATGAAATGGGCTCAATTATTGACGAAGTTGAAATTCCTGCAGATCTTCTTGAAGAGGCTAAAAAGAGAAGGATTGAACTTGTTGAATCTGTAGTTGAAACAGATGATGCCCTTTTGGAAAAATATTTTAATGGAGATGAAATTTCTATTGATGAACTTAAAAAAGCAATTAGAAAAGCAACAATTTCTAAAAAACTTACACCTATGCTTTGTGGTTCATCATATAAAAACAAAGGTGTGCAAAATCTTCTTGATGCGATGGTAGAATATCTTCCATCTCCGCTTGACATAGATGCAATTAAAGGAATCAATCCTGTTACTGAACAAGAGGAAGAGAGAAAGCCTAATGCAGATGCTCCACTAGCTGGGCTTGCATTTAAAATTGCAACAGACCCATTTGTTGGTTCACTCACTTTCTTCCGTGTTTATTCTGGAACCCTTAAAGCTGGAACCTATGTGTATAACGCAAATAATGGTAAAACTGAAAGAGTTGGAAGATTAATTCGTATGCACGCAAATAACAGGACCGAAATTCAAGAATGTGGAGCGGGTGACATTGCAGCAATTGTTGGTCTAAAAGACACAATTACTGGACACACTCTTTGTGATGAAAAACATCCAATTCAGCTAGAATCTATGAAATTCCCTGACCCTGTTATTCAACTTGCGATTGAGCCAAAAACAAAAGACATGCAAGAAAAAATGAGCTTGGCACTAGCAAAACTTTCTCGTGAAGATCCTTCATTCAAGGTTTACACCGACCACGAAACAGGACAAACAATCATTGCTGGTATGGGAGAATTGCATCTTGAAATTATTGTTGATAGACTTCTTAGAGAATTTAAAGTGGAAGCAAATGTAGGACAACCACAAGTTGCTTATAGAGAAACAATTAGAAAAGCTGTTAAAGCAGAAGGAAAGTTTATTAGACAAAGTGGTGGTAAAGGACAATACGGTCATTGTATGATTGAAATGGAACCACTTGAGCCGGGCGAAGGATATCAGTTTGTTGACAAGACCGTTGGTGGATCTATTCCAAAAGAATTTATTCAACCTATCAACAACGGAATTACAGAAGCAAAACAAACAGGTGTTCTTGCTGGATATGAAACAGTTGATTTTAAAGTTACTGTTTATGATGGCTCTTTCCATGATGTCGACTCGTCAGAAATGGCATTTAAAATTGCCGGTTCTATGGCATTTAAAGATGGTGCATCTAAGGCAAATCCTGTAATTTTAGAGCCAATTATGAAAGTTCAAGTTGAACTTCCAGATGAATATTTGGGAACAGTTATGGGTAATCTCACTTCTAGAAGAGGAATTTTAACTGGAAACGAAACAAAACCAGGTGTTCAAGTAATAAATGCAGAAGTTCCACTTTCTGAAATGTTTGGATATGCAACATCACTTCGTTCACAAACTCAGGGAAGAGGAACCTTTACTATGGAATTTTTAAAATATAATGAAGTTCCAAAATCAATTGCTGAAAAGATAATTGGTGAAAGGGCTAAAAAAGCCTAAATAAAATGGTATAAACGCTTGATTTATTTTAAACGTTTATGATAAAATTTTTAATGTTAGAAATGAAAAAATTAAAAAGGAGAATTAAATAAAATGGCAAAAGCTAAATTTGACAGGTCTTTAACCCACGTAAATGTTGGAACAATTGGCCACGTTGACCATGGTAAGACCACATTAACAGCAGCAATATGTAGATATTGTAGCATGCTTGGAAAAGCTGATTCAATGAAATATGATGAAATTGATAAAGCTCCAGAAGAAAAGGCTAGAGGAATTACAATTAACACAGCACACGTTGAATACAACACAAACAAAAGACACTATGCTCACGTTGACTGTCCTGGACACGCTGACTATGTAAAAAACATGATTACAGGTGCAGCTCAAATGGACGGAGCAATTTTGGTCGTTTCTGCAGCTGATGGTCCTATGCCTCAAACTCGTGAACATATTCTTCTTGCTCGTCAAGTTGGTGTTCCTTATATTGTAGTATTCATGAACAAAGTTGACCAAGTTGATGATCCAGAACTTCTTGAACTTGTAGAGATGGAAATTCGCGATCTTCTTACAACTTATAATTTCCCTGGAGATAAAACACCAATTGTTAAAGGTTCTGCTCTTAAAGCAAATGAAGCTTGTGATGCAAATGATGTTAATAGCGAACACTTAAAACCAATTCAAGAACTTCTTGACACACTTGACTCTTACATTCCAGATCCAGCTCGTGAAACTGACAAACCTTTCTTAATGCCAGTTGAAGATGTTTTCACAATTACTGGAAGAGGAACTGTGGCAACTGGTAGAGTTGAAAGAGGAACTGTTAAGGTTAACGACACTGTAGAAATTGTTGGTATGGGAAAACAAAGACAAACAGTTGTTACAGGTGTTGAAATGTTTAGAAAACTTCTTGATGAAGCACAAGCAGGTGATAATGTTGGACTTCTTCTTCGTGGAATTCAAAGAAATGAAGTAGAAAGAGGGCAAGTTATTTGTAAGCCTGGTTCAATTAAGCCTCATACACATTTCAAAGCAGAAGTTTATGTTCTTAAAAAAGAAGAAGGTGGAAGACATACTCCATTCTTTAATGGATATAGACCTCAATTCTATTTCAGAACAACAGACGTTACTGGAACAATTGAACTTCCAGAAGGTGTTGAAATGGTTATGCCTGGTGACAATGTTAGCATGACAATCAAACTTATTACACCTATTGCTATCGAACAAGGTTTAAGATTTGCTATTCGTGAAGGCGGAAGAACAGTTGGTTCAGGTGTTGTTTCAACAATAATTGAATAATTTTTAATATAATTTTAAAATCTAACCCAATTTTAAAATGTAAAAAAACAGGACTAACCCACCTGTTTTTTTTAATTATTATTTAAAAAAACATTTTAAAAATTTAGTTAAAATTTAATATTTTTATATTATAAAATATTTTAATTTGATTTTTTGCTTTTAATTTATTTTTAAAATAAAAAACAACAAAAAAATATAATTATTTACTTTTTATTTATATTATTTTTGATTTCTTTTAAATTAATTTATAAAAATATTACTTGACAAAAATAATGAATAATATATAATATTTAATAGGTAAATTGTGAAAAAGAATTGGTATAGATTAGATAATGCTGCGAAAATATATCCTGCAATAAGCAATAATAGGCGAGGAAGTATGTTTTCAATTTCTGCGGTTTTATCTGAGGTTATTGATAAAATAATTTTAAATGATGCTGTTAATGCTGTGTTGTCAAGATTTCCAAGTTTTAAAGTAAAATTAAAACGCGGTTTTTTTTGGTATTATCTTGAGGAAAATAAAAAAACTTTTCAAGTTTCTGAGGAACCACCATTTTTTTTAAAATTTATTAATGAAAGAGAAAACAATGATTATTTATTTAAAGTTTTTTATTTAAATAAAAAAATTACTTTATGTTGTTTTCATGCAATTTGTGATGGAACGGGCGCTTTGGATTTTTTAAAAGCTATTATTTTTGAATATCTACTTTTAACGGGAAAAAATATTAAGGCTGAAGGTAAACTTAAAACGATATATTCTCCATTTACAAATGAAGAAAGCAAAGACAAATTTATACAAGTTTATGACAAAAATCTTCCTAAGCCTCAAAGAGAAAGAAGTGCCTTTAAAACATATGGAACTAGTTTTAAGTTTGATGGTATGGGTATTATTTGTGGCAAAATTAATATAAATGACCTTAAAGAAATTTGTAAAAAGTATGGCGCTACTGTCACAACCTATCTTTGCGCTCTGTTTATGCATTGTATTTTCAAAGCTTTTATTAAAGATAAAAAAATAAAAAATAAGCTTATTAAAATATTAGTTCCTGTTAATATGCGCAAGTTTTATAAAACCGAAACTGTGAGAAATTTTAGTTTATTTTGCAGAGTTGGACATGATTATGAACAAGAGATTTCTTTTGAACAATGTATTGAACTTTGTAAAAATCAAATTAAACAGGGCATTGATAAGCAAAATTTAGATAAACTTCTGAATAGCAATGTAAAGATAGAAAAAAATTGGTTTTTAAAAATTGTTCCCTTATTTTTAAAAGATATTGTAATGAAAATAGCATATAACAAGGTTGGAGATAATTTGCACACAGCAAATCTTAGCAACTTAGGTGTTGTTAATTTGCCACAATCTTTTAAAACATATGTTGAAGATTTCTTTTTTGTTTTGGGAACATCTTTTTCGTGTAAAAATCATATGGCTGTGATATCTTATAATGAGAATATTAACATAACCTTTTCTAGAGAAATTGTGGAAAATAATCTTGAAAAAATGTTTTTTAATGAACTTACAAAACAAGGACTTGACATTGAAATTATAAGCAATTATTGGGAGGATGAGTTATGAAAAGTTGCAATAAATGTAATATAACTGTTAATACAAATAAAAACCATTGTCCTCTTTGCTATGCTGAATTGGAAGAAGAAAATAAAACTTCTCATTTTCCTTATTTTTCAACTAAACAAAAAGAAGAAAAAATAGTAAAAAAAAATGTTTTACTTTTTAAAATTATGCTTTTTTTGTCGATTTGTGCGATTTTCGTTTGTTTTTTTGTTAATTTCATAATTAATAAAAAAGTTTTATGGAGTATTATTGTTTTTCTCGCTATAATTTATATATGGATTTTAATTAGACATACTATTATGAGTAAAAGAAATGTGTTTGAGAAGGTGCTATTTCAATTTGTTGGAATTTTAGCAATTATACTTTCTTCGAACTTGATTTCAGGTGGTGGAGATTGGTTTTGGAATTTTGTTGTTCCTTCAGCATCTATGCTTACAACAACTGTTATGATTTTATTTTCATTGGTCAACAAGAAAAGAAATGATTTTATTTTAAGCATCTTTGTTTTAACCTTCATTCTTTTAATATTAAATATTATTTTAAGATTCGCTAATATTGACTCATTTAAATTAATAAGTGAGATTAATATTTTATACAATAGTCTAGCTTTAGTGGGAATATTAATTTTAGATTTTAAGGCAATTAAAAATTCAATTAGCAAAAATTTTCATATTTAAGTATAAGCACATAAAGATTATTAAAAGTTACAGTCTGTCTTTTATATTTTATAGAGAATAACCCAAGTTTTTTCCTGCTTTAAAACCCCTAATACTTGACTTATTTTTTACTTGAAACTATAATACAATTAATTAATAAGGCATCATAATTATAGTTGATTATTTTTATTTTATATTGCTTTAAATGATGTTTAAATTAAAAGAGGGAAAAATGAAAGCTAAAATTAATAATTGTATTGTTGAATTTGAAAGTTCTAATGTTAGAAATCTTGTAAAAGAACATTTTCAAGAAGATTACAAAAACTTTATAGCCTGCAAAATTAATGGAGAAGTTAAAGGCATTTATACAGCGGTTAATGATGGGGATGAAATCGAACTTTTGACATTTGATGACGAGGAAGCAAGACAAGTTTTTTGGCATACAACTTCACATGTTTTGGCATATGCTGTTTCTAGACTTTATAAAAATGTTAAGTTTGCCATAGGTCCAGCAACTAGCGAAGGATTTTATTATGATTTTGATGGAGTTGAAAGCTTTGAAGATTTGGAAATTATTGAAAAAGAGATGAAGAAAATCATCAAAGAAAATCCAAGAATGGAAAGATTTGTAGTTTCCAAACAAGAAGCAGAAAAACTTTTTGAAAATCAACCTTATAAACTCGAAATTTTAAAGGAAATTGAAGGTGAAATAACCTGCTACAAACTGGGAGATTTTGTTGACCTATGCTCAGGTCCTCATCTTTTTGATTTGTCAAAAATTAAAGCGGTTAAACTTAAATCTACTTGTGGAGCATATTGGAAAGGTGATTCAAAAAATAAAATGCTAAAAAGAATTTATGGCATTTCTTTTACATCAGTTGATGCTCTTAATGAATATCTTCAAATTTTAGAAGATAGAAAACGAAAAGACCATAATAAACTTGGGCGTGATTTAGAACTTTTTACAACTGTTGACTATATTGGTCAAGGACTTCCAATTCTTCTTCCAAAAGGTGCAAAGATTTTACAAATTCTTCAAAGATTTGTGGAGGATGAAGAAGAAAAAAGAGGTTGGAAACTTACAATGACACCATTTATGGCAAAGAGTGACCTTTATAAAATATCTGGGCATTGGGATCATTATAAAGAGGGCATGTTTGTTTTAGGTGATGAAAAAAAAGATAAAGAGGTTTATGCTTTAAGACCAATGACATGTCCTTTTCAGTATCAAGCATTTTTAAATAGACCAAGAAGTTATAAGGATTTGCCTCTAAGATATAACGAAACATCCAAGCTTTTTAGGAATGAAGATAGCGGGGAAATGCACGGACTTATTCGAGTTAGACAATTTACTCTTTCAGAGGGGCATTTGATGTGTACTCCTGAACAACTTGAAGATGAATTTAAAAGCTGTTTGGAACTTGCTGTTTATATGCTCAAAACTTTAGGACTTTATGAAGATTCGTCGTATAGATTTTCTCAATGGGATCCAAATAATAGGGAGAAATATATTGGAAGCGCACAACAATGGGAAGAAGCTCAAGGTGTTATGGAAAAAATTTTAAAGCACCTCGACATTCCATATGTTGTGGGTGTGGGTGAGGCAGCTTTCTATGGACCAAAACTTGACATTCAAATAAAGAATGTTTATGGGAAGGAAGACACACTGATCACAATTCAAATTGACCAAATGCTTGCTGAAAAGTTTGGCATGTATTATATTGATAAAGATGGAAACAAAAAAACACCTATAATCATTCATCGTTCTAGCATTGGCTGTTATGAAAGAACTTTGGCTTATCTTATCGAAAAAACTGCTGGAGCCTTTCCTATGTGGTTGGCTCCCGTTCAAACTATTGTCATACCAGTTAGTGAAAAACATTTAGATTATGCTAAAGAGGTTTTTGATAAACTTAAAAATTTTGGGATAAGAGTTGAATTAGATAATAGAAATGAAAAGTTGGGCTATAAGATTAGAAGTGCCCAGCTTGAAAAAGTTCCTAGCATGATAATAGTTGGCGATGAGGAAATGGCAAATCAAACAATTTCAATAAGAGATAGAGACACCCAACAAACAACAAATATGAAAATTGATGAATTTATATCCTATGTTAAACAACTCGTTGAAGAAAAAAAATAGTTATTTAAATCAAATAAGAATGACATTTTATATCTGTAATTTCAAATTTACATTTAAAATGTCATTTTTTTTGATTATAAAAAAACAAGAGTGATGCGTTGCGATGTTAAAAATGCAAGAAAATAAAAACTTAACCATAAAAGTAACGCGTCACACAAAAAGTGCCTGACGCACTTATCCACAATAAAGAAGTAAAAAAATATAAAAATAGTATGGCAAAATGTTTGACAAAATTCCGGGGGGATAGAATGAATAGAGAGTGGCTTTTTCACATAGAAGGTGGTTATAAAAGCTTTAATTTTGCTAGTTAATAAAATAGTGATAACAAAAAAATAAAAGTGACTTTACCACTTTAATTGATATCATTGCTTTTTTTTTAATATTTTGCTAAACTACAATAACATATATTTTGTGGGATAATTGCTTGCAAAATCACTTTACAATTTTTAATGGAGAAATTATGAAAAAAGAAACTGCTAAACCTAATATGATTGAAAATGAGAAAAAGGTTTTAAAATTTTGGAATGATATTGAATGCTTTAAAAAAATTGTGGAAAAGAATAAAAATTCAAAGCTTCACTATCGTTTTTTAGATGGTCCAATAACAGCCAACAATGCAATGGGTGTACACCATGCATGGAACAGGTCGCTTAAGGACATTTTATTAAAATATAAAGCGATGAAGGGTTTTTCTGCGCACTATCAAAATGGTTTCGATGCTCAAGGACTTTGGGTGGAGGTTGAAACCGAAAAACAACTAGGACTCAAGGACAAAACTGACATTGTCAAGTTTGGACTTGCCAATTTTACCGAAGCTTGTATTGAAAGAGTAAAAAAATATTCGTCAATCATAACTGAACAATCCAAAAGATTGGGGCAGATGATGGATTGGGAACATTCATATTTCACCAATTCAGATGAAAATATTACCTCAATTTGGTATTTTTTGAAATTGTGTTATGAAAAAGGTTGGCTTGTTGAAAAACATAGACCAATGCCTTGGTGTTCACATTGTGGAACCTCACTTTCAGAACACGAACTTGCAGATAGCTATTTGGATATGGAACATGAAGCGGTTTTCTTTAAACTTCCAATTAAAAATTCTGAAATGTCCATTCTTGTTTGGACGACCACTCCTTGGACACTTTCTTCCAATGTTGCTGTTGCGGTCAATCCTGAATTTGAGTATAGTGTTTGCAAAGTCAAATCTACTGATAGAAAACTTATTGTTTGTTCCTCATGTGAAAAGGTTTTAAAAGACGATTTGGTCAAGGTTGAAAAAAGGGTTCCGGGCAGTGAGTTAGTTGGGTTGGAATATGAAACTTGTTTTCCAAAACTAACAAAGCAAAACTTTGCACACAAAATTGTTGCTTGGGATTTGGTTGATAGCACAGAAGGTTCTGGCGCGGTTCATATTGCTCCGGGTTGCGGTGTTGAAGATTTTGAACTTGGTAATAGCCTTGGTTTGAAAATAATTTCTCCAGTTGATGAAAATGGAGTGTTTTACGACGATTTTGATTTTTTAGCAGGAAGAAACGCAAATGATGTTGCGCCATTGGTTTTTGAAAAATTAAAGGCTGATGACAAACTATACTACACCCACAAGTACTCTCATAGATATCCAATTTGTTGGAGGTGTAAAAAACCACTTATTTTTAGACTTACTAAAGAATGGTATATTAAAACCGATGAAATTAGACCAAAACTTATTGAGGCTTGTGACAGTGTTGTTTGGCAACCTCCATTTTTGAAAAAGAGGATGCTTGATTGGCTTACTAATATGGGTGATTGGAGCATTTCAAGAAAGAGGTTTTACGGACTTCCTCTTCCATTCTATCCTTGTAAAAAATGTGGGGAATTAACTGTTGTTGGTTCTTTGGAACAACTTAAAAATTTGTCGGATGCAAAAAAGGTTGAGGCTCTTCCACATTTGCATAGGCCATATATTGACGACATTAAAATCAAATGCCCTCATTGTGGTGAGGAGGTTGAAAGAATTAGCGAGGTTGGAGATTGCTGGTTAGATGCTGGAATCACTCCATTTAGCACGAAAAAATATTTTACTGATCGCAAGTTTTGGGAAAAGAATTTTCCAGCAGAATGCGTCATTGAAATGAAGGAGCAAATTAGACTTTGGTTCTATTCTCTTTTGTTTATGTCAGTGGCGCTTACTGGTAAGGCACCATATGAAAAAGTGATTGGTTTTGCCATGCTTGTTGCAGAGGATGGTAGCAAATTTTCTAAGTCTGGGAAAAACAACATAAGCTTTTTTGAGGCTGCGGACAAAATTGGCGCCGATGTGATTAGATATATGTATGCAGCCAACAACATGTTAAACGACACAAGGTTTGGCTTTGGAGTTTGTGATGATATAAGAAGAAAACTTTTGGGACTTTGGAATGCATATGTTTTTTACACAACTTATGCAGTTTTGGATAAGCCAGATGTAAAGAAAAAAGTTGATTTGAATAATTTGCAACAAAATGACAAATGGCTACTTTCTAGAGTCAATCAATTTGTTAAAAACTCAGATGAGTTTTATTCAACTCAACAATTCAACCTTATAATTCGTGATTTTGAAAACTTAACTGATGACCTCACAAACTGGTATATTAGAACAAACAGAAAAAGATTTTGGAAGTCTGATAATGAAGAAGATAAAAATAATGCTTATTACACACTATATCACAGCTTAAAAAAGATTGTCATTGCAATGGCACCAATAACACCATTTATGTGCGAGCATATTTGGCAAAATTTGGTTAGAGGCAGTGAAGAAAATGAAGTTCAGAGTGTTCTTTTATGTGATTTCCCAAAACCTTTTGAAATTGAAGAAAATGGTGTGATTGAAAAAACCGAAATAATTAGGCAGGTTATTAACATTGCTCAAAGACTCAGAAACGAAACCCAAATAAAAATCAAACAGCCACTTAAAACCATGTATGTTTGTGCTAGCATAAATGCGGAAAATGCTTGTAAAGAGTTTGAAAACACAATAAAAGAAGAACTTAACATAAAAGAAATTATTTTTTCTCAAAATCAAGAGCAATTTAATGAAAACTATTTGCAAGTGAACTTTAAAATTGCGGGCATAAAGCTTAAAAGTGAGGTGCAAAATCTTAAAAAAGCCTTGGAAGAATGTGACAATATGTCTCAGCTGGTTGAAATGTTTAAACAAGGCAAGGTAAGTGTTGGCAATTTTATCGAACTTCCAAGTGAAATGTTTGTTTGTTGTCAAAAGGCAAAAGAAGATTTTATTATTGCAAATGAAAATGGAATCACAATTGTTCTTGATATAACAATTGACACCAATCTTATGCTTGAAGGACTTTATCGCGAACTTGTTAGACAAATTCAGGTTTTAAGAAAACAAGCTGGCTTTAAAATTGAACAAAGAATTGCCTTATTTATTGAAGCAAAAGATGAAATTACGAACAAAGTTATAGAAAAATTTAAAGAACAAATTTGTAGCGAAGCTTTGGTTAATAATTTTGGTCTTATTGATAATCCTACTTTTGAAGCTGATGTGGAGATTGGTGGCGAAACAGTTAACATTAAATTAAAAGGATGATGTATGATAGTTTTTAAAGAAGAGGGCGCAGTTTGCTTGGATGATGGGAAGGATGTGATTGTTTTCCCTCTTAAAAAAGAGGAACTTGACCTTTTATTGGAAGTTGGAAATAAAGTTTTTTCTAATTATATTGGTGTTGAATATGACGGAGATGATGTTTGGGCTCCAGACTTTTTAAAAGTTGCAAATCTCAAGTTAGACATCTTAGAACAAGATGCAGATTTTTGGGAGTTGAATACTATTTGGCTTATAGTTTCTGCCAAACATAAAAAAATTGTTGGTGACTTTTACTTTAAGTCGCTTCCAATTGATGGCAGAGTTGAAATTGAATTTAGGATTAACCCAAAATATTATGGACAAAACATAACCCTTTCTGCTGTTTCGCTTATTACCGATTGGGCATTTGAAAACAGTGTAAATTGTTTGTCTGTTAATTGTAATGAACAAGATGATGAGATTGTTAAAGCTCTTAAGGGCAACAATTTTAAAAAGATTAAAGCTAATAACCAAATATGTAATTATGAAAAAAATAAAATTATTAAATTTGAAAGAGATTTTTTAAATGATTAGATATAACAATGAATGGAAAGATTTTAGTGTTGTTGCCACAGCGGATGGTGAAAAACTTGAAAGATGGGGAAAATATCATCTTTTAAGACCAGATCCACAAGTAATTTGGAGCGGAAAAATTCCGCTCAAGTTTTCTAATATAGATGCTCATTATTTGCGTTCCAACTCGGGTGGAGGTTATTGGGATATAAAAAAAACACTTCCAGAAGAGTGGGAAATTGGTTGGAGGGATTTGAGATTTTCTATTAAACTTATGGGCTTTAAACACACCGGAGTTTTCCCAGAGCAGGCATATAATTGGAGCAGAATGATTGAACTTATTAAAAGCGCAAACAGACCAATAAAAGTTCTCAATTTATTTGCTTATACTGGTGGGGCTACAATGGCATGTTTAAGTGCAGGTGCAGAAGTCACGCATGTTGATGCAAGTAAAGGAATGACGCAAAGAGCAAAAGAAAATTTAATTCTTTCACATCTTCCGCAAAGAGCAAGATGGATAGTTGATGATTGCGAAAAGTTTGTCATGCGTGAAATTAATAGAGGGAACAAATACGATGCCATTATTATGGATCCTCCAAGTTATGGAAGAGGACCCAATGGAGAGATTTGGAAAATAGAAGACAAACTTTTTGAATTTGTTAAGCTTTGCAAAAAATTGCTTGGCGACAAACCTCTTTTCGTGTTAATTAATTCTTACACAACTGGACTTCAGCCAACCGTGCTATACAATATTTCTAAGATTGTGTTTAAAGACTTTTTTAAAAGTATTGATGCCTATGAACTTGGGCTTATGGGCGAAGATGGAATAATTTTACCATGCGGTGCTAGTTGTTTTTCAAGTTAATCGAACAAATTTGCTTTTATTTTGACATTTAACATGGTTTAGTAATTAGGGTAAATTAAAAATTTAATAGCACATTTGTTAGTTATAAGTTATAAAAGGTGATGATATGGACGAAAATTTAACAGTTCTATATGAAGACAATCATATTGTGGTGGTGCTTAAACCTCAAAATATTTTAAGCCAAAGTGACATTACCAAAGATGAGGATTTGCTATCTATGGTAAAAAATCATATTAAAAAAAAATATAACAAACCAGGGAATGTGTTTGTTGGTCTAGTTCACAGGTTAGACAGACCAACAGGCGGAATTATGGTTTTTGCAAGAAATTCTAAAAGTGCAGCCAGATTATCTTTTCAAATACAGCAACATTTGTTTGAAAAAAGATATCTTGCAGTTTGTGAAGGTATTTTTAGAGAAAAAGTTGGAACACTTAAAAATTATATTAAAAAAGATGAAAAGACAAATCTTGTAAAGCTTGTTCCGCTTTCCGAGCAAGGAGCAAAATATGCAGAACTGGAATACAAAGTTTTGGAAGAACAAGAAGGAATGTCTTTGGTTGAGGTAAAAATTGTAACTGGCAGGTCCCACCAAATTAGAGTTCAACTTGCAAATTTAAAGCATCCACTTGTTGCAGATAAAAAATATGGCAGTTCTTCAAATGCTTCCAATTTGGCACTTTGGGCATATTCGCTTGAATTTGAACATCCAACAAAAAAATCGCGTATGAAATTTAAAGCGCTTCCTCCATGTGAGGATTTGCCTTGGAAATTTTTTGATTTAAAGAGGTATGTATGAAAAATAGAAACGAAATTGAAGAAAGATACAAATGGGATTTGTCATCTTATTTTGCCAACCAAGAAGCTTGGGATGTTTTGTATGATGAAATTTCAAATAAAATGAAAGCTATTTCCAATTTTGAAGGTAGATTAAATGATAAAAAAGCTATTTTTGAATGTTTAAATTTTGAAAGCGAAATTTCAAAAAATCTTGAACTTTTATATGTTTATGCTGCTTTAATTGTAAAACAAGAACAGTCCAATCCAAAAAGCCATGAAAGGTTAAACAAAATCAGTGCGCTTTTGACCGATTTTTCCTCTCTGTCATCCTTTGTCGATGTTGAAATTAGCGAACTTTCCACCGAACTTTTAATTGAACTTCAAAACGATGAGTTACATTCTAATTTCAAAAATTATTTTTATGACATAATTCGCTTTAAACCTCACACTCTTTCAAAACAAGAAGAAAAACTTTTGTCTATGATGGATTTTGGTGGCGGATTTTCAGACAACTTTGACATGTTCGATGATGCCGACCTTACTTTTGAGGGTGCAAAAGACAAAAATGGCAAAATTCACGAGGTGAATCATTCAAACTATTCTCTTTTAATGGAAAGTTCAGATAGAATTTTAAGAAAAAATGTGATGAAAAATCTTAATGGAGCATATGGCAAATTTAATAATTTTTTGAGTTCCAATTATATTTCTAACATTAAAAAAAATAACTTTTCGTGTAAAGCAAGGCACTATTCTTCTTGTTTAAAAGCCTCAATATTTGCAGAAGATGCCAGTGAAAAAGTTTATAATACACTTATAAAACAAGTTAACAAAAATTTAAATCTTTTACATGAATATTTAAACTTAAAAAAAATGCATTTAGGATATGACAAACTTGCTCTTTATGATTTATACGTGCCAGTCGAACCACCAAAAACAAAAATAGACTATGATAAAGCAATTGACATCATTAAAAGTGCAACAAGTGTTTTAGGTGAGGAATATGTTAATCTTATCGAAAGAGCGAAGCAAGAAAGATGGATTGATGTTATGCCTAATAAAGACAAGGATAGCGGAGCTTTTTCATGGGGTGCATATTTGGCAAATCCTGTTGTGCTTTTAAATTATGTGGGAAACACAAATAGTGTGTTTACATTAGCTCATGAACTAGGACATTGTATGCACACTTATTATTCCAATCATAACCAAAGCTATCAAGATGCTGGATACACAATTTTTGTGGCAGAAGTCGCCAGCACAGTCAATGAATCCTTGTTATTACAATATCTTTTAGGGAAAGCAACAACAAAAGAAGAAAAAATTTTTTATTTAGATTATTTTTTAAGCAATGTAAGAGCAACAATTTTTCGTCAAACCATGTTTAGCGAATTTGAACAATTTGCACATGCTCAATATGAAAAAAATTTGCCTTTATCAAAAGAGGTACTAAATAACTTTTATTATTCTTTAAATGAAAAGTACTTTTCCAAAGATATTGAACTTATTGATGAAATACAATTTGAATGGAGTAGAATACCTCATTTTTATTCAAGTTTTTATGTTTATAAATATGCAACCGGGCTAATTAGTGCCCTTGCAATTGCAAATAATCTTTTAACAAGAGGGGAAGATTATGCAAAAAAATATATTAAATTTCTTTCTTCAGGTTCAACTCTTCCACCTTTAGAGTTATTGAAGGTTGCGGAAATTGACCTTGAAGATGAAAAAACTTTTAATAATGCCTTTTCTTTTATAGAAAGCATGATTGAAGAGTGGAAAAAACTTATTTAACAGTATTTAACAATTAGAAAATGACACAAAAATTGTGTCTTTTTTGTTATTAATTTTTTAGTATTAATTTTTAATTTACAAAAATTCTTGCGAAACAGATGATTTTAATTACATTATTAAGTGGAAAGTAAAATTTTGAGTAAATAAATTAATTTCTATTTAAATCTCAATCAAAATTAAAATCGAACGAAAATTAAAAAAATTTTTGCATAATTTGTTTTCGAACTTAATAAACATATAGGGAATAAGGGAGGAGACGATGGAAAAATTTGAAGAAAAATTTTTGGTTGCAAGAAGACGAGATTTAGGTGAAAAGCAACTACAAGTTGAATGCGTAATTAATTTAAATGGTGAATCTTTAGAAAAAATACTTTCATTAAATGCCTCTGCATTTCTTGCGAATGTTGATGTTGTTGAGGGAGAAATTAGATATTCAGGTGAAATTTGTACCAACCTTTTATATTTAGGAGATGAGTCAAAATTAAACAATTTGACATCTTCTTGTCCATTTAATGATGTTTTTAAAGCGGATAATGTTACAAGTGTAGATGTTTGTAATAATATAAAAGTTGTTTCAGTTGTGCCAACAAAAATACAAGAAAGTCAAGTGGTCGTTTTAGTTACACTTGAAACACATTTTTTTGATGTGTCAAACCAAGAATTTTCCTCTTTTAACCCAACTTCTCCAGAGTTTTGTGTTGAATCACAAGTGTTAGATGTTGTGGTTTTAAAAGACAAAAGCTGTCAAAACTTTGAGGTTGAAACAAAATTTAATATGAAAGAAACCGTTGGCAAGGTTTTATTGGCGCATAGCAAGGCATTTGTTCGTGAAGTTAAAACGGGTGAAGGATTTGTTTCTGTTTTGGGGGATGTTTGCACCTTTATTGTTTACACAAACGAGGAAGGGAATCTTTGTAGAAGTCAAGTTAGCGAAACTTTTAAAGAGGAAATTCAAGTTGGGGAAAGCAAGGCGGAAATGTTGGCTCAAGCTTGTTTGCAGGTGAAAAATTGCGATAACAAAGTTGTCATAGAAAATGAAAACGGAAATAATGCTATTTTAATTACCACACCTCTACAAGTTTGTGTTAAGGTTTTTGACAATGAACAAATTGTTGTTTCAAAAGACATTTACAGTTTAAAAAATGAGCTTGAGTTGGTTCGTGGTGGCTTTACAAATTGTGGTGTGGAAGCCGCGAAATGTTTTGAAGGCAAAATTGAGGGCAATTTAAGTTTAGATGAAACTCAACCAAGAATTGATAAAGTTCTTTGTGTTACACCTCCGACACTAAATGTTAGCAATAGTTATTTCAACGAAGGTGAGGTTTTTGTAGAAGGAATTGTTACAAGCACAGTTATATATCTTAATGATGATGAAAATCAAATTACATCTGTTGACATTGAAGTGCCTTTTGTTGTCAGTGAAAAGCTTAATATTGAAGAGTCTGATGTTTTTGTAAATGTTGACTGCATGCTTTATGATTGCGATGTAATGGCTAAACGAGGAAGGGAGATATATTTTGATTGCAAAATTAAAGTTTGTGTTAATGTTTGTTACAATAAAACATTTGAAATTATTACAGGAGTAATAGAAGGTAGAGCTTTTGCCCCAAAAGATTCAGCAATCGAAATTTACTTTGCACATTCTGCTAGTACACACTGGGAAATTGCAAAAGAACTTAAAATTTCACAAGAAATGTTGTTAGCCCAAAATCCAAATTTGCCTAATCCATTAGACAAAGATGAAAGAGTTGTTGTTTATTATGGGATTGATTCTTGATTATTAAAAAAGCATGTCTTGTTTGTTTTAAAGTTTACAACAAAAATTTTAATCGCGTATTTACATAAAATCTCAAATAGTTGTATTAGCTTACTTCTGTTTGGGTTTTTTTATAGAAATAAAATTATCAAAGAAAAATTAAACATTATTTTTAATAATTTTAAAAATATTAATTTAAAATTTAAAATATAGTATATATAATGTATTTTGCATTAAATAATTTAACATTTAAAAAAAATAAATTATTATTATTTTAAATTAAGATAATAATAAACTTGACATGTTTGGAAATAATAATTTAAGATAGAATTATGAGAAATTATAAGAGAAAGTGTTTTATTTTTTGTTTAATTGTCGCCCTATTTTTTCCACTTTGTATGGGCTTTTCTTTTTTTTATAAAAATGCAGAACAGCAGACTAATCTAAACGAGGAAGTATATATTTCAAGCGTAAATAAGCTGGCAAAAAATGTAAATTTTTCCACTGACCTGAATGAATTTTATCAACCTTTGAATATGTCTAGCCAAATAACAATTTACAATTTTTTGGCAGTAGTGCGTTTTAAAAATGAAGATGAAATTATGCAAAATAAATTTCCGGGAACCGATTTTACCTATTATCAAATGCTTCAAAAAATGTACAATGATGAAAATTCATATTCTGTAAAAAATTATTATAAAGAGGTTTCTAATAATAAAATCAATTTAGAAACCGTATTTGTGTTTGATGATAGTTCTCTCTTGTTGTCTAAAACAAGAAATACATATGGAAATAAATTATTGAATAACAATGTTGGATACGATCCGCAAAGTTACTTTTTTTATGGCATTTCAACGCGAAATTATTTGGAATACACCTTATATAATGAAATTTGTGGACAGGCAATAGGATTAATTTCCTCAAACAAATATCAAGAAATAGCGGACTACAATGACGACAACATTGTGGACAGTTTTTCCGTTATATTGTTACCTGACCAATCTTCTGTGAATGTTGGTTGGGGTGATTTGCTATGGGCACATAGTGTTAGTGTTCCTTTTTCTATCGTTAATAATGTTGCTGGAATACTAGGCATTGATGTTACAAACTTTAAATATAGTTATAACAATGGTTCAAATACCGTTACAAAATACATCTCCACCTTCATGCTAACTACTTTGGAAAATTCTTTAGGCGAAAGAGGTCTTCCAGACAACAATACGGACATACACGAACTCGGACATGTGTTAGGCTTTCCAGATTATTATATTTATAATAGAGATTTTACTGGAACAGATTTAGAAGATGAAACTTGGTCGGTTGGAATCTGGGATATTATGGGATATAATCATTTAAACTATGCTCAATATCCGCTTTCATACAATCGATTTCTTCAGGGCTGGATAGGTGAGGAAAATGTAACCGAAATTAAAAAGAATGGAAATTATATATTAAAACCAGTTTCATACGAAAAAATCACAAATCAGCCATTATCTTCGAGAACGATTGCATATAAAATAAAAAACCCAAATAGAGAAACGGAATCTATTTGGTTTGAATTTAGATTGCAAATGGAAGGCACATTCGAAAATAATAAAAATATAATGCAAGATGGTTTGCTTGTTTATAGAGTTGATGAAGGATTTCAGCCAGCTATTGGTTATGAAAACATGTTATCTGCTGGAAACTTTGCTGCAGCGCCTTATAATGTTTATGTTTTTAGAAACAATTTGAATCATGGTAATGCTTTATTGGAACATCAGTTTGCACCGTTGAATATGGAAAACTCTTCCATGGGAGATGGAAAAGAGCACGACTTAGGTTATTATAATATTAGTGGAGTTGAAAAAAATGTAGTTTCAACATCACAAAATTTAACTTGGCAAGTATATGAAGGCAATTGTCAATCATCGATTTTGTCTACCAATGTGAGCTATGAAGATAGTGGGATAAAGATTGAAATTGTATCTTTAAATCAAGAAACCATGGAAATTTGTTTCAATGTTGAGTGGGAAGGCTTTGACGACACTATATCAAGAAGTGAAATAGAAGATAGCAATCTTTATGATGCGCTTTTGAATTTGGCAAACAAACAACAAGATGAGTTGTTAAAAGTTGATGATTTCGATAATTTTATTTCTATTGATTTATCCAATTTAAAAATTTCTTCCTTAAAAGGGCTGGAACTTTTTTCTTTTGAAAATTTAAGTAGCATTGATTTGAGCGGTAACAATATTGCTGACATTTCAAGCTTAAAAAAAATAGTTTTACAACACAATCAAATTGTTATAAATTTAAACAATAATAAAATCGATTTAGGCGCACTTAGTCTTGACGAATTAAATTGCTCTAATTTTATATTTTTAATACAACAATATAACTTTGAAGATGGCGCTGTTTTATTTAATCAAACCATTTCAATTTTATGTTATTTAAAACAAAGTGATTTGTTTTATTTCAATGTCAAAATTAATGGCAAATCTCTAAGCCCTATGACAAATATAGTTCATAGTTTTAGCAATGCTCAAGCTTATTCCTTTGAAGTGGAAGCAAATTCAAGCGTGTTTAGTTCCACTTTCAACAAATCCTTAAACATTGTCAAGATAAGGCTTGGAATTGACAATATGGAAATTGAAAGAAATTCCGCCATTCCAAATTTAGTATTTGAAGGAATGGACAATGACCTATTTTTTGTGTCTCACACTGATTTTGATACCTCAACCATAACATCAACTCCTTTAACAGTAACTTATACAATAATATACAAACTCGACTCCACATATCATAAAACACTAACTTATAGTTTTGTGGTTGTTGACACAACTCCACCAGTGGTTAAAGTTCTTGGTGAAGAAAAAATAGAGGTACTTTATAACCAACAAATAGAATTGCCTGCAAAAGAGATCGAAATTGAAGATAATGGCGATATGGATTTAAACTTTAACTTTGTAGCAAATCCTCAAGCTAATGATGTGAACATTTGGACAAAAAAATATTACAAGGCTAGTTTTGATAAAGTTTTAGGCTATGTTAAAGGGGAAATGATTGATTCTATTGATACATCAAAATGCGGTAATTATATTATTGAGTACGAGGTGAAAGATATACAAGGTAATATAGGTTATGCTAAAAGGGTGATTGTTGTAAATTCAAATATAATTGACAAGTCTTTGTTTGAAGATCAAAATTTATATAATAAGATTCGCATCCTTGCTGGAACAGAATATGTTTATGAAACATCTTTAATCGAATTTGATTTTGTTGATTTATCTTCATCTCAAATTAATTCTTTAGTTGGGCTTGACAATTTACTATTTAAAAAAGGTTCAAGGCTTGATCTTTCTAACAATTCAATACAAGACACAACTATTTTAGAAAGAATTTTAGAAAAATCTGACATAGAAAAAATCAATTTAATTTTCAATGATATAAACTCGATTACTTTGAATTCCAAATTTATTTTTGGTTTCCAAGGACTTAAAAAAGAAACTTATTTGGCAAAAGAATTTGATAGTTTGCAATATAATTTAATAAATGACTTCGAAGAGTACTATACACTTGAAACAAGTTTAGACTTTGGATTTAATGACATAAAAAATTTAGGAGAATATGAAATTGCTTTTAGTTCTATAGGTGCTTTTGCCTCAAAAACTTATAGGCTTTACTATTTTGATTATGTAAAAAGTAGTGATAGCATTGAAATCGAAGTTAAAAGTCAATTAGATATAGAAGATTATTTTAAAATAACTGGTGTTGATTACACTCATTATGAACTTGAAGTTAATGGCGATAAGATTGAAGCTAATGAACTCATGAAAAAATTGTTTAAAGGACAGTTAACTTTAAAAATTTTTGTTAAAGATTCTTTGCTCTGCATTTTAGATTTTAATTTAAATATAATTGATATAACTAGTCCAGTCATTTCTTTAATTGACAGTCCAATAATTTACCTTAAAAAATCGTCTAATTATGAGGAATATGGATGCAATATATTTGATAATTACGACACTCCAAATTTGATTATCGAGGGTGAAGTTCACACAGATGTTTGTGGAAGATATTTGCTTACATATTATGCTGTTGATAATAGTGGCAATGAGTCAAATCACTTAGAAAGAGTAGTATATGTTGGAAATGTTGCCTTTGATACTGATATTTTAATTGAATATAATACTGATGTTAATGTAGCGCACTACTTATTCTTTGAGCAATTTTCTATAAATGATTTTATAATTAAAAACCAAGCCAACATAGACACTACTAAGTTGGGCACTCAAGCAATTTGGATTCAGTTAGAACATAAAACAGATTCCTCTTTAACATTTGACCTTTCATCTAGTGCAAAAATAGTGGATACAACCAAACCAGTTATAAATTTAATTGGTGGAATTGTAAAATTATATGTTTTATCAGATTATATAGAGCCAGGGTTTGCGGCATTTGATAATTTTGATAAAGACATAACAAGTAAAACTGTTATTTCAACTAACTTGGATACAAGTGAGGTGGGTGAATATTCAATATTTTATAATGTGGCAGACTCTAGTGGAAACAAAGCCTTGCAGGTTGTTAGAAAAGTTATTGTTATTTATAGACCAATAACCTTTGTAAATATTAAAAATACTGCAGAGAAAATTTCTTATAAAATAGGTGAAGAGGTTAATTTTTTAGCACAATTTTCTGAATTAGATGAAACTATAAACAACATGTCACCAGTTCTTATTTGGAGTGTTGACGGTGTTGAGGTTTCGCGTGGAGTAAGAAAAGATTTTTCGTATACATTTAAAGACAAGGGCAAACATGAAATTGTGGTTTCGGTATTAAATGAACAGTTGCAAGGTGAAAAGTCACAGATTTCTAGTGAAGTGTACAATATACAAATTGAAGATTTTGGTTTTATAGACAGATATGGCACAGTTTTAATAGTCTCAGCTATTGCTTTTGTATTTTTGGTGATTATTCTGGCATTCTACTTTAGAAGAAGAAACCGATTTTTCCAATAAAATTGACATTTTTCTTTTGATATTTAAAAATTTGATTAATATATTAATATTATGAGTTTACCTCTTAATATCATATTATTTATAGTTGGATTAATTTTAATCGTTAAAGGCGGTGACTATTTTGTAACAGCTTCGGTTAATATTGCCAAAAAGTCAAAAATACCATCGGTTATCATTGGTGCAACTATTGTTTCTTTTGCCACTGTTTTACCAGAATTTATTGTTTCGACGGTAGCATCAATTCAAGGTGTTTTTGATTTGGCAATTGGGAATGCTGTTGGTTCTATGATTGCCAATACGGCTTTAATTTGTGGCTTATCTATTGCTTTTATGCCAATTGGCATAAATCGTGGCTCGGTTTATAAATATTTAATTTTGATTGTAGGAGTGTTATTTCTTGCAATTAGTGGAATTAATAGGCAACTGGATCTTTTTGAGGCAATTGTACTTTTGATTGTTTTTATTATATTTTTTGTTTTAAGTATTGTTGATGCAATTAAGCAAATGAAAATAAGCAGGTTTCAAAAAGAAGAGAAAAATGATGAAAAAACTTGTCAAATTTCTATATTTTGGACTATAATATATTTCATTGTTGGAGCTTCTGCAATTGCTTTTGGAGCAATGACTTTGGTTAATACTGCAACTAATATTTCTAAATTTATTGGAATTTCAGATGAATTTATAGGGCTGACGATTGTTGCGCTGGGCACAAGTTTGCCAGAACTAACAACAACCTTAATTGCAATAAGAAAAAAAGAGTGCGCTTTAGGATATGGCAATATAGTTGGTGCAAATATTTTAAACCTAACATTAATTTTGGGTGTTACTGGACTAATTGCAAAAGGTGGGGTTCCTTTTTCTAATGAAACTTTATTCTTTACAATCCCAATGCTTCTTGTTTGCATCTTTTTATTTTTGTTACCACTTTTGTTTAAATCCAAAACATATAGGTGGCAAGGTATTGGGCTATTAGCTTTATATGTAGTTTATGTAACCATTTTAATAATTTCAGCTTCTTTAGATGGAATATTTGGTTAATATTGTGGATATGTGGATAACTCATTGTTTATAAGTGAGGAATATCCACATTTTTTCAAAATATAGACAAAAATTTATAATTATTAATGGTAATGAATAAATATTAAATTGTGGATAAGTGGATAACTTATCCAGATTTTGTTGAAAATATCCACTATTAAAATAAAATTAGAATTGACTTTCTTGTGGATAAAGTTTAAACTTATGTTGACAGAAAAATAATTATGCATTTTTTCAAAATTATATTTCTTTACGAAATTCATTTTTAAGGAGAAAAAAATAGATACCAAGGAATTTAACTCTCTAGCGCTAGCCTTTTTAGGAGATGCTGTGCACACACTTTATGTTAGGGAATTTGCGCTTAATAACCCTGCCACTTTAAAAAACTACAATGCCATTTGTAGTCATTTTTGTAGTGCTGTCTTTCAAGCAAAAGTTTTTGACAAACTTGTGCTTGAAAAAGAAGAGGAGGATGTTGCTAAAAGAGCAAGAAATGCAAAGAATAATAACATAGCCAAAAATGCTACCATTGAACAATATAAAAAAGCCACATCGCTAGAAGCTGTGATAGGTTGGCTATATTTAAAAAAAAGAGAGGAAAGACTTAACCAAATTTTAAAATCATGTGTGGAGGAATAAATGATAATATCTGGAAGAAATAGCATTAATGAAGCTTTAAAAGCAAATCAAACCCTCAATAAAATTTTAATATCAAAGTCAAGTGGTGGATTTGAAAAAACAATTTCAATGGCAAAGGAAAAAGGCATAAGATTGGAGTTTGTTGATAGAGTTGTTCTTGATAAACTTTCAAAAAATAATCAGGGCATTGTGGCGTACACGACTGATTTTAACTATAGCGAATTAGACGAGCTTATTGTTGATGGTGATTGTTTACTAGTTGTTCTAGATGAAATTGAAGATCCTCATAATTTTGGCGCCATTATTCGCTCTTGCGAATGTGCGGGAGTTAATGGAATAATAATTCCAAACAGAAGAGCAACACCTGTAACAGATACAGTTGTTAAAACGAGCGCAGGTGCAATTTCAAATGTTAAAATTGCAAAAGTTATTAATTTAAATCAAGCTATTGAAAAGCTAAAACAAAACAATATTTGGGTTTATGGTCTTGAAGCTGGGGGCAAGGAAATTTATTCTGTAAATCTTCGTGGGCGTGTGGCTATAGTTGTTGGAAGTGAGGGAAGAGGAATTTCAAAACTCACAAAAGAAAAATGTGACGAGATTATTTCCCTTCCTTTAATGGGAAAAATAAACTCATTGAATGCCTCTGTTGCTTGCGGTATTGCTCTATATGAAGTTGTAAGACAAAACAGATAGGATGAAAAATGAAAGGTTTAGAAAAGGTAGAAAATGAAAAATTGGTTTTGCTTATAAAAACTGGAGATGAAGATGCATTAGTTGAGCTCATTCATCGTTTTAAGCCACATCTAAACCGTCTTGCAAGAAGTTATTTCTTGTTTGGAGGTGAAGAGGAGGACATAAAACAAGAGGCTATGATTGGCCTTTATAGTGCCTGTATTTCATATAAACCAGATATGAAAACAACTTTTAACAGCTTTGCATCGCTTTGCATGAAAAGAAGAATTTTATCGGCTATCAAAAGTGCGAATAGAAATAAAAACAAGGCTTTGAATGAGTCTGTTTCAATCCACACAAAAATAGATAGCAAAAATGAAGTGGAATTATATTTGCCACAATATGTCTTTAATCCAGATGAGGTTTTTGAAGAAAATGAAAATTACGAGGAAATAAAGATAAAAATTACTAAAACTTTATCTAATATGGAATTTAAAATACTGTCATTATTCTTAAAAGGACTTTCATATGACGAAATTGCTAATTTACTTAATATTTCCAAAAAAAGTGTAGATAATGCTCTGTCGAGAATTAAAAACAAACTAAAATTTTTAATAAAATAATTTAGTTAGAATAAAAGCAATTAAAAATTTTTTTGTCTTTTAAACTTACTGTTTTTCAAAAGGATTTTCACTCTGATTTGCTCTATGAATTTCTTCGTCGAGTTCCACACTAGAAGGTGCACTTACATTTTTTTTGTTAGATTTTTCCAAAGGTTCTTTTTTGGAAAATCCATTATCATTTATTTTAATTCTTCCACGTTGTTTAAAAGCCATTATAATTAACCATATGGCAGCAAAGCCAATTATGATATAAATTGTTCTAGACAAAAAACTCGATTGAGTTCCAAAAAAACCTGCAATAAAGTCGTATTGCATCAGACCAATACACATCCAATTTGCTGCGCCTATAAGCAGTAAGATAAAACTAATTAATGTAATCATCTTTTCTCCTTTTGTTTTAGTGTGTTTAAGATTTAACTTTTAATTCGTTTTTGCCAAAAAAATTTTTTTTAGGATAATTTTTTGTTGACTTTGTCATATAATAGTGGTATTATTGCCGCAAACAACACGGAGATATTGTCGTTGTTGTTTTTTAAATGGCAAAAGGAGGCTTATATGACAAAAATATATTTAACACCACAAGGGAAAAAGGACCTAGAAGAAAAATTAGAATACTATAAAACCGTTAGAAGACCTGAAATAACAAAAAAGATTGGCGAAGCAAGAGAATTTGGTGATTTGAGTGAAAATGCTGAATACGATGCGGCAAAAAATGAACAGGCCTTGATAGAACACGAAATATCTGAAATGGAAACAAAATTACGCGACTGCGTTGTTATTAATAAAAATAAAATTGACACAAGCAAGGTTAGCATTGGTTGTTTTGTCAAAGTTTATGATGAAGCTTTTGATGAAGAGGTTGAATATCAAATTATCAGCTCTACAGAAAGCAATCCAACCAAAGGGCTTATTTCAAATGAATCGCCGGTTGGCAAGGCTCTTTTAAACGGAAAAGAAGGCGAAATTGTTAATGTTGAAACACCCGTTGGATTTAGCAAACTTAAAATTTTAAAAATTTGGGCTTAATTTGATAAAAATTAAACCATTTAGTTGCCTTGTTTTATTTTTAATGTTATTAATTAAAAAGAGGTATGCAAATGATTAAGTGGTGGCTGAGCCTATTGTTTGAACAACAAGTTTCACTTTCTATTGCGTTGGCATCAACTCTTGTTTTAATTGTTCAAATAGTACTTGTTTTACTAAACTTTTATGGAGTTGACAGACTCAATACGGAGAGCGACAATTTGGAACAATATGAAATTATTGCAAATTGTGATTCTGACATGTCACAAAACAAACCAAAACTTATTACAGTTGTTAGCATTAACATATTTTTATTTGTTTCTTGTTGGACTTTTTTTATTTTAACTTACAAAGTTTCTTTTTTAAAACAGCTTGTCATTTCTTTTGTTTTGGGTGTTTTTGTAGCTGTCACTTATTCGATTTTTAGAAAATTAATAAAACAATATGCGCAAAGGAAAAAATTTGACCAAAAAAAATAGAAAAAAAATGCTTTTGCATTGTTGTTGTGGACCATGTAGTAGCAATGTCACTGGTGAACTTTTAAAAGATTATGAAGTGACATTGTTTTATTATAATCCTTGTATTTTTGATTTACAAGAATATAATAGGCGTTTAGATGCTCTTAAAGTTGTGGCAAATTATTATAAGGTAAAATTAATTGTTGTTCCTTATAATCAAAACGAATTTTATGAAGAGATTATTGGTTTTGAACAAGAGAAAGAGGGTGGGTCTAGATGCAATAAATGTATATTTCAAAGACTTAAAGCAACTTGTTTTTATGCAAAACAAAATGGATTTGATATTTTCACGACAACTCTTTCTGTAAGTCCGCATAAGAAAGCCGAAGTAATAAATGATATTGGGTCAAAACTCTCAAAAGAATTAGAAATAGATTATTTAGAGTCTAATTTTAAAAAAAATAATGGGTTTTTAAAAAGTATTGAAATGTCAAAAAAACTTGGACTTTATAGGCAAAATTATTGTGGCTGTAAATTTTCTATGAAAAAATAAAAAAGTTTTTTTAAATAGTAGACAAATAATAAATTATTGCATATAATAACGGCAGTTTAAGACTAAATAATTAAGAGGTTTAAATTCATGGATAAAAAAATTCAATATATAAGATGCCCAAGATGTGAGCTTAATTTTATACCAAAAAAAGAAAAACTTTGTTCGGTTTGCCAAACAGAACTTTCTGCTAATAAGGAAGAACTCATTGATGAACTCGATTTAGAACTTTGCCCTATTTGCAAAACCAACTATATTCAATCAGATGAAATAATGTGCTCTAATTGTTTTAATGAAAGAGGACTTTCTGGCGAAGAGGACGACTTTAGCGATAACACAGAATGGAATAGTTATATAAATCAAGAAGAAGATGATTTTATCATGCCAAATGAGGATACAGGTGAGCTAGCCATTGTTGATATGGACGATGAGGACCTTGATGAGGATTTGGTTGTTTTGGATGATGAAGATGAATTTGCTGACCAAGATGACGATGATGATGACGACGATGATGATGAAGAGTATTTTGACGATGATGACGATGATGATGACGATGACGATGACGACGATTTTTAAATTTTAATTTTAAAAAAGAAAAAAAATGGAAATAATGACTAACAACATTATTTCCTTTTTTATGGGTGGATATAGTTAAAAATATATTTATTCTAACGCAATAAAGCAAAAGAGTTTTCATTGCAAAGCAGGTGAATAATGATGATAAGACCAAAATTAATTTTATTTTAAAAGGAGTAGCCTGTGAAAAAAAATATATATGCTCTTGAGCAAATAAAAAAAAGAATTGAAGACTTAAAGGGAAAAGACATTCAAATGAGTATTAATAGAGGTCGAAAAAAATTCGAAACTATAACCGCTGTTATTGAATCAATTTATCCTAGTGTTTTCACAGTTAAAACTCAAACTGGAATGACACTTCAAACCTTTTCATATTTTGATGTAATGTGTGGAGATGTTGTTATAAACGGTGATGAATAATTTGGCAATAAAAAGAACAGATATACCTGTTCTTTTTTGTTATAAAACTTGGTCTTGTGCTTGCTTAGTGAAAACAATTTAAAATGTTGTTATTCTAAAATTGAAATTGTTATGGAAAGATGTTGTGTGTCATTTTCCGTTCCATTTATGGACATATTTGTTTTAACCAAGGAATATCTTAAACTAAACTCAATGGTTTGACCCTCACCACCTTCCAAAATAATTGTTGAAAGTGTCATTGTTCCATTGGGTTGTTTTGCCATAGTCAATTCAGTACCGCTTGAATTTAAAGCTGTTGTTGTAAAGCGTTGTTTGCTGTCGTCTAAGATGCCAGACACATTGACCGCAAGCCTTGCACTGCCTCTATTTGTAAATTTAAAATTTAAAACAATATCTCTTTTTTGTTTTGAAAATGTTGTTTCTTCAGTGGGAACATACCAAATTGAATTGTCAAAATTTCCATTATTTGCAATTGCAGTGAATGTTTGTTTATTATTAATGTTAGCTTCAAATTTCAAAGAAACATCATTTGGTACATATTTTAAATCAACAATACTATTCCAAGTGTATTTATAGGCAATAAATGAAATTATTATGCCAAAAGTGAGCAAAAGCGCAACCAACACAACGGAAATGATTGATAAAATTAATTTTGCTTTATGATTCATAACTTTCCACCTTTTTATTATTTTACACTCAAACAAGATAAAATCACAAACAAAAAAAGGACATTTTGCCTAAAATTATTCAGTTATTTTAAGTTAAGAGACTAAAATTGCAGGTTTTGTATTGAGTTTTATTTTTTAATGGAATTAAATTTGTAAAATAAAGATAAAAACAACAATTTAAATTATCGGAAGTTTTGTCTGCAAATGACGAAGTCATTTGCAAGCAAAACTGATGTTTATTCAAATAGTTGATTAAGAAAAAAACATCAGTTTTTGCTTGTTTTGTTTAAACAAAACTTAAATTTTGCGCAAGCAAAATTTAACACACATTTTTTTTAAAAGCATTATAGAAATTTGTTCTGTTTGGTCTTATGTATTGCAAAAGTTATATTAATATGATAAAATGCAATAATAGGAGAAAGCTATGAAAGGTTCGGTTAACAAGGGATTTTTTTCTTATTTGATATTATTTTTTTGTTTAATTTTGGGTGTGATTTTAATTTGTTTTACAATCATGATTTTTTCTCCGGGCACATCAATTTTTGGCTGGATATATGTAAGGGATAATGTTGAGTATAAAATTGAAACTTATAATGGAAAAGATTTTAGTGTAATTGTTGATGAAAATGGTGAGGTTGTAAATGCAAATGAAAAACCAAACTATTTTGATTTTAATAATCTTTCTTCGATTTCAATAAAATGCGTAGATGCCTCTATTAATATTATTCATGGAGATTATGACCAAATTATTGTGAATAATAAAATTAAAGGTTTTATGAAAAAGGCTGATAGAGTCGAGTTGTCTATTACAAAGTATTATAATCCTGCAGACAACTCTTTAGCAATCACAATTATTGATAAAAATCCTAAACTTACTATAAGTAATAATAAAAGTGTGGATTTGCATTTAAAAGAAAATGGTTCACACGCTCTTTTGAATTTAAATTTTGAAATCACTGGCAAAGGAGGAGTGGATATTGGCTCTAAAGCATTTAACTCTAATGCTATTAGACAAGAAACTTTTAATTCTTTAAATGTTGTTACAAATGTTGGTGATGTTTTAATTTCTAAAAATGATGTTTTTTCCTCGTCAGTTAAAATTAAAACTGTTACTGGAAATATAGAATGTAAGGAAGATTTAAATTTTAACTCCAAAACAACTGATTTTAAATTGATTAGTTTTGAAACCCAAAAGGGGAAAATTAAGGCTAATAATCTTTCCGCTGACGACTCTATAACATTCACAGCAGAGGAAAGTTATGTTAATGTTGGAAAACTAAAGAGCGATGTTGTTGTATGTCATATTGCAAATGGAGATTTTCGAACAAATGATATTGAAGGAAAATTGATTGACAATGATGATGTTGTAAGAAATACAAATTTTGTAATAGGCAATATTTCTGGTGATGTAACAATTCCGAATGCAACAAAAAGTGGTTTTAAAGCGGGAGAAATCTCCGGCACCGCACTTATTTCCACTCAAAGTGGTGCAATTTCTATTAAAAGCCTTAAAGGCAGGGGAGAAATCACATCTACTTCTGGCAGTATTGATATATTAATTGATGAAAACAACTATGGTGAAATAAAATTATCAACTGAAAATGGAGCGGTTAATGCAAGGTTTTTAAGTGTTTTAGGTAGCAATTTAATAACAACCAGTTCTGGAAAAATTAATATTGAATACAAAGAGGGTTTGGAATTTAAATTGACCGCTAAAACGACAAAAAATATAAGCTTAAAAAATGAAAATATTCAAAGAAATAATGAAGAAATTATAGGATATCCATCAATAATTGATAATCCAATTCAAACATCTAACACATTGACTTTAACAAGCAATAATGGGGATATAGAAATTTTTAGAAGCTCAAATGTGGGATAAAGTTTGCTAATATGAAATAAATCTTTATAAATTCACTAGATTCAATAGTGAATTTATTTTTATTAAAAACCTTTAAAGTTGGCTTAATTAAGGATTATTGGTATTGGTTGATTTTTTATTTTTTTTGCAACAGTTTTTAACTATATTTGAAGTATAAAATATACAAGATAAAATTCTTTTAATTTAATCTTTCATCTGTCGAAATAAAATCACTGCTTAAAGTGCTTGCAATGACAATGGAATTTTCTCCATATTTATTTTTTATATAATCAATGCCATATCCCAATCCACTTTTTTTTGTTTGAATAAAAATAGAATCTTGAATCTGGGTATTTGAATCAATTAAACCAAAACTTCGAACTCTAATTGATCGCAAAGTGGTGTCAAATTTCCAAAATGATTTTAAAAGCTTAATACATTCTTCAAAAAGCAGGTCGGAACGATTTGTATAAATTTCCAATTTTTTGTCGTGATGAAAAGTTTTGAATTGAGCTGTCTTAAGAGAAATTCCAACTCCGCTAGCTAAAAGATTTTTCTTTCTTAGTCTAGAAGCCACTTTTTCGCAAAGAAACTTGATTGTTTTTGAAACTTCTTCTTCGCTTTCAATATCGATTATTGTTGTTGTGCCATTGCCAACACTTTTAATTGGTTCAGGATTTTTTTTAACTTCGTCAAAATCAAAACCCATTATTTTTTCTTTTAGTTCAACACCAACAATTCCAAATTTTTTTTTTCAAAATGTCACTGTTAGCTTGTGATAAATCACCTAGTGTGTAAATGTTCAGTTTGTGTAATCTTTCCTCCAATCTTTTGCCAATACCAATAATGGCTGTAATGGGTAGCGGATAAATTTTTTGTTTAAAATTTTCTCTGTTCAAAACTGTTACTGCGTCTGGTTTTTTCATATCACTTGCAAGCTTTGCGAATAGTTTGCAAAAGCTTATTCCCACAGAAACTGTGATGTTTAGTTCGTTTTTAACCCTTTCTCTAATTTCATTTGCAATTTCTTCACCACTTTTAAAAAGTCTTAAACTAGATGTAACATCAAGCCAACATTCGTCAATGCCAAAAGGCTCTATTTGGTCGGTATATTTACTATAAATTTTTCTAAGTTTCATGCTGTAAGCTTCGTATAATTTGAAATTTGGAGAAACACAAACAAGATTAGGGCATTTTTGTTTTGCCTGCCAAATGGCTTCGCCCGTTTTGACTCCAAACTTTTTTGCTATTTCATTTTTTGCTAAAATTATGCCCGTTCTTTTTTTTGGATTTCCAGAAACTGCAACAGGCAAGCCCTTTAGTTTGGGATTTTGCGCCGATTCAACAGATGCGTAAAAATTGTTTGCATCACAGTGTAAAACCACCCTTTCTTTTAATTTCATTTGATTTTTGTCCCTTTAATAGTTTATCATATTATAATTAATTTATATAAAGGAATTAAAAAATTTGAATGTAAAATTTATAAATGCACGAATTTTAGGCGAAGTTGATTTAAAACAACTTTATATAAAAGGAAATATAATACACAAAATTTCAAATATAATTCAAGAGCCCGCTGATAGAGTGATTGATTTGAAAGGCAAACTTTTGATGAGCGGTTTTGTCAATGCTCATTGTCATAACCCAATGACCTTACTTCGCGGGATAAAGGATGATGTCAATCTTCAAACCTGGCTTTTTGACTACATGTTTCCAAATGAGGCAAAACTGAGTGAGGAAGACCTCTATTATGGAGAACTTTTGGGCATTGCAGAAAGTATTCGAAGTGGAATAACTTGTATTGAGGAAAACTATTTTTCCTGCCAAGGCAATATTGAGGCAATTAAAAAGTCAAAGATAAGGGCAAGATTTGGGATTACTACCGAGCGTGAATCAGATGATTTTGTGAAAGATTTTGATGAGTGTTTAATTTCTTTTAAAGATTCAAATTTAATTGTTCCTTCAATTTTCATCCATTCTATTTACACCACATCTGAACAAGAAATAATGGAACAAACCGCTTATGCAAAAGCTCATAATCTTCCAGTTAGCATACATCTTAGCGAAACCTTGGAAGAAGTTGGCGAGTGCATGACAAAACATAACCAAACTCCAGTGGAATATCTAGAAAGTCTAGGGTTTTTTGATAGACCAGCCACAGCTTATCATTGTGTTCATATGGACAAAGATGATGTTAAAATTTTGGCAGATTATAATGTCAATGTGGTTACATGTCCTTCAAGCAACTTAAAACTTGGAAGTGGAATCGCTCCAGTTCACACTTTTTTAGAAAACGGTATTAATGTTGCCCTTGGAACCGATGGTCCCGCATCAAACAATTCGCTTGACATGTTTAAGGAAATGTATCTTTGCTCTTGTTTACAAAAAGCGCATTTTTATGATTCTTCGGTCGTGTCCGCAAGTCAGACCCTTAAAATTGCGACCGAGAACGGAGCAAAAATGATGGGCTTTAAAAGTGGAATTATCAAAGAAGGTTATTTGGCAGATTTAATTGTGGTTGACATAAACAAATTGCATTATTATCCTTGTGACAACATGGAGTCCAATTTGGTTTATGCTGGAAGGGCAGATGATGTTGTTCTCACCATGGTCAATGGAGAAATTTTATACGAAAATGGAAAATTTAATTTGGGCTTTGACCTTGATTATGTGATTAAAAAATGTTTTGAAATTAGAAAAAGGTTGGAAAAATAAAATGGAAATTTATAAAATTTTGGCAGGTGAATTTTCACTGTCGCAAGAACATTCAAAAAATATAATAAATCTTATTGATGAAGGGTGCACAATTCCTTTTATTGCTAGATATAGAAAAGAGATGACGGGCTCTTGTGATGACCAAATTTTGCGCGAATTTTATGATAGATTAAACTACCTTAGAAATTTAAATAAAAGAAAGGAAGAGGTGGAAAAATCCATTAAAGAGCAAGAAAAGTGGAACGGGGAAGTTGAACAAGCACTTCTAAATGCCAAAACACTTACCGAAGTTGAGGATATTTATCGACCTTATAAACCTAAACGAAAAACAAGAGCCTCTGTTGCCATCGAAAAGGGCTTGAAGCCTTTGGCAGACATTTTGCTTGCGCAAAAGTGTTCTAATTTTGAAGAAGAGGCTAATGCTTTTGTTGGTGAAAAGGTGGAAAATGTTGAGGATGCAATAAACGGAGCAAAAGATATTGTTGCAGAAATTATTTCCGATGATGCCGAACTTAGAAAATTATTAAGACAGATAATACATGATAAGGCTATAATTAAATGTATTCTTTTAGAAAATGAAAGTAATAAGACTTATGAAATTTATGACAACTTTTCTCAAGAAGTTAAAAACATTCCAAGCCATAGAGTTTTGGCAATAAATAGAGGGGAACGCGAAAAATGTTTAAAAGTAAACATTGAAATAAGCGAAAAAATTACAATACCTTTAATTGAAAAAGCATATTTAAAAAACAATGAGTCGACCAATTTACTCATGAAAAATGTTATTTTAGACAGTTATGAAAGATTGCTTTTTCCCTCTCTTGAAAGAGAACAAAGGAATCAGTTGACAGACATGGCAAACGAGCAGGCAATTAAAATGTTTGAGGTTAATTTAAGACCGCTCCTTCTTCAGCCACCACTTAAAGACCATGTTATTCTTGGCCTTGATCCAGCTTATAGAACGGGTTGTAAAATTGCTGTTATTGACAAAAATTCTGAGGTTTTGGCGACAACTGTTGTTTATCCAACCCCACCACAATCGAAAACTGAAGAGAGCATTGAAAAGTTAAAAGAGTTAATAGAAAAATATAATGTGCAAACCATTGCAATAGGTAATGGCACAGCTTCTAAAGAGGCGGAAATATTTGTTGCGGAGCTTATTAAACATTGCAAGCATCCAGTTAACTATGCAATGGTTAACGAGGCAGGAGCATCGGTTTATAGTGCTTCAAAATTGGGAGCAAAAGAATTTCCAGATTTTGATGTGGCTCTTAGAAGTGCCGTGTCTATTGCTAGAAGGCTTGCTGACCCACTTGCAGAGCTTATTAAGATTGATGTAAAGTCAATAGGAGTTGGACAATATCAACATGATATGCCGCAAAACAGATTGACAGAGGTTTTAAATGCAACGGTTGAAGATTGCGTTAACAGTGTTGGAGTTGATTTAAACACCGCTTCTGTTAGCTTGCTTTCCTATGTTTCGGGGCTAAATTCTTCTATTGCGGAAAATATTGTGAAACATAGAGCTAAAATAAAAAAATTTACAAGCAGACAGCAACTTAAAGATGTTAGTAAACTTGGACCAAAAGCATTTGAACAATGTGCTGGCTTTTTAAGAGTTATTGGCGGTGATAATGTTTTTGACAATACTGCAGTGCATCCAGAAAGTTATGAAGCGGCTAATAAACTTTTAAAGATTTTTAATATGTCTGAAAAAGATGTTGAAAATAATAATATCACTCTTTTACCAAGCTTAATTCATGCTCAAGGAAAATGCGAGGTTGCAAAAAAAATTGGAGTTGGAGAACCAACATTAGAAGACATTGTAACTGAGCTTTTGAAGCCCGGTAGAGATATTCGTGACGAACTTGAAAAACCACAGCTTAGAAGTGATATTTTATCTATGGAAGACCTAAAAGAGGGGATGATTTTAACTGGCACGGTAAGAAATGTAATTGATTTTGGTGCATTTGTTGATATTGGTGTGCATCAAGACGGACTTGTTCATATTTCAGAAATTTCAAATCATTTTATCAAACATCCTTCCGAGGAACTTAAAGTCGGTCAAGTTGTTCAAGTTTATGTTCTCGGTGTGGATTTAGATAAAAAGCGTATTTCTCTTAGCATTAAAAAAGCTAATAAAGAATAAAAACAAGGGGTGAATATGAAAAAATTTTTAATTGCTTGTCTTTTAATTTTATTTTCACCTTTTTTTACTTTTAATTTTGCCTATGCTGACGAGGTGAAATTGACCTCTAATTTTAAAAGCGGACAATGGACAAACGAAAATGTGATTTTAAGTTTTACAGGACCTGCTAAAAAGGCTTTTTATAGCTTTGACCAAAATGAATGGATTGAAATGGTGGATCTTTGTGTCACCTTTGAAGAAGAAATGCAATCCACAATTTATCTCAAAGCATTAGATGCAAATGATAACTTGTTGCTTCAAACATCTTTTATTGTTAACATTGACAAAACTCCACCAAGCAATCTTTTGGTTTTTGGGATTCCCACAACTTTTACTTCAAACGATGTTGAAATTATTGTCACAGCCACAGATGGTGTTGAGTATAGTTTTTTCAATGATGAGTTTTCCTATAAAAACAAATGCATTTTGACACAAAATACTATTTTTAAAAAAGGTGATATTCGGGCAAGAGATAGAGCGGGAAATATAGTTTCCAATTCATATGAAATAATTGTTGATAAAATAGATAAAAAAGAGCCCAAGTTTTATGTGCTAACAAACAATTCCTCAAAAAAACAAAATGAACTAGTTAGGTTTGAGGTGGAACCCATAATTTCAGGAATTAAAAATTTTTATTATACTTTTAATGGTAAAGATATCACCAATATAACCCAAGATTATGAAAATGGAATATATTTGTCTGAAAATGGCGAATATGAATTTGTACTAGAGTCTAATGTAGGAAAAATATATAAGGTTAAAGTCAAGTTTGAAAATTTAGGCACAGAAATTAATCCTTGGCTTAGAAATGGAATTTTAATTTTTAGTTTTTTGGTTTTTTTAGTATTTTTTGTATGGACAGTCGTATTGCATAAAACAAATAAAATCAATAAAAAAAATTAAAGAATTGCGTTTTTTGTGGATTTGTAATAAAGGGTATAAAATTGTTTTGTTGACAAAATCTATTAATTTTGTCATACTTTAATGTTTTTAAAGGAATGAAATGCTATGTTTGGATTTAGAAGTGATGGAAAAAAATTAAAAAACGTTGACCCTATTATTCGTTTTACAACTTACATAATGCCCAAAAGATATGATGCTCAAGTTGAAATGGTTAAAGAAATTCGTTGTGAAGAAATTGATAAATATATTCGAGAAAAAAATGAACAAGGAATCAAACTTTCCTACATGCATATTGTTATTGCAGGTCTTGTAAGAATGTATGCTTTAAGACCAAAACTTAATCGTTTTGTAATGAGTGGAAGGGTTTATAGGCGCAACAAAATTTACATTTCGTTTACCATTAAACAACGCCTTGTAGATGAAGCTGATGAAGCCACCATTAAAATTGCTTTTAGCGGACATGAAAGTTTAATGCAAATAAAAGATATGATTGACACTGAAATTGCAAAAAATGTTAGCAATCTTAATTCAAATAAAACTGTGAAGACGGCAAACGGTTTTTTAAAATTGCCTCATTTTATTTTAAAACCCACACTTGGTTTTGTAAAATGGCTTGATAAGTGTGGTATGATGCCAAAGAAAATAATTGAAGCCAGCCCTTTTCATACAAGCTGTTTTCTAACAAATATGAAATCTATTGGAACAAATTTTGTTTATCATCACATATATGATTTTGGCACCACTGGACTTTTTGTAAGTATGGGGAAAGAGAAATATGAACCATGTATTGATGCTTTTGGAAAATATGAGATTGGGAAAGTAATGAAACTAGGGCTTGTAATTGATGAAAGACTTTGTGACGGACTTTATTATGCAAAAGCAATTAAAATTGGAACTAAACACATCCAAAATCCAAAATTGTTGGAAGAGGGTTTGAAAGAGGTCCTCACAGATCCTGATGCTTAAAAAACATAAAAACTCAAAACTGTTTGTTTTGAGTTTTATTTTAAAAATTGTGTGTAAATAATGAAACATAAAAATCTCAATAAAGAGTGAAATTTTTATAAAGTATAAATGCATCAAAAGAGTGTATTTTTAATTAAAATTCGCGTGAACGCCTTAAATTGTTTGTGGGTGCATATTGACAAAAAAGTTTTATAATGCTATTATATCTAAAGATATAAAGGAGGAGCTATGGGAGAAAATTCTGCTAGAAAACAAAATTTAAAAAGATTGCTCATGTATATGCTCGTTTTAATTGGAATTTTATTTGTTGCAATGGTTGCATATTTTTTTGCTAGGAACGATGAGGTTATTGCTCTTACAGTAGAAGAAGGAAGCATAATACATGTTAATAAAGGCGACACTTTTGCTTTGCCTATTTCTCATGAAGATAAAGACGCAGACACAAAGATTGAAGTGACAACTTCTGCGCCTGATGTTTTGAGTTTTAGCGAGGCAACAAACACTTTTGTGGCTGAAAAGGGCGGGCTTTCTTCAATAACAATTAACACAACAAATCGTCATTATGGTCCTTTTAGATTTGATGTTCTTGTTGGTGAGGGAACAAATTCTAATCCATATTATATTTCTTCTGCAAAACAACTTTTGGAAATTGGAAAAGAAGTTGACGGCACTGTAAAATGGAAATTGTCTGATAGCTATGAACTTTTAAATGATATTGATTTAGCCAATCTATATACAGAAACTTCGTTTTTTACACCAATCGGAAATACATTTGAAAACTTTTCAGGGAGTTTGAATGGAAATAATTATTCTATTTTAAATTTAAAAGTGAAAGGTGATTTTGAATCGGCAGGTCTTTTTGGTGTTATTGGAGTTGACGGAAAGGTCGAAAATTTAAATGTTTTAAATGGTGAAATTAAAACATCTGGGAAGTATGCTGGTTTAATTGCTGGAATCAACTATGGTTTTGTTGGAAAGGTAAACGTTAGTGGAACTGTTTCGCAAACTGCCAATTCAGACAAAAACTTTGCTGGTGGAATTGCTGGGGCAAATGTCTATACTTCTGCCACTCCTACAATTGCAATGAGTAGTGCAAATGTGACGATTAGTTCTTTTAAAACAATGGGTGGAATTGTTGGTGAAAATCAATCTGGCATAATTTTCAATTCTCATGCTGAATGCAATTTCAATGTTGAAATAGACGGAATTAATAAAGAAGATGTTATTTCAGGTGGTCTTGTTGGAGAAAATATTGCCAATAATTACACTGTTGGAACAGAGACAATTTATAAAAGGGCAGTAATAAAAAATTGTTATGCAATTGTCAATAGCTTTGCTTCGGAAAAACTCAATTTTGGTGTTTTAATTGGAAATAATAAAGAAACGAACAATGAATATTTTGAAAATAATAAATATATTTCAAACTATGGTTTTAGTTCTACAACTGCTTCTCTTGTACAAAGCGGAAAAGAATCTTTGTTACAAAGCGAACTTGCTTTAAAAACTAAAGAACAGCTTCAAAATGAAGATACATTTGTCGGTTGGGATTTTAATAATGTTTGGGTTATGAATGCCTATCCACAAATCAATATTGAAGCATCTTATCAAGCACTCGGAGTAATAGAACCAGGCTCAGAAGTTTTAAACAAAACCGATCTAGTAGAAGCATTGAACAAAATAATGGCTCATCCAGAACTTAACTTAACCTATAATGTCAATATTGGTGGAGAGGTGATTATAGATTGTGCACAAGATTTAGGTAAATCGGTTTGGACTCCAATTGGAACCCCATCAAATCCATTTAAAGGTTCTTTGATTGTAGATGAAGGAACCACTCTTATAATCAATAATTGCCATATTGAAGATGCCGCTACAGCTGGTTTCTTTGGAGTAGTTGATAATGTAAATTCAGTTATTAAAAATATCAAATTTAAAAACTTTACAATTTCAAATTCTTCATATCAAGAAAGTAAAGATGCAGGCGTTGTTTGTGCTAGATTAATAAGTGGAATTATTGAAGATTGCTATGTTGATAATGCTAAAATTGCAGACTATGCTAATTCAGGCTTTATTGTTGGTCAAAATTTAAATGGTTCGATAAATAATTGTTTTGTTGGTACTTTAGATGTTGAAAATAATTGCACCATTATCAATCAAAATATGGCTCTTAGTGTTTGTTATGGTGGAATAGTTGGACTTTCAAGTGGTAATATTACAAATTGTATTGTTGACTATTGTGAAATTACAAACGAAGTTAGAAATAATGTTTCTTCTGAAATTGGCGGAATAGTTGGAAAACAAACAAGTACTTCTATTTCAAAGCTAGAAAATTCATTTAACAAATCATTAAAAATTGTAAACAATGATGTGAAAGGAATTGTAGGCGGTATTGTTGGAACACTTGCTGGAAAAGCAAATGTTAAAGCTTGCTACAATCTTGGTAAGGCAGAGGTTTCAACCGTTTCTGATTCACTTGCTGGTGGTGTTGCGGGATATGTTGGAACAGAAGCAAAGGTTGAAAGAAGCTTTTCAAGTTCGCCAGAAATTAAAGGGCGTCTTGTTGGTGGTGTTGCTGCCAATGTTTATGGAACTATCTCTGAATGTTATTCATCTGGTGAATACAAGGGCTATCATATTGGTGGATTGGCATACAAAAATGAAGGAGACATAATTAACTGTTTTACAGATGCAAGTGTAATTGGATTGGGTGATAACAAAGGATATTATGTTGCAGGTTTAGTTGCTTTCTTGCCTGAGAATGGAAGTGTTAAATATTGTTTTTCAACCGCAACAATATCTGGCGCCAATAGCACTCTTTTGGCTGAAACTTCAGCTAGAATAAGATATCCTAATTGGATAAACTGGATTGAAAGAAATTGGGTTAGTGGAATTGTAAATGGTGATGCTTACAAACCAGGAAATCTTTCAAATTGTGTTGTCATTAACTATGGTTCTGCAAAAGTTCAAGGCAAGTTCCTGGGAATGGGAAAATCAACTTGGATAGACTGCAATGATGAAGATTGTCGTGGAATGACCAATAATGATCCTTTTGAAAAGGCAGGATTTAGAAGTGATGTTGTAGGCTCATGGACATTTAATGTTGGTGAGTATCCTACCCTTACAAATGTTGTTAAAGTAGATTGATAAAAAAAACCATTGATTTATCAATGGTTTTTTAAATTAATCAATTTGACTAAAAAAATTAAGTTTGTCTTAAATTTTTACAATTTAATTGTTGATTACACCCATAAAAGCTTTTCCATGGATTTCCCTTTCTTTTAAGGACATCTTGCATTGTAAGTTGATTTGGAGCAATTTTATCAAGTTCTTTCCACAAAATTGGGCAGGACACACTGGCACCATCTCTTGCTCTTAGTGAATATGGAACCACACTTGTTGCACCACGACCGTTTCTAACCCAATCTATAAAAATTTTGTTTTTTCTATTTGCTTTTCTTATGTTGGTGGTGTATTTATCTGGATATTTTTCTTCCAATATGGAGGCAACCTTTTTTGCGAAGCTATAAAAGGTCTCCCAATCTACCTTGGGCTTGAAAGGCACAACAACATGATAACCCTTTCCGCCGCTTGTTTTTAAAAAAGATTTTAAATTTAGTTGGTCTAGTATTTTTTTTAAGTCTTTAACACCTTGTCTTATTTGCTTTAAATCCATTTTTTCATCTGGGTCAAAGTCAAAGACCATCATATCGGGTTTTTCTAAGTTTTTAATTTGGCTTCCCCAAACATGAAATTCAATCGTGCCCTGTTGCGCTTCAAAAATTAAACCTTGCTTATTTTCAATATAAAAATATTCATCTTTTTCACCTTCGGAATTTTTTATGTCTATTGTTTTAATATATTCATTTTTAATTGTTGGATGTTTTTTAAAAAAACAATTTTCAATTCCACCATGACATCTTACCACAGTTAGAATACGATTTTCTAAAAAAGGCAACATTTTTTTTGATATCTTTTCATAATATTTAATTATTTCAAACTTCGTAATTTTGTTTTTTTTAAAAACAATCTTTTCAGGATTTGAAATTTTTATATCATCTATTAGTTCTTGAAAATCTGATTTATGAATTTTTTTGTCTTCTAACACTACCTGTTTAGCCTCTTTGTCTAATCTAAGTCCTTTATAACTTGCCTGTCTGAGTTGAAAATCTTTTGTGATTTCTGCATACTGAATTTGAGCCACTATTTTTGGGGTTAGATAGAACACTTGTTCATTAGATTTTTTATCAATACTGTTGACAAAGGGTGGTGTAGACCTTTTTAATTTGGAAAATTTGTTTTTTAGTTGTTTAATTTCTTGCTCAGTCATTCCAGTGCCAGTGCGACCTATATAGATTAGTTTATCATTTTTATAATAGCCTAACAACAAAGAACTTATCTGTTTAGATTTTTTTTCTGATATTGTATAGCCACCAATTACAAATTCTTGTGACTGATAACATTTTATTTTTAACCAATCATCATTTCTTTCACCGCTATATTTGGAGTTTTCTTTTTTTGCGATGATTCCCTCAAGACCATTTTGTTTTGCAAACTCAAAACATTTTTCGCCATTGCCTTTGACTTGTTGACTATATACAATATTAGGTGGTGCTTTTTTTAATAATTTGGATAAAATTTGTTTTCTTTTTAAAAGTGGTAATTCTCGTAAATCATTTCCTCCTTTTGCAAGGATATCAAAAACAATGTAGGTGAGTGGTTGAGAATCGCCCTTGATGGAATTTTGAAGAGCTTGGAAGTCTGTTTTACCGTTTTCATCAACAACTACAATTTCTCCATCTAAAATTATGCTTTCATTTTTAAAAAATTTGAACAATGAGTCTGCCACTTGTTCAAATTTTGAACTATAATCATGATTGTTTCTTGTCATCATTTTAACAGAACCATTTTCAATATAGCTTAAAATTCGATAACCATCAAACTTAATTTCAAAAATCCAATCTTTTCCTTTTGGAATTTGGTTAGACAATTTTGCGAGTTGGGGTTGAGCGATTGAAAAAGGAAGCATTTTTGACGAGGGGCTTATGCCATGTGCAATATCTTCACTTGTTCTTCCGGTTTTGACACTTGTTACAAAATTTTCAATTCCATTAACATTTTTTTTGTACTCATCATTTTCTTTTATTAAAAGCCAAGCATCTTGTTCATTATTTTGGTTTTCAATTTTAACCAATGTCCATTTTCCTTTAATTCTTTTTCCAAAAATTTCAAACTTTAAAGAACCATGTTTGAGTCCTTGTTTGAAGTTATTTAATGGAATGTAATATCCTTTATCCCACAACATAACTGTGCCACCGCCATATTCTCCCTTAGGAATTGTTCCTTCAAAATTTGCGTAGTCTATAGGGTGGTCTTCCACTTTAATTGCCAATCTTTTATCTTTTGGATTATAAGAAGGACCTTTTGGAACTGCCCAGCTTAAAAGAACTCCTTCATATTCAAGTCTAAAATCATAATGTTCACGCCTTGCAAGGTGATATTGAATAGTAAATATTAATTTTTTTGTATTTTTGTTTTCAACTTTTCCACTAGGCTCGGAAGTTTTTTGAAAATTTCTTTTTTTATTATATTCCTTTAACTTATCATTCATATAGTAAGTATTTGCTTTAAATTTAAGAGTATTCAAATATGATTAAATATTAGAAAATAGTTTTAATACAAGATTATATGTTTTTTCGTTAAAAAGAAATTTTATTAAAAATTTATTTTGTATTGTAAATATAATTTAAGCAAAATAAATTTTTTTAGCTTGTGACTAAATTTTGTTACAAGACGATTGCGCTTTTAAAAGAACTGGGAGTTGTTTTTTTAGATTTAAACATATGATATTTTTAATAAAACAAAAAACAAGCAATAAATTTAATTTAAATTAATTAAATTTATGCTCATTTTTTGTAAACTTTAGTTAAAAATTTATCCTATTTGAGTAATAACTAAATAACCATTAATTCCATCGTTATCTAGGAATGTTATGGCACTTGTGGAATTGACTTGAATTGCCAAAGTGCTGTTAGGGGTTGTTGTTTGAACAATTGCACTAGCATTTATCATTGTATTATTTTCAAGACCTCTTGCCGTTCCTGTCACATTTGAGCCATTAAGTGTCAATGCAAGAGAATCACTGGCTGTAGCATTACTTGTGGCATAAAGACCATAATCTACTTTATACATTCCCACATTTGACAAAGTCACAACACCTGTTCCATTGTCGACAGACATATTACTAGATTGAATAGTGTTTGTTAGAGGAAAGGTAGAGTTATCAACACTTTGCTCTGCAGTAGTGTAAAAACTTCCAAAACTGCTAGCCACAGCGGTACCAGTAGGACCAGTTGCACCAGTATCACCAGTAGGACCGGTTGGACCAGTTGGACCAGTTGGACCGGTAGGACCAGTTGGACCAGTATCTCCTGTTGGACCCGTAACGCTCAAACCATCAGCTCCAGTAGGACCAGTTGCGCCAGCATCACCAGTAGGACCAGTAGGACCGGTTGGACCAGTTGGACCGGTAGGACCAGTTGGACCGGTAGGACCTGTTGGACCAGTATCTCCTGTTGGACCCGTAACACTCAAGCCATCAGCTCCAGTAGGACCAGTTGCGCCAGCATCACCAGTTGGACCGGTAGGACCAGTTGGACCGGTAGGACCTGTTGGACCAGTATCTCCTGTTGGACCCGTTACGCTCAAACCATCAGCTCCAGTAGGACCAGTTGCACCAGTAGCACCAGTAGGGCCGGTTGGACCCGTTGGACCCGTTGCGCCAGTAGGGCCTGTTGGACCCGTAACACTTAAACC